>NZ_BMQH01000003.1:218654-314262 GCF_014648015.1 Butyricicoccus faecihominis
GGGGTACTCGAACTGCGCAGGCGTGTTCGCCCCTAACGGGCGGGAGGTTTTTCGCTTGAAATCAAGCGAGGAGTTGCGCTCTGCGGAGCGCGGGGATTCGCCGCGCCCCGCGGCAGGGCAAGAGGGTAGACACCTGCGGTTTCTACCCTCTTAACTCCCGTTTCCCTTTATTTCTTAGTCTGGCGCAGATTGCCGACATGTGACCGCTTCGAAATGGGGGAACGGCAGTCGGGTTACTCTTGCGTTTGTTTCGCAAAATATTCGCAGTTCACAGACAGCGTACCGCTACACATACGGTTAAATCCACGCAAGCGCGACATACCCGTGTCGCGCAACTCGTAAGTCTGGAGATTATGGACGGCACCTACGAATCTATCTATTTAGCAGCATTTATCCTCGTAGGTGCTGTCTATCATAACGCGCTGACGAGTTGCGCGGCACTGTTATGTCGCGCCTGCTTAGATGAAATCACATGTGTAGCAGTAATTTATCTGACGCTACGAATATGTCTCGACATGGGAGCACACTGTGCTCCCCTACGGTAGAAAAAATCCTCTGCCGTTCCCTTTTTTCGCAGCGGTCACATGTCGGCAATCTGCGCCAGACTATCCAAGGGAAAGGGGTGATCCACAAGAGGGTGGAAACCGCAGGTGTCTACCCTCTTGTGCGCCCGCGCGGCGTCAGCGCAGTTCCGTTCGCTTCGCAAGCGACGCCCTTCCGTTCTGCACCAGAACGCAAAAGAGGAACACTGCTGCCTCGCAGTGTCCCTCTTTGCACATATTACTGGTTTTTGTTTTCCTGATCTTTCTGCTGTGCCGCACGGCGGCGCTCTTTTGCGCTCACAGGAGGCATTGTCTCCTGCGCTTCAACGAACGCGTGTGTCTCCGGGTCGATGCGCTTATGCCCGCGATAGTCGTTCGTATCCACGGACAGACCGCGCTTTTTCAGCAGATGATTGATCTTCTCGGTCAACACGCTGTACAGCACGGCAAACAGCGGCACGCCGATCACCATGCCCGCGAAGCCCATCACGCCGCCGAACAGCAGAATGGCGAACATGACCCAGAAGCTCGACAGTCCGGTGGCGTTGCCGAGGATTTTCGGTCCGAGGATATTGCCGTCAAACTGCTGCAGCAGCAGCACAAAAATGACGAAATACAGCGCCTGCACCGGACTGATGACCATGATCAGAATGGTGCTCGGAATCGCACCGATGAACGGCCCGAAAAACGGGATGATATTGGTCACGCCGATGATAACCGCAATCAGGAGCGCGTACGACGTCGGCATGGTCATCCAGCCGAACGAGATCATAAGACGCATACCGATAAAGCACAGCACGCCGATGATCGACGAGTCCATCAGTTTGCCGGTGATGAAGCCGCCGAACACGCGGTGAATATGCGCCACACGCGCCATGATGGCATTTGCCTTTTCAACCGTGAAAAAGCTGTACGTCATCTTTTTCGCCTGTGCACAGAAGGTGTCCTTGCTGTTGAGAATGTACAGCGCGATAATGACACCGATCAGCAGATTCATCAGCACGTTTACGGTCGTAACAACGCCGCTCATCATGTTGCCGAGCTGCGGCAGCAGGTCATTCTGCGCCCAGTTCATCACCTGTGCGGAGAACTGATCGTACAGGCGCATGAAACTGTGCTCAATTTCCGGGTTGTTGTGCAGCAGCGACGCCACCCAGCCGGATATCTCGTTCATATACAGGTCCATCGAGTCCACCAGCGAGGTGATACTCGTGGCCAGCTGCGGCAGCACCATCCACAGCAGCACGCCTACAACCGCCAGACCGAAGGCCAGCGTCAGCGCGCTGCACAAGCCTTTGGCAAGCCGTGTGCCGTTTTTGAATTTACGCGACATCGGCGGCTGCAGATTGCGGTACAGCATGTTGAACACCGGCATGAGCAGGTACGCCATCACAAAGCCGTAAATGAACGGGCTGAGGATGCCGAAAAACTTCTTGATCATGCCCCAGATTATTGTCATGCGGAACAGCACGAACACGACCAGCACGCAGGCTACAATGACACCTAACGCAGTCAGCCCCCACTCGATATAGTGCGGCTGCAGGTCAAACCGGGACTTTTTTTCCTGATTGGGATCTTCCAACAATAAACTCCTTCCTGTCAGCTGTCAGAGGATGAAAATGAAGATTGAATACGCTCAGTCCTCATCCTCATCAAAGAACACGCGCCACAGCAGGTACAGCCACGTTGCGGCAAACGCTGCGAAGATGATCGCGCGGAACTTCTTGAAGAATTTAGAGAAGCAGGTGCCCAGCCACAGACCGAACGACAGCAGGCAGGTCTCGTAGATGAAGAACTCGATGAGCGAGAAGCCGCGGATCTTTTCGGTCGTGGTGCTCATAAAGCGTCCTGCCTGATCGCAGGCATCGCCTGCGGTGTGCAGCATCCGCTCAGCACGACTGCGCAGTGCATCGCGGTCGATACTGTCCAGATAGTTTTTCATAGCTTGTTCTCTCCTTTTCGTTTCACCGTATTACGCGGACGTGCTGTCCGTCTGTGCTCCCTGGGTTCGGGGTCCCCGGCGATGCTGCACGGCGTTTTCCCCATCGAGGAAATCCGGCCGAGCCGCATGCCGATTTTTTCTGCCAGTGCGTCGGCGTCCGCGCTGCCCGTCCTGCGCAGAGCCGCCTGCAGGATCAGTCCCGCAGCCCGCGCATCCGACCCGGCCTCGTGGTGGTTCAGGTCGATGTTCAGCGCGGCGGATACCGTATCCAGTTTATGATTTTCCAGCTCAGGCCATACCCGCTTGGACACCTTTACCGTGCATAAGTACCGGCATTCGGGCATTTTCAGTCCGTAATGCGCCAGACAGCTGCAAAGCACATTCGTATCGAACATAGCGTTGTGACACACGATGACGCAGCCCTCCGCTATGTCGGCGAGCGGCTCCCATACCTCGGCGAACGACGGTGCGTCCGCGACCATCTTCTCCTTGATGTGGTTGACGCGAACATTGCCCCAGTGGAACTTGCCCACGCATTCCGGCGGACGGATGAGCGAGATTTTCTCATCTACCAGCTGATTATCCTCAAACACGCTTGCGCCGAGTGCGCACGCGCTCAGCGGCGAGGCGTTTCCAGTCTCGAAATCCAGTGCAAGATATCTCATTGCAGCGCCTCCCGTCCGGCCGCGTCCGCGCGTTCCTTCGCCGCGAGCAGCAGTCTGTACAGCGGCGCAAGCTGCCGCATGGTCTTCAGCATAAACGGAACAAACGTGCCGTCCAGCACCGGAGCAAAGTCCTCACTGTTTGTGTAATCCACGCCGATCTCCTTGCGGTTCAGCCAGTCCTGATATTCCGGCTTTGCGTCCGGGAATTTCGGGCGCTTGTACATCTCGCCCGCAAGGTGCACCTGCGGACAGCTGTTCACCGCACGAAAGGCGTCAAGGAACAGCCTGTCTTCTGCGAGGATCATTTCGCGCAGCGCTTCCATTTCGCTTCTGCCCCACGCGCCCCAGCAGCCGAAGGCCCAGTATTCGGGATGCAGTTCAAAGTAGTATGCGGGAACGGATTCGCGTTCCCGTCGTGCTCTGCGGAAGAACAGCCACATGTTCGCCCGGTAGAGCGTCTTATCCTTGGTATATCGGGTATCGCGCCGCACGCGGGATACCATGCGGGACGGCACGGTGACGAACTGCGGGTCGATCTTGACCATCTCCGGCGTCATTTCCGCGATCAGTTCGTGAAAGGGCCGGATGGATAACCGCTTGATCTCGTCCTTGTGTGCATCGTAAAATTCTTTGCTGTTTTGCAGGCGATTCAGTTGCAGAAGATCCACGCCTTCTGCGGAAAAACCGTGAAATGCCATTTGTGTTGTTAGCCACCTTTTTGTTTTTGACGATTGTAAATCGTCCTTGAAGGTATAGAATACCTAAGGCAATACCACATAATTGAACAAGAGCGATTTACGAGTAATTTTTGCGGACTGGCGAGGCGTGGTTTTGCGGTAATACTTTGTGTATTACCGTGAAATCACAACGAAGTCAGGGCGCAAAATTTCCGTAAAGCGCCGCGGCAGCGCGACCGGAGCCTGCGCAAGGAGCCGCGGCAGCGCGACCGAAGCCTGCGCAAGGAACCGCGGCTTTAATTGTGTGGTGTTGCCTTATTATATTTTACCGCTTTTTTTCATTTTCTGCAACAGGAGTTTGACAGTTTTCCGTTCATAACACGTTAATCTCCCTGTGTATTTGTGCAATTTGTTGACCGTCGCTTGACAGAAAGGGTTGTTCCCTGCCGAAAATTCTGGTATACTGAAGATAAGTATATTGATAGAAAAAGGTGGAACGATCATGCTTACTGCTGCTAAAAAGGAATTTATCGAATTTATGATGAGTGCCGACGTACTGCGCTTCGGCGATTTTACGACCAAATCCGGCCGAAAGACCCCGTATTTCGTCAACACCGGCAACTACAAGACCGGTCTGCAGAACTCCCGTCTGGGTGAGTTTTACGCAGCTTTGGTCAAGGAGACCGTCGGCGATCAGTTCGACGCAATGTTCGGTCCGGCGTACAAGGGCATCCCGCTTGCTACCTCGGTTTCCGGTGCGCTGGCCCGCAATTACGGCATCGACAAGCCGTTCTTCTTCAACCGCAAGGAGGCGAAGGACCACGGCGAAGGCGGCAATATCGTCGGCTACAAGCCGCAGGACGGCGACCGCGTGATCATCATCGAGGATGTAATCACCGCAGGCACCGCTATCCGCGAGACCATGCCGGTGCTGCAGGCCTGCGCAGATGTGAAGGTTACCGATATGTTCATTTCGGTAAACCGCTGTGAGGTCGGCCAGACCCCGGGCAAGACCGCTGTTATGGAGGTCGGCGAGGAGTTCGGCATCAAGGTGCACGCGCTCGTTACCGTGCAGGATATCCGCGAGTATCTTGCGGATAAGGAGGAGTATGCTCATCTGCTGCCGCTGATGGATGCTTATATGAAGCAGTATTGCGTATTTTAACTATCGCGGCATAATCTCATAAGAAAAAAAGAACGCTCGATGGAGCGTTCTTTTTGTTTGCCTTTTCCCACTACTGTGCTATATTAGAACCACAATGGAATACGCCCGTCTGCATAACATTTCTATCCGTGAAGCGCATGAAATCCTGCATAACGATTAAGCACCGCCTATTTCGGGCGGTGCTTTCATTTTATCTCACTTTTCCGCCTGCAAAGTCTGCAAAAACTTACGCATCCTGTGGCAAGCCTCGCGCAGATGGTTCATCGAGTACGAATACGAAATACGCACATGACCCTCACCGCTCTCACCAAAGGCGCTGCCCGGAATGACCGCGACCTCCTGCTCGTGCAGCAGTCTCTCGCAGAATTCGTCACTCGACAGGCCGGTAGACTCGATCGACGGGAACATATAGAACGCGCCCTGCGGCTCAAAGCACTCGAGGCCCATGCTCCGCAGCTCGCCGAGCAGGTAGCGGCGGCGCAGGTCATACTGCTCGCGCATGCGCTCGATATCGTCCTCGCCGGTGCGGATAGCCTCAATGCCCGCGAACTGCGCGGTCGTCGGCGCAGACATAATGCCGAACTGATGAATCTTGCAGATGTGGCGCATCAGCTCCTTCGGGCCCATTGCCCAGCCGAGACGCCAACCGGTCATCGCATAGGACTTGGAGAAACCGTCCACAACAATGGTGCGCTCCTTCATGCCGTCCAGCTCCGCAAAGCAGACGTGGCGATCCGGGCCGTAGGTCAGGCTGTTGTAAATCTCATCCGACAGCACGATGATGTTCGTGTCCTTGATGACCGTCGCAATCGCCTGCAGCTCATCGCGCGTCATAATCGCGCCGGTCGGGTTGTTCGGGTACGGCAGAATGAGCAGCTTGGTGCGCGGTGTAATAGCAGCGCGCAGACTGTCCGCCGTCAGCTTGAACTGGTCCTCCGCGCGGGTCGGCAGCGGCACCGGAACACCGCCTGCCATCTGCGTCAGCGGCTTGTAGCATACAAAACTCGGCTCCGGAATGAGCACCTCGTCACCCACGTTGACAATCGCACGGATGGTGTTGTCGATCGCCTCAGAGCCGCCGACCGTCACAAGGATCTCCTTGTCCGCATCGTAGCACAGGCGGTACTTGCGGCGCACGAGCGCGGCAATCTGATTGCGCAGCTCGGCAAGACCCCAGTTGGAGGTATAGAAGGTCTGTCCTTTTTCCAGAGACCGAATGCCGGCGCGGCGAATCTGCCACGGCGTTTCAAAATCCGGCTCGCCCACACCGAGCGAGATCGCGTGCGGCATTTTAGCCGCCAGTTCAAAAAAGCGGCGAATGCCGGAAGGCTGTACTTCTTTTACACGCGCAGAGAGAATCTGCTCGTAGTTCACCATGCCATGACCTCTCTCTTATCGCTGTCTGCCGGGTCGAATTCCACACTGTTGTCCTTGTATTTTTTAAGGATGAAATGTGTGCCGGTGGACAGCACGTTCTCCATCGGCGCCAGCTGCTCGGAGACAAAGCGGGCAACCTCGCGCATGGTGCGTCCCTTGATGATAACGGTCAGATCGAAGCCGCCGCTCATCAGATACACGCTCTCCACCTGATGGTGCGAATAGATCTGACGGGCGATCTCATCAAAGCCCATACCCTTCTGCGGGGTGATCTTGACCTCGATGAGTGCGGTTACGCTCTCCTTGGATGTTTTATCCCAATCGACCACGGTCTTGTAGCCGAGGATCGTCGAATTCTTCTCATACGCGTTGATCGCAGCAGCCACGTCCTCCTCGGTCTCACCGAGCATCGCGGCCAGCTGTGCCGGAGTCAGACGCGCGTCCTGCGCCAGCAGATCAAGCAGCTTTTCAGGGTTTTTCATAATAAATGACCTCCCTTTTTCGTTTTTCAAGAATTACTTTATTATAGCACTGCGGTGCAGTTCTGTCTACGCTTGGAGCAGAAATTTTGCGATTGCGGAATAGAGAATTAAAAGAAGTCCGAAAAATTTTCGGACTTCTTTTCATGACGCAAAAATCAACGAACCACAGCGCCCTGATCTGCAGAGGTGACCAGACGCGAATAGCGGTACAGCCAGCCGGACTTGACATTCGGCTCACGCGGAACGTACTTGGCACGGCGTGCCTCCAGCTCCTCGTCGGAAACATTGACATTTACCTTGCTGTTCGGAATATCGATGGAGATGATATCGCCTTCCTGCACCAGACCGATCTCGCCGCCGGAAGCAGCCTCCGGCGAAACGTGACCGATGGATGCGCCGCGGGACGCACCGGAGAAACGGCCGTCGGTGATGAGCGCAACCGTAGTATCCAGCTTCATGCCGGCCAGCGCAGAGGTCGGGTTGAGCATCTCGCGCATGCCCGGACCGCCCTTCGGGCCTTCGTAGCGGATGACAACAACGTCACCCGGCACGATCTTGCCGTTGTAGATGGCGGAAATTGCGTCCTCCTCGCAGTCGAACACGCGTGCCGGACCTTCGTGCACCATCATTTCCGGCGCAACTGCCGAACGCTTGACAACGCAGCCGTTCTTTGCGATGTTGCCCCACAGAACAGCGATGCCGCCGGTCTGCGAATACGGATTCTCGAGCGGACGAACGACCTCCGGATTCTTGTTGACAACGCCCTCAAGGTTCTCGCCGACCGTCTTGCCGGTGCAGGTGATGAGCGACAGGTCGAGGAAATCACGCTTGGTCAGCTCCTTCATGATGGCCGGAACACCGCCCGCCATGTAAAGCTGCTCAATGTGGTGCGGGCCTGCCGGAGCCAGATGGCAGATGTTCGGCACCTTGCCGGACAGTTCGTTCAGGGTCTCAAGCTGCAGCGGAACGCCTGCTTCGTTTGCGATTGCCAGCAGGTGCAGAACCGAGTTGGTCGAGCAGCCGATCGCCATCTCACAGGTCAGCGCGTTGCGGAATGCTGCCGGCGTGAGGATGTCGCGCGGCTTGATGTCCTTCTCGATCAGCTCCATGATCTTCATGCCGGCGTGCTTTGCCAGATGAATACGGGCAGCCGAAACCGCCGGGGTCGTGCCGTTGCCCGGCAGCGCCATGCCGATGGCTTCAGACAGGCAGTTCATCGAGTTTGCGGTGTACATGCCTGCGCATGAGCCGCAGCCCGGGCAGGAATTGCACTCGGCTTCGTAGAAAGTCTCCTCGTCCATCATGCCGGCCTTGTAGGCGCCGACCGCCTCGAAGGTCTTGGACAGGGATACCTCCTCACCGCCGAAATGGCCTGCCAGCATCGGGCCGCCGGAAACCAGAATGGACGGAATATTCAAACGGGCAGCCGCCATCAGCATACCGGGAACGATCTTGTCGCAGTTCGGGATGAGCACCAGACCGTCCAGCTGGTGCGCCTGTGCCAGCGTCTCTACGCTGTCCGCGATCAGTTCACGGCTTGCCAGCGAGTACTTCATGCCGATGTGACCCATGGCAATGCCGTCGCATACGCCGATGGCCGGAACGAGCACCGGCGTACCGCCAGCCATGCGAACGCCCGCCTTAACCGCATCCGCGATCTTATCGAGGTTGATGTGGCCCGGAATGATCTCGGAATACGCCGAAACCACGCCGATGATCGGCTGCCTGATCTCCTCATCGGTCATACCGCAGGCACGCAGCAGCGAACGGTTCGGCATGCGCTCGGGTCCTGCAGTGATGTTGTCACTTCTTCTCACGGGGATTTTCCTCCTTTGAAAGCAGTCCAGCAGACTGCCTGATAGAAAAAACGGGCGGACGGGAAAATCCGTCCGCCCGTTCGGGGTAACTAAAAGCTGACGATCAGCACGCGAAATGCTTCACGTCTAACCGCAACCAAAGGTTGCGGCAATCATTCGGCACACAAAGTGTGCCGTAAAAAGTCAGGACATGCGCCTGACTTTTTACACCCCGACTCAGCGCCCGTGGGGCGCGTCATTGGGGTATTGACCAGTGGTTTCTACGGAACCGCTGGTCATATATAGGGGGCTTTTGAAGCCCCCTATAAGAAATAGTCTCAAGCGGAGCGCGAGATTATTTCTTCAGCCAGCTCATCATGCCGCGCAGCTTCTTGCCGGTCTCCTCAAGCTCGGTGTCTGCTTCCAGAGCACGGGTAGCGAGGAACTTGGCACGACCGCCTGCACGGTTCTCCTGAATCCACTCGGATGCGAAGGTACCGTCCTGGATCTCGCGCAGGATCTTCTTCATCTCCTTGCGGGTCTCCTCGGTGATGATGCGCTTGCCGGTGCGGTAATCACCGTACTCAGCGGTATCGGAGATGGAGTAACGCATCTTAGCGAAGCCGCCCTCGTTGATCAGGTCAACGATCAGCTTCATCTCGTGAACGCACTCAAAGTAAGCGTTCTCCGGAGCGTAGCCAGCCTCAACCAGAGTCTCAAAGCCAGCCTTCATCAGCTCGCAAACGCCGCCGCAGAGGACAGCCTGCTCACCGAACAGGTCGGTCTCGGTCTCGGTCTTGAAGGTGGACTCGAGGATGCCGGCACGGCCGCCGCCGATACCGCAGGCGTATGCCAGAGCGATGTCCATAGCCTTGCCGGAAGCGTCCTGATATACGCAAGCCAGATCCGGAACACCCTGACCCTCTTCGTATGCACGACGAACGATGTGACCCGGGCCCTTCGGAGCAACCATGATAACGTCAACGTCAGCCGGCGGAACGATCTGCTTGAAGTGGATGTTGAAGCCGTGAGCGAAAGCCAGTACGTTGCCCGGCTTCAGGTTCGGAGCGATAACGTCCTTATAGATGTCAGCCTGCTTCTCGTCCGGGGTCAGCATCATGATGATGTCGCCTGCTGCTGCAGCCTCAGCCGGAGTCATAACCTCCAGACCGTAGTCCTTAGCCTTCTTCTCGTGCTTGGAGCCCGGGCGCAGACCTACTACAACGTGTACACCGGAGTCCTTCAGGTTCATTGCGTGAGCATGACCCTGAGAACCAAAGCCGATGATTGCAACGGTCTTGCCGTCGAGCAGAGACAGGTTGCAGTCTGCGTCATAAAACATCTTTACCATTTTTATTTCCTCCTAAAAATTTATAAAGAGCTTATTTATCAAGTAAAGAGTGGAGAGTGAGGAGTGGAGATCGGAGAGTTTCGTACAGGGCGAGCCGTGAAGCAATCTTCACTCTCCACTCTGCACTCTTCACTCTAAAGCTCCTAACTCCTACCTCCTATCTCCTAACTTACTTCTCTATAGCCGTAACACCCGAACGGCTCATCTCGAGGATCTTAAAGTTCGAGATGACGTCGAGGAAGGCATCGATGCGGCTCGGCACTTCGGACAGCTCGATGATGATCTCGCTCTCCTGTGTATCGACCACGCGCGCGCCGTACAGCTCGCACAGCTGGCGAATATCGCTGCGGACACTTACGTCCGGCGTATGCAGCTTGACGAACACCAGCTCACTGCAGCAGGAGCTGTCTTCTTCGAGGTGTACAACGTGCATGACCTCTTCCAGCTTTGCCAGCTGCTTCATGATCTGCTCAAGCACCATATGGTCGCCCTGCACGATGATAGACATGCAGGAAACCTTCGGATCAGTCGTGGCCGAAACGGTCAGTGAGTCGATGTTGTAGCCGCGGCGGCCAAACAGGCTGGATACGCGGGCCAGAACACCGGCGTTGTTCTGTACGGTGACAGAAAGGATATACTTTTCCATAATTTCTCCTTCCTTATTCCGTTACAAGATCGTCAACCGTGCCGCCTGCCGGGATCATCGGCAGGACGCGCTCGTCCTTGTCGATCTGTGCGTCGATCAGCACAGGACCGGTACGCTTCATCGCTTCCCGCAGCGCGTCGCGCAGCTCGGCGATATTGGTAACACGGACGCCGCGTGCGCCGAAGGCGTCGGCCAGCTTGACGTAATCTGTCTTGCGGTGCGGGTCGGTCTGCGAGTAGCGGCTGCCATAGAACATGGTCTGCCACTGGCGCACGTTGCCGAGCACGCGGTTATTCATAATGATCGTGATCACCGGCAGGTTATAGGAAACCGCGGTGCAGATCTCGTTAAGGTTCATGTGGAACGAGCCGTCGCCCGTGATGTGGACAACCGTTCTGTCCGGGAAGGCCACCTGTGCGCCGAGAGCCGCGCCGTAGCCGAAGCCCATCGTACCCAGACCGCCGGACGTCAGGAACTGACGAACGTGCTTGCGGCCGTTGTACTGCGCGCTCCAAAGCTGGTGCTGACCAACGTCGGTTGCGATGATGGTGTCCTCCGGGGTCTCCTCCGCAACCGTGCGGAGCAGCTGGTGCGGATGGATAACGCTCTCGTCGTCCTTCGGCACATAGTCGAGCTTTGTCTGCCATTCGGTAATCTGCGCGCGCCATGCGTCGTGCTTTGCCTCCTTGATATACGGCATAACCTTTTCGAGGAAGGTCTCCGCATCGGAAACAATGGCATAGTCAACGCCGATGTTCTTATTGATCTCCGCGTCGTCAATGTCAACGTGGATAACCTTCGCCGACGGTGCAAAACGCTTGGTGTTGGTCGCAACGCGGTCGGAGAAGCGGGCGCCGATGCAGACCAGCAGGTCGCAGCGCTCAACCGCCCATGCGGCGGAAACCGTACCGTGCATGCCGATCATGCCGAGGCTGAGCGGCTCGGTATCCGGGATGCAGCCGATGGCCATCATGGTGTGCGCCGACGGAATATCCGCCTTGCGCTGCAGCTGCAGCAGCATGTCGCCTGCGTCAGAGGTTTCAACACCGCCGCCGTAATAAATCATCGGACGCTCGGAGGCGGCGATCATATCCGCTACGGTCTGCAGCTCTTCGTCCGAAATCTCGTAGGTTTCGTTGATCTCAACCTTGCCCTTCGGGATAAACTCACACTTAGCGGCGGTAATATCCTTCGGGATGTCGATCAGTACCGGACCCGGACGTCCGGAAGCGGCAATGCGGAACGCATCGCGCACGGTGTCCGCCAGCTCCTCCACATCGCGCACAACGAAATTGTGCTTGGTGATCGGCATGGTGATGCCGGCAATGTAAACCTCCTGAAAGGAATCACGGCCGATGAGGCTGGTGCCGACATTGCCGGTGATGGCAACCATCGGGATGGAATCCATATACGCGGTAGCAATACCGGTTACGAGGTTGGTCGCACCCGGTCCGCTCGTTGCCAGGCAGACGCCTACCTTGCCGGTCGCACGGGCGTAGCCGTCCGCTGCGTGTGCCGCGCCCTGTTCGTGCGCGGTCAGAATATGTCGAATGCGGTCGCTGTTTTTGTAAAGTGCGTCATAGATGTTCAAAACCGCACCGCCGGGATAACCGAAAATGGTATCAACTCCCTGCTCTACAAGTGCGTCGATCAGAATCTCTGCGCCGTTCTTTACCATTGCGAATCCGCCTCCTTTCTCTCATTTCAACATAGCATACATACTTATGCAGCAGCCGGATAACGATTGCCGCAAGATACCGTATAAACAAAAAAGCCCTTGTCTCACAAAGAGACAAAGACCAAAAACTCTGCGGTACCACTCTTTTTGCCACACTGCCCTGTACGGCGGCATGACCACTCACCTGATCGTTTAACGCAGATCATGCGGGATAGCTTACACTGAACCCTGTTTCATTTCATTTCAGCAATCCGGCTCCCGGAGGACTTTCGCACTTTCCGTTTCCCACTGTCTTACACCAGCCGACAGCTCTCTATCATGGGTTCGGGACGCTACTTTTCCGTTCGCAGCCTGTATCTTTTTGAATGTTGTTTATATTATAAAGGCGTTTTCTCAGAATGTCAACGTCTTTCCGACTGCAAATATGCGAAAACTGTCGTGCATATTTCTTTGTTTTTTCGCCATACTACACAATGCCAAACATGTACAGTTTTTACTCCGGCAAACTGTGCGATTTTCACAAGCGAAGGAGGTGCGGGCGTATGGCAGTGCCGCTGCTGCGCACGCTGATTTTATACTGCGCGGTCATCTGCGCCGTGCGTCTGATGGGGAAACGGCAGATCGGCGAGCTGGACCCGTCCGAGCTGGTCGTTACCATTCTGGTATCCGATCTGGCGGCTGTGCCCATGCAGGATTTAGGGATTCCGCTGCTCTCCGGTCTGGTGCCGATCGCCACGCTCGTGGTGCTCGAGATTTTCCTCAGCTTCGCCGCACTCAAAAGCCGCAGATTCCGGCGGCTGCTGAACGGTCAGCCGGCCATCATCATCCGCAGGGGACAGCTCGATATTGGCAAGCTGCGGCAAATGCGGCTGACGACCGACGAGGTGATAGAAACACTCCGCAAGCAGAATGTCGCAGCCGTGTCCGATGTGAAATACGGCGTCATCGAGCCGGACGGCACGCTGACGGTTATCCTCAAGCAGCCGCAGCAACCGGTCACGGCGGAAATGCTCGGCATTACGCCCAAGGATATCGGTCTGCCGCTCGTTGTCGTGTCGGACGGCAAGATGGTTCCGCGCTCGCTCGAGCTGCTGCACCTCTCCCCTGTGGATATCGAGCGGCGGCTGAAAAACCAGAGTATCGCGGTCGAGGATGTGTTCCTGATGACGCTCGACGACTGCGGCAACACGTTCCTGCAGAAAAAGGAGGGCCGTGCATGAAGCGATTGCTGACGGCTGCCGTGCTGTGTACCGTGCTCATCCTCGGCAGTGTATGGAGCATAAGAGCCGTGGATAACACGGCACAGGCGGTCGCCCTCGACGTAGAGAACGACCGCCTGAATGAAGCGCGGGAGACATGGGACGCAGCACAGACCCTGCTCGGCGCTCTGCTGCTGCACAGCGAGATTGATCAGGCTGACCGGCTGTTTGACCGTGTGCTTGCCGCGCAGCAAAACGGCTTGACGGACGAATTTTCGCTTGACCGCGCAGAGCTGCTCGCTCAGCTGAGGCATTTGCCGGAGGTGCAGCGTCCGACGCTTAAAAATCTGTTTTAAGGCAACACCGCACAATTAAAGCTGCGGCGCTTTGCGGAAATTTTGTGTCCTGACTTTGTTGCAGTTTCACGGTAATACATCAAGTATTACCGCAAAACTGCGCCTCGTCAGTACGCAAAATTTGCTCGCAAATCGCTCTTGTTCAATTATGCGGTATTCCCTTAACGGTATTCACGCACCTGCACGGACAGACCGTCCGGATCGTAAACGTAGAAATAGCGCGCGTCCGGCTCCGGCTGACGGATATCGGACGGATTCATGCCGTGCAGGACGGCACGCTCATGTGCCTCGGCAATATCCTCCGTACCGAAGCAGAGAAACATACCGGACGCCTTGACGGTCTCGCCCTCCGGCATGCCGATCAGCTCCAGCTGAGTTTCGCCGGAGGCGTTCTGCAGGTAGGCAATGCTGTCGCCGTTCGCGGAGAACTGCGTGTGGATCTTGAGCTCGGTGAGCGTCTGGTAAAAATGCAGCGACTTCTCGAAATCGCGCACACGGAGCGCTAAATGGTGGATGTGCATAGCAGGCACCTCGTTTCGTTGTTTTGTTTTATTGTACAAAGCAGAGTCAGCCTGTGTCAATAGGGAAATTCCGGAGATTAGCGCTACACATACGGGCTACTCTGCGCAGGCGCGGCACAAGGTGAATTGCCCGTAGGGCAAGAGAAGGTCCCCTGGGGGATAACAGTGTCGCGCGATTTTTTCCCGTTATACCGGAAGGCACCTGCGAATTTAGGCGTTTGGTGCAATTTATCCTCGTAGGTGCTGTCTATAATAACGCGCTCACGAGTTGCGCAACACGGGTATGTTGCGCCTGCTTAGATGAAATCGCATGTGTAGCAGTAATGTATCTGACCCTGCGAACAGTTTGCGAAAGACACGGAAGAAAAAATCCTCTGCCGTTCCCTTTTTCGAAGCGGTCACATGTAGGCAATCTGCGCCAGACTATCCAAGGGAAAGGTAGGAGTTCAAAGAGGAAGGAAAACCGCAGGTTGTCCTTCCTTTTTGCCCCCGCCGCGGGCGCGGCAACGCTCCCGCCGTCCGCAGACGGCGAATCCCCCGCTGAGGTTCAGCAGAAAACTCTCTGCCCCGGCAGGGCGAACCCGCCTGCGGCAGTTCGTGTTCCCCAGTCATCCGGTGCAGGAAAAAGGAGCCGTCCGGACGGCTCCCATCTCCCCGGGCAAGCAGTAAAATTCCCTCTTGACATTCCGCAATCACCGACTACAATATTACTTAGGAAACGAAGTAATTAAACGAGGTGATTTCATGGATACCGGGCGGCTTATCAACAAGCTATCTAACTGCCTGCGCCGCCGATCAGCGGAAACGCAAAAACGCATTCATATCAGCGGCACCAAAGGTCAGATTCTCAACTACATTTTGATAGAAAGTCAAAAACACCCGCTCGTACAGCGCGATATCGAGCAGGAATTCGGCCTGCGGCCTTCCACCGCAACCGAAATGCTGCAGGCCCTGCAGGCTGCCGATCTCATCCGCCGCGAACCCGATCCCGCGGACGCACGGCGCAAATGCATTGTCTGCACTGAAAAAGCCGAAGCCTTCCGTCCCGCCTGCCTGCAGGAGATTACGGAGACCGAAGCCATGCTGCTCCGCGGCATCTCGCCCGAGGAGCGGGACACATTTATGCGGATCGGGCTGAAAATGCTTTCAAATTTTGAAAAAAACGATTAGCCATTACCGCAGGGCGGGCTGCCCTGCCGCTTCGATGAAAACAACCGTTAAATTTCCAAAGGAAGGAACGTGTACAACTTGGACAACGATACTCTCCTCGGCAAAGCGCCGATACCTCGTGCAGTAGCCGCAATGGCGATTCCGAGCGTCATCAGCAGCCTTGTCACCGTGGTGTACAACATGGCGGACACCTTTTTCGTCGGACAGACCGGCGACGCCCTGCAGGTAGCCGCCGTCAGCCTGACCAACCCGATCTTCATCCTGCTGATGGCGTTCGCCAACATGTTCGGCATGGGCGGCAGTGCGATGATCTCGGTCGCGCTCGGCGAGAACAATCACCAAAGCGTGAAGAAAATCTCCTCGTTCATCTCATGGGCGAGCTTGATCGTCGGCGCAGCGTTTGCCGCCGTACTGCTGTGCTTCACCGCGCCCATCCTGCATCTGTTCGGCGCGGACGCAAGCACATTTGAGTTTGCCCGTGGCTACACGGTTTACATCGCGTTCGGCGCACCGTTCGTCATCTGGTCGGCCGCAGCCAGCTTCGTTGTGCGCGCGGAAGGCGCGAGCAAGGAGGCCATGATCGGCAGCATGATCGGCACGATTGCAAACATCGTACTCGACCCGATTTTCGTCTCCGGTCTGGGACAGGGCGCGGCAGGCGCAGCCATTGCAACCACCATCGGCAATATGCTTGCGGCGCTGTACTACCTGTGGTATTTTCTCAAAAAGTCGCGGCGGTTTTCGCTTGCGCCGAAGGACGCGCTCTGCGGCACGCACATTGCCGTGCGCGTGTGCTCTGCCGGCTTCCCGACCGCCATTTTCTCCGCGCTGATGTGTGTTTCAACCATTGTGCTCAACCTGATTCTGGTCGCCTACGGCAACGCGCCCGTTGCGGCGATTGGCATCGTGTTCAAAGCGAATATGTTCATCACCTTCCTGCAAATGGGCCTTGCAAACGGTGTACAGCCGATTTTCGGTTACAGCTACGGTGCGGGTGATATCAAGCGTTTTACCGATACCGAGCGTTTTACCAAGCTGTGCTGCTTTGTTGTCGGATTGGCGGCAACCGCGCTCTATTTCTTCCTGCGCAAGCCGATCATCGGCCTGTTCGTGGACGACAGCGGCGTTATTACATACGGCGTGCAGATGCTGATCGCCTACATGTTGTCCGGCCCGTTCATCGGTTTTCTGTTCGTCAATATGAACTGTATGCAGTCGGTCGGACGCGCCCTTCCGGCTACCGTGCTGTCCGTGCTGCGGCAGGGTCTGCTGCTCATTCCCCTGCTGTATCTGCTGAATGCGGTTTTCGGTCTGAATGGCGCAGTTCTCGGACAGTCCATCACGGATTATGTCACTATTGCACTGTCGTGCGTGGTTTGGAGAAGGATTCGGCACGGATTGGAACAGCGTACCTAATAGAAAACCATACAGCAAAAGAGGTCTGCAATGCAGACCTCTTTTCAGTTTGTCAAAAAAATATTATTTTAATTTTTACGCTTCGTGCGGCAGCACGCATAAAATAGAATTTGCGAAGCAAATTCATAAAAAGTCGGGGCGTGTACCTGACTTTTTATACAAGGGAAGAAAAAATGTGCCCGTCAGGGCGCAGTTTTTCTTCAGTATTCGCTCGAAAGCGTGGTTTCGAGCGAGAGGCTGCTCGGAAAACGATAGTTTTTCGACAGCCTCAAAAAGAGGTTTGCCCTGCAGACCTCTTTTCCCTATTCACTTCGCCAGCATAAAGTACGCCAGCACGGCGATACCGAGGATAATACGATACCAGCCGAACACCTTGAAATCGTGCTTCTTGACAAAGCCCATCAGGAAACGGATGATGAGCAGCGAGGACACGAACGCGGTGATTGTACCGATACCAAGAATCATCAGCTCGGTGGATGTAAACGCAAAGCCAAACTTGAGAATCTTGAGCAGGCTTGCGCCGAACATGACCGGAATGGCCAGGAAGAACGTAAACTCCGCAGCCACAGTACGCGATACGCCGAGCAGCAGCGCGCCGACAATCGTTGCGCCGGAACGCGAGGTGCCCGGGAACACAGCCGCGATTAGCTGGAACATACCGATCATAAATACGGTCGGGTAAGTAAGCTCCGTGAGTGCGTTGATGCGCGCCGGCTTGCCTTTGTGCGCGTTCTCCACCAGAATGAACGCTACGCCGAACACAATCAGCGCGATGGAAACCGTCTGGTAATTGTAGAACAGTTCTTCAAACAGGTCGTTCCACTTGAGACCGACGATCGCCGCGGGAACACAAGCTACCAGAATCTTGATCCACAGCTTGACGGTATCCGTATTCAGCACGATGGATGCGCCGCCATGACGGCCCTTTCGCCGCTCAAACGGGAAAATCTGTCCCCAGAACAGGACAACGACCGCGAGTATCGCACCGAGCTGAATAACCACCTCGAACATGCTGTAAAACGCTTCCGACACGTCCAGCTTTACAAACTCATTGAGCAGAATCATGTGTCCGGTACTGCTGATCGGCAGCCACTCGGTGATGCCCTCTACAATGCCGAACAGAAATGCTTTGAGCAATTCTATCACAGGGTTTTCCTCCTTAAAATTTTTGTTCAGTTTTTTTATGTTATTTTATACCTTACCACAACTTACGCCATCCCGCAAGCAAACAAGCGGAAATGTCATAAAAAAGTTATACTTTGCAGCAGGCTGACTTGCCATTCCGAGTGTACCGTGGTATATTATAAATGTATAGTTATGATTGACAGAAAGGTGTTTTCATGGAATATATCACCCACTCACCCGAGGAGACCGAAGCACTCGGCGCAGAATACGCAAAAAGCCTCAAGGCAGGCGATGTTGTTGCGTTCTCCGGCGACCTCGGTGCCGGCAAGACCGCATTCACGCGCGGCGTGCTGCACGGACTCGGCTACGAGGGCCGCGTCACCAGCCCGACCTTTGCCATTGCAAACGAATACGAAACGCCGACGGTCAAGGTCGCGCACTTCGACCTGTACCGCATTCTCGACAGCGAAGCGCTGTTCGAGATCGGCTTTGACGAATATCTCGACGGCAGCCGCATTGTGCTCATCGAATGGAGCGAAAACGCCGCAGACGTTCTGCCGGAAGCCTACAAAACCGTCCATATTGCCTACGGCGATGCGGACAACGACCGCCGCATTACGATTGGAGAAGTGACTGTATGAAAATTCTTGCACTGGAATCCTCGGCGGTCAGCGCGTCTGTCGCGCTCACCGAGGACGAAAAACTGGTGGCGCAGTCCTTTCAGAACTGCGGCCTGACGCACTCACGCACGCTGCTGCCGATGGTGGAAAACCTGCTGGCAAACTGCGGCGTATCGCTCGCTGACGTGGACGCGATCGCTGTCGCGCACGGCCCCGGCTCGTTTACCGGTGTGCGCATCGGTGTGGCCACGGTCAAGGGTCTGGCGCTCGGCGCAGACAAGCCGTGCCTCGGTGTCTCCACGCTCGAGGCAATGGCATGGGGCGCCCGCGCACTCGGCGGCGACCTGTGCTGCGTGATGGATGCGCGTGCGGGTCAGGTTTACAACGCGCTTTTCACCGCAGAGGACGGCAGCGTACGCCGTCTGTGCGATGACCGTGCGATCAAGCTGACCGAGCTTGCCGAAGAAATCGGAGAAGCGCCGTATTTTCTGGTTGGAGATGGCGCGGATCTGTGTTATAATACTATCAAAGAGAACTGCACCGGTCTGCGGCTCGCACCCGCCGAGCTGCGGTTTGCGACCGGATTTGGTGTTGCCGCCGCCGCACTCCCCCTGTTCCGCGAGGGCAAAGCCTGCTCCCCCCAGGAGTTGGACGCCTTCTATCTGCGTCGTCCGCAGGCAGAGCGCGAGCGCATGGCGCGTCTGGCACAGACCAAATAGCAGACATCACCGCACAATGAAAGCTGCGGCTTCTTGCGCAGGCTCCGGTCGCGCTGCCGCGGCGCTTTGCGGAATTTTTGTGCCCTGACTTCGTTCCGATTTCACGGTAATACACAAAGTATTACTGCAAAACCGCGCCTTGTCAGTGTGCAAAATTCACTCGCAAATCGCTCTTGTTCAATTATGCGATATTGCCTGAAGCAAAAAGTTTTAGGATAAAGGAGATTTTTATTATGGCAACCGTACATGAAATGGACCACCCGCTGATTAAGCACAAGCTGGCGCTGATGCGCGACAAGACCACCGGCGTTAAGGAGTTCCGCGAGGCTGCTGCTGAGATTGCAATGCTGATGTGCTACGAGGCTACCCGCGATCTGCCGCTCAAGGAGATCACCATCGAGACTCCGGTCTCTGATGCGCGCGTACAGGTTATTTCCGGCAAGAAGATTGCGCTCGTGCCGATCCTGCGTGCAGGTCTGGGCATGGTTGAGGGCATTCTGGAGATGATTCCGGCAGCTAAGGTCGGCCACATCGGTCTGTACCGCAACCCGGAAACCCTGCAGCCGATCGAGTATTACTGCAAGCTGCCGAATGACATCGAGGATCGCGACGTACTGCTGCTCGACCCGATGCTGGCTACCGGCGGTTCCGCTATCGCTGCCATCGACGGCCTCAAGCGCCGCGGCGTAAAGCACATTAAGCTGATGAACCTCATCGCTGCTCCGGAAGGCGTTGCCGCTGTTCAGAAGGCACATCCGGACGTTGAGATCTTCGTTGCCGGTATCGACGAGAAGCTGAACGACCACGGCTATATCGTTCCGGGTCTGGGTGACGCCGGCGACCGTATCTTCGGCACCAAGTAAGCAATATACCGCTGAATTTTCGGTATCTGCAGTACAATTTCACACCGACCGTTCCTGCAGAGGAGGGTGAACCGTATGACATTTGATGGCATCAAACGCTTTTCTCCATACTGGAATTTTGTCCTTTGCTATGGTCTTGTGACGGCGGTCGGGCTGATCCCCGGTCTGCTGTGCGGCAACGAAATGGGGTACTGGCTGCTCGGCTTCTGGCTGATCCTGCCGTTTTCGGCGTTGCTGTGCACGTTTCGGGCGGCATACCGCGCTCTGCCGTGGTACGGTCTGATGCCCGTGTTCGTCGGCCTGTGGGCGATTGTTCTGCCGCTTGCCACGTTCCGCTCGACTGAGATGCAAAGCCTGTTTTACGGGCTTGTTCCCTCGCTGGTCGGCTTAACGTTGGGCGTACTGGTGCGCAAATTTGTATTCTGGTATCAAAACAGATAGAGACACTTTTAAGGACACTTTTGCGGTGCGGCTTATAGCAATCCGAATAGATAATGCGACAAAAGTAGCGCATACAGCGCGTGAATAGCAAGGAGATTTTACGCAGCTATGCTGACGCATAGCAAGTGAAAGCGACGCTGCTATGCGCGTGCTGTATGCGCGCACTTGTTGCAGTATTTGTTTGGATTGCTATAAAAGCCGCACCGTTTTGTTGGGAGAAAATTGAACCTATGCAATTTTACGAACTAAACTCCAGCCGCATGGACTACCGCGAGCTGAGCGCGGACGACCTCGACCTGCTGACGCCGCTCCTGCGCAGTGAGGAAACCATGCAGACGCTCGGCGGCGCACTCTCCTACGAGCAGACACTGGACTGGCTGGTGGATACGCTGCGCCGCTATCAGACCGAAGGCTGCGGCTGGCTGCTCGCACTTGATAAGCCGACCGGCGTTCCCGCGGCTCTGTGCGGCCTGACTTACGAGCAGGTCGGCGCGGAACGCGTGCTGACCGCGAACTGCATCGTCCGGCATGAGCTGCGCGGCATCGGCGTCGGCCGCGAGTGCATCGCTGCATGCCTGCTGTACGCGTTCGAATCCATGCACGCCGACGAGGTCAGCGCCTTCGTGCAGAAGGATGATCTCGCAGGACTGCATACTGCCGTTGCCTGCCGTATGCAGCCGACCGAAAAGGTCAGCCATACCGCCTTCGGCAAGACCGCACCGTGTGTACGGTGTGTGGTTCGGAATCCGCACCTCACAGAGAAGGCAGAAGCGGAAAATGAACCGTTGGAAGATGAAAAAAGCACCGAAACGTAAGTTTCGGTGCTTTTTTGTTGCCATTTTTGTGTCAATCGCGTTGTTTATAAATCAGTGCAGACGGTTTATACGGTAAAATCCGTCAATAAGTGAAATTCGCAGGTGCCGTCCGTAGCAACGTGCAAACGCCTTATTTCGAAGCGGTCGCCGGTCTCCGGTCTGCGCCAGATCAGGAATAACGGAAACGGGATTCACAAGGGTGGAAACCTTGGTGTCCATCCTTGTGCGCCCGCGCGGCGTCAGTGCAGATTCCGCTCGCTTCGCAAGCGACCAGCCTCACCGATACTGCTCCGCCCAGACAGCCTCATTCGCCTCCAGCGACTTCGGTACATCCAACACCCGCTGGTTCGCGCTGCCGCGAAACCGCAGCTCGATGTTCTTCTCCGCCATGAGAAACGGCCCGTCTACCAGTAAATCCAGTTGCCCGAGCAGCTTTTTCACAAACGGATCGCTCAGCTCCAACAGCTGCTCAAACGTGTAGCCCGAGTACGCCATCAGGTGCTTGCCCTTGCGCTTCAGTTCCACCGCAAGATAATACAGCGGCTCCGCCTTACAAAACGGCTCGCCACCCGAGAACGTCACACCCTTGATGAACGGATTGCGGCACATATCCTTCAGCAGCGTGTCCAGCTCAATATCCTGCCCGCCCTCAAAGTCGTGCGTCTGCGGATTGTGGCAGCCCGGACAGCCATGCGGACAGCCCTGCACAAACAGCGTATAGCGGAAGCCGGGGCCGTCCACAATGGACTCCCCGACTGTACCTGCAATGCGAATTTTACCTTCCATCAGGCGGTGTGCTCCTGACGCATGGAGCAGCAGCTCGGAACGCTGTGCTTTACGCGGTCGTGCTCCTCCGCGCGCTTGCCGTTGTTGAAGCGGTCGAGCGTACCTACCAGATAACCCGTAATGCGGCGGATACGTTCAAAGCCTACACCTTCACCAATCATCGGCTCCTGTGCAGCAATATTCTTAGTTTCCATGATAGCATTCTCCCTTTCCTGTCACTTTTTGACGATTTTCAATGTATTCGGCTGACGGTCGGCTTCTTCGGCAGGATCGCCGTGATAGCCGATCGTGGTGCTGTTGTAATTTTTATACAGTCCCAACTTCTGCAGCTTGGACAGCGGAACGCCTTCGCCCTCGCGGCGGCCGCAGCGCGGACATACTTCACCGATAATGCCGGTATAGCCGCAGATCGGATCGCGGTCGATCGGGTGGTTGATCGCGCCGTAGCCGATGCCGGCTTCCTTCATCGCGCGAACGACAGCCTCAAACGCTTCGAGGTTCTGCGTCGGGTCGCCGTCCAGCTCAATGTAGCTGATGTGGCCGCCGTTGGTCAGCTCGTGATACGGCGCCTCGCGGGTGATCTTCTCAAATGCCGAAATCGGATAGTAAACCGGCACATGGAAGGAGTTGGTGTAGTAATCGCGGTCGGTAACGCCGGGAATCGTACCGTATTTCTCACGGTCGATCTTGACAAATCGGCCGGACAGACCCTCTGCCGGGGTAGCGATCAGCGAGAAGTTGAGGTGGTATTTCTCGGTTGCCTCGTCCATGCGCTGACGCATGTGACCAACGATTTCCAGACCAAGGTTCTGCGCCTCGTCGCTCTCGCCGTGGTGTACGCCGATGAGCGCCTTGAGGCACTCCGCCAGACCGATGAAACCGAGCGTCAGTGTGCCGTGCTTAAGCACCTCGCCAACCTCGTCATCCGGACCCAGCTTTTCGGAATCCATCCATACGCCCTCGCCCATCAGGAACGGGTAGTTGCGCACGCGCTTGCCGCACTGGATGCGGAAACGGTCGAGCAGCTGGTCGATTACGAGGTCGATCTTGCGGTCGAGGTCCTCAAAGAACCAGTCCAGATCGCCGTGGCTGCGGATTGCAATGCGCGGCAGGTTGACCGACGTGAACGACAGGTTGCCGCGGCCGTAGGTGATCTCACGGGTCGGATCGCACACATTGGACATAACACGCGTGCGGCAGCCCATGTAGCCGACCTCGGTCTCCGGATGACCCGGCTTGTAATACTGCAGGTTAAACGGCGCATCGAGGAACGAGAAATTCGGGAACATACGCTTCGCGGAAACGCGGCATGCCAGCTTGAACAGGTCGTAGTTCGGGTCGCCCTCGTTGTAGTTGACGCCTTCCTTGACCTTGAAAATATGAATCGGGAAAATCGGGGTCTCACCGTTGCCCAGACCGGCCTCGGTCGCAAGCAGCAGCTGCTCCATGACCAGACGGCCCTCCGGAGAGGTATCCGTGCCGTAGTTGAGCGACGAGAACGGAATCTGTGCACCTGCACGCGAGTGCATAGTGTTCAGATTGTGAACCAGCGCTTCCATCGCCTGATAGGTGCCCTTGCGGGTCTCCTTATCCGCGTACTTGCGAGCAAACTTCATGCACTTTGCAACCGTCTTTTCGTCAAGCGTCTCGGAAAGTGCCTTAGCCATCGCCTCGTCATAGCCGTTGCCGCCTGCCAGACAAGCCCACTTGCCGGTCTCCTGCTCGACACGCTCGGTCAGCGCACGCGCATCTACCTCGTTGTTGTCGTCCTCGCCGAACACCTCGAGGGCCTTGGCGAGATTGTCGCGGAACAGCTTGCGGAAGGTCTTGCGCACACCCGGCGCCATCGAGTAATCGAAGTTCGGCACGCTCTGACCGCCATGCTGGTCATTCTGATTAGACTGGATAGCAATGCATGCCAGCGCAGAGTACGAACGGATGTCGTTCGGCTCGCGCAGGAAGCCGTGGCCGGTGGAAAAACCGTCGCGGAACAGCTTCAGCAGGTCAATCTGACAGCAGGTGGTGGTCAGCGTCAGAAAATCCAGATCGTGGATGTGGATATCACCCTCGCGGTGTGCCTTGGCGTGTGCCGGATCGAGGATGAACATCTCGTAGAACTGCTTGGCACCCTCGGAGCCGTACTTGAGCATGGTTCCCATCGCGGTATCACCGTCGATATTGGCGTTCTCGCGCTTGACGTCGTTCTCGAGCGAGGACTTGAACGTCAGATCCTCGTACACCTTCATCAGACGGGTGTTCATCTCACGCACGCGGGTGCGCTCGTTGCGGTACAGGATGTACTTCTTGGCCGTGCGGGCATGTCCGCTTTCGATCAGAACCTTCTCAACAGTGTCCTGCACCTGTTCAACGGTGGGAGTTTCGGTTCCAGCAGTCTCCTCCAGCGTTTTTTCGACCTGCTCTGCCAGCTCCTGCGCCATATCGTGGTCCTGGCCGCCGGAGGCCTGTGCTGCGCCGAAAATTGCATTTGTGATCTTGTCGATCTCAAAGGGAGCCATGCGCCCGTCCCGCTTGACGATCTGCTGAATCATAAAGAAAAATCCCTCTCTCATACAAAAACCGCCTAACGGCGATTTCTTGATTATTTACTAAATTATGTAGTGGTGCATTCAATATCGCACAACATCTTGTGTCTGCTTATCTCTTGCTTATATATTCTACCGCCGAAACACCGCCCTGTCAAGGCGCTAAATTCTTTTTGGCACATTTGCAAGAAAAGCACTATTTTTATTGGAGCATTCTCTAAACTTTTCCTCTTGACTCGAAAAATTTATCAAAAAAGCGCGACAAATTCCACAAAGTTTCTCCTTTATTTTCTCTGTGGTAATTTCTCCCGCAAAAAAGCGGATACACTATATATGGTATCCGTTCTATTCCCCATCGCAAGACGAAAAAAGAACCCCGGAACAGGATTCCGAGGTTCTTTGGTTTCGATCAGAAAATGATCTTATGCCTTGCCGTTGCAGCCCAGAACATTGATCAGCTTGTGGGTAACCATGTCCTTGACAGCCTGACGAGCCGGCTTCAGGTACTGGCGCGGGTCGAAGTGATCCGGATGCTCAGCGAAGTGCTCGCGGATAGAAGCGGTGATAGCCAGACGAATATCGGAGTCGATATTGATCTTGCAGACGGACAGCTGTGCAGCGTGACGCAGCTCTTCCTCCGGAATGCCGATTGCATCCGGCATCTTGCCGCCGAACTTGTTGATCTTGTCAACAAACTCACGCGGTACAGAAGAGGAACCGTGCAGTACGATCGGGAAGCCCGGCAGACGCTTGGAAACTTCCTCGAGTACGTCGAAACGCAGCGGAGGCGGAACCAGAATGCCCTGCTCGTTGCGGGTGCACTGATCCGGGGTGAACTTGTAAGCGCCGTGAGAGGTGCCGATTGCGATAGCCAGAGAGTCACAGCCGGTGCGGGTTACGAACTCCTCAACCTCTTCCGGATGGGTGTAGGAGGAATCCTCAGCGGAAACCTTAACGTCATCCTCTACGCCAGCCAGGGTGCCGAGCTCAGCCTCGACAACAACGCCGTGAGCGTGAGCGTACTCTACGACCTTCTTGGTCTCCTCGACGTTCTCGTCGAACGGACGGGAGGAGCAGTCGATCATAACGGAGGTGAATCCGCCGTCGATGCAGGCCTTGCAGGTCTCGAAGTCCGGGCCGTGGTCCAGATGCAGAGCGATCGGAATGTCCGGGCACTCCTTAACAGCAGCCTCTACCATCTTAACGAGGTAGGTGTGGTTTGCGTAAGCGCGTGCGCCCTTGGATACCTGCAGGACTACCGGAGCGTGCTGCTCCTGGCAAGCCTCGGTGATACCCTGAACGATCTCCATGTTGTTCACGTTGAAAGCGCCAACAGCGTAGCCGCCGTCGTAAGCCTTCTTGAACATCTCAGTAGTAGTAACTAAAGGCATGGGAATACTTCCTTTCTGATAAAAACTGAATCTTAAAAATTCTGCTTTTATTCTATCAGTTAAGCATGCTAAAATCAAGTCCATATCCAAAAAATCCTGTCATTTTTTCGCCGAATTCCTGCGGCAACTTTGCCAAAATTGCCAAACCTGCCGAAAACGCAGGATTTTCATTGATTTTTTTCATATTATATGATACTCTTTATGAGTAAGAAAATGCATGGCACAGCTCTGCGTTTTAATTTGCTTAGGAGGTTTTATCAATGAGTGAACTGAAAGGCGCTTGCGTCATCGGTCAGTCGGGCGGCCCGACTTCCGTAATCAACTCTTCTGTTCTGGGTGCGCTGGAGGCAGCACTGGACAATCCGTCCATCACCCGCGTATTCGGCATGGCACACGGCATCAAGGGCCTGCTGAACGACGACCTGTATGATATCGACAAGGAAGACCGCGACGAGCTGGCTCTTCTGCGCTACACCCCGTCCTCTGCACTGGGCTCCTGCCGCTACAAGCTGGCTGATCCGGATGTTGATGACACCGATTACAAGCGCATCCTCGAGATCTTCAAGAAGTACGACATCCGTTACTTCTTCTACAACGGCGGCAACGACTCCATGGATACCTGCAACAAGGTTTCCAAGTATATGATGAAGTCCGGCTACGAGTGCCGCGTAATGGGCATTCCGAAGACCATCGACAATGACCTGTTCGGCACCGACCACTGCCCGGGCTTTGCTTCCGCTGCTAAGTATATTGCTACTTCCTGCATGGAGATCTATCAGGACGCTCGCGTATACGACACCGGCATGGTCTGCGTCGTAGAGATCATGGGCCGTCACGCTGGCTGGCTGGCAGGTGCTGCCGGTCTGGCTACCGCTATGGGCGCAGGTCCGGATCTGGTTTACCTGCCGGAGACCGACTTCGACATGAAGAAGTTCCTGGCTGACGTAAAGCGCATCTATGACGAGAAGGGCAACTGCCTGGTAGCTGTTTCCGAGGGTATCCACTACGCTGACGGCTCCTTCGTATCCGAGGCTAAGACCTCTGCTACCGACGGCTTCGGCCATGCACAGCTCGGCGGTCTGGCTTCCATGCTGGCTGACACCGTTAAGAACGAGCTGGGCTGCAAGGTTCGCGGCATCGAGCTGAGCCTGCTGCAGCGCTGCGCTGCTCACTGCGCTTCCAAGACCGACGTTGACGAGTCCTATATGTCCGGCAAGGCTGCTGTTGAGAACGCAGTTGCAGGCAAGACCGACTACATGCCGGGCTTCAAGTGCACCCGTGACGAGAACGGCTACAAGTGCGAGATCGAGCTGCTCCCGCTGTCCGAGGTTGCCAACACCGAGAAGAAGGTTCCGCGTGAGTGGATCAACGAGGAAGGCAACGGCGTAACGCAGGAGTTCGTTGACTACGCTCTGCCGCTCATCAACGGCGAGAACGTTGGCCCGAAGGTATCCGGTCTGCCGCGCTTCGCTAACCTGAAGAAGATCAAGGCTGAGGCTTAATCTTTTCGGTTTAACTGAACAGAGCGTGCCTTGCGGTGCGTAATCAAAACGGGTAGAGCCGCAAGGCTCTGCCCGTTTGCTTTTAAGAGGAATTTCCTGTATGAATCTTTTTCAATCCAAGAAAAATCTGCTGCTGCTCGTATCTTCGGTCATCGTCTGGCTGGGCACCTGCCTGCTCGCCATGCGCTGGAATACTGTGTATGACGGTGCCATCGGCGGCTTCCCGACCTATCTGTGGGTGTTCGCGCCGGTTGCGCTCATCTTCAACATTTTTATGAACAGCAGACCCAGTAATCCCGACGGCAGGGACCACAGCCGCTGGGCGCAGGCGCTACTCGTCTTTCTGGTGGCGCTGATGCTGTTTATTGCCCTGCTGTCCGGCATGAACCCGCTGTATGAGATCAGCTTCTGGTGGATTGCGGCGCTGATCGTGCTGTCCTTCATCGGCCTGCTGATCGGCAAGTGCATGAACCACCCTCTGCAGGAGGCTTCGCTGCGGCAGTCCGCCTATACCATCTTCCTGCTGTACCTGTCCTACGCCATCGCGCAGCTCGGCATGATCGCCGTGCTGCATCCGGTGTCCGTTGACGAAATCATCCGCACCGGACAAGCGGCAGGCGGTGCAAGCGGCGAATACGTCGGTCGGCTGACCAGCGATACCGCAGAGCACCCTCTCGGCGTGTATTTCTTCACTAGCGCGGATAAATCGCAGTGGTACTACTACGATGTGCTGACCGGCGAAGCCGCTGCCGATTATCACAGTTCCTACGAACCCGCTTAATAAATCGAGGTGTTCCTATGTTTGAAATCATCAAGGATCCGACCTTTTCCGCGCGCAATATCCCGCTCGGCATCCTCGAAGTCACCTATCCCGACCGCTCCGCATGGGATATAACGAAATTTTACGACCTTGTTCACGCAGAACTGGATGCCCTGCGCGAAAAGTATGCCGACTACGACCGCAAGGCTGTTTTCGGTGAAAATCCGTATTTTCGCTTCTTCAAGAAGTTCAAGAAAACCTATCCGGTCATGCAGCAGTTCGAGTCGGTAATGTTCAAGGGACGTCCGTTCCCGGAGGAGGACCCGGTGATGGGTGTTCCCTTCCTGCTGGAGCTGACCACGTTCGTACTCTCCGGCACACATGATATCGACCGCATGGACGGTCCGCTGACCATCTTCACGCCGAGCGAAAAGCTGCCGTTCCTGGGTATGCGCGCCGCAAGCACGCATACCTACCCGAAGGACATCTGCGGACGCGATAGCTCGGGTATCATTTTCAGCATGATCGCCGGTGCGGACGACCGAACCTGCATCCATCCGGACAGCCGCCATGTGTTCCATCCTGTATTCGGCACGCCGGATACCGATAAGGCGGTTATCGAGAACGCACTCCGGCGGCTCGAGTTCTTCGTGAAGGTTCTGGCGCCGAATGCGGTCGCAGAAAGCACAATTCTGTAACGAATTTACACTCAGGTTTTCTGTTTTCGTAGGGCGGGGTGCCCTCAGAATAGTTTAACCCTTAACTGCAAAACAAAAAAGCTCTCTGAACAAAGTTCAGAGAGCTTTTCTTATCTGTGCTTACTTTTTCAGCGTTTTTGCAAAGCTGTCCTTAAGGGTAACAATGCGGTTGAATCTGCCGCTCTCGCGGTCCTTGCAGTAATAGCCCATACGGACAAACTGGAAGCGCTCGCCTTCCTTGGCATCAGCCAGCGACGGTTCGAGCTTGCAGCCGGTCAGCTTCTTGAGCGAATCCGGATTGAGATAATCCAGATAATCCGTGCCCTCCGGTACGTCATTAACGTTCTCGAGGGTGAACAGATTATCGTACAGATACAGGTCCGCATCGATGGCGTGCTCGGCAGATACCCAGTGAATGGTGCCCTTGACCTTGCGGCCGTCCACCGGCATGCCGTTGCGGGTCTCGAGATCAGCCGTGCAGCGGATTTCCACGATCTCGCCGTTGTCGTCCTTGACGATCTCATTGCACTTGACAATATACGCGCCCATCAGTCGAACCTCGCCGTCCGGCTTGAGGCGCTGGAACTTCGGAGGCGGCACCTCAGCGAAGTCGCTCTTTTCGATATACAGCTCACGGGTGAACGGAACCTTGCGGCTGCCTGCTTCCTCATTGCGCGGATTGTTCGGCACTTCGAACTCCTCGCACTGACCCTCCGGATAGTTGGTGATAACCAGCTTGACCGGCTCGGTGACTGCCATGCGGCGCAGCGCGGTCTCGTTCAGCTCCTCGCGGATGCAGTGCTCGAGCAGCTTGATGTCAACCAGCGAGTTGGCCTTTGCGATGCCGGCGCGCTGTACAAAATCGAGGATGGCGCTCGGCGTGTAGCCGCGGCGGCGCAGCGCACACAGCGTAGGCATACGCGGATCGTCCCAGCCCTCAACGTGCTTTTCAAATACCAGCTGGCGCAGGTAACGCTTGGACATAACGGTGTGCGTTACGTTCAGGCGGGCAAACTCGCGCTGCTTGGGATGATGCGGCAGCGGGCAGTTGTCAACCACCCACTCGTACAGCGGACGGTGGTTCTCAAACTCAATCGAGCACATGGAGTGCGTGATGCCCTCAAGTGCGTCCTGAATCGGGTGTGCAAAGTCGTACAGCGGATAGATACACCACTTATCGCCCTGACGGTGATGATGTGCACGCACGATGCGGTAAATCGCCGGGTCGCGCAGGTTCATGTTCGGACTTGCCATGTCGATCTTGGCACGCAGCGTCTTAGAGCCGTCGGCAAACTTGCCGTCGCGCATGTCCTGGAACAGCTGGAGGTTCTCCTCAACCGAACGGTCGCGGTACGGACTCGGCTTGCCCGGCTCGGTCAGAGAGCCGCGGTACTGGCGCATTTCCTCCTGCGTCAGATCGTCAACATACGCCTTGCCGTCCTTGATCAGCTGTACCGCGCAGTTAAAGCAGGTTTCAAAGTAGTCCGAGCCGTAGTACACACCGCCGCTCGGCTCCTCGCCGGTCAGCCACTTGATGTCCTCCCAGATGGAGTCTACATACTCGGTATCCTCCTTGACCGGGTTGGTGTCGTCATAGCGCAGATTGAACAGGCCGTTGTATTTTTTCGCGATAGACCAGTTGATGAAGATCGCCTTTGCCGAGCCGATATGCAGATAACCGTTCGGCTCCGGCGGAAAGCGGGTGTGGATGCGCTCGGAAAGACCGTTTTTAATATCCTCGTCGATGATTTCTGTGAGGAAGTTGTTTACATTCTCTAACATTTATTATTCTCCCTTGGAATTGAGAATTGAAAATGGAAAATTGAAAATTGCGGTATCGCGCTGCGCGCGATGATTTAATTCCGCCCTTTGGGCGGCTCCTTCATTCTCCATTATCCATTTTACATTTTCCATTATTCAGAGCGCATCTGCGCACTTAGACAGGCGTTCCAGAACCTTATCCTTACCCAGAATACCCATTACGGTCTGGAGGTCCGGTGCGTTCTGGCGGCCCGCCACTGCTACGCGGACAACCATGGACACATCACCGACGGCGCCCTTATAGGCGGACGGGTCAGCCTTATACGCCTTGGTATCGGCGGCGTAGCCGTGTGCAGAAGCGATCTGCTTCATCTTGTCGAAGAAGCCGTCCGGCGTATCGTTCTCGTCGAACATGCCTGCAAAATCGCTCAGAATCGCCTTGGCGTCCTCGGCGGAAACGCGCTCCGGCATGGTGTAATCCGGCTGGAACAGCTCGTCGAACATGAAGTCCATGTAGCCCTTGGCATCCGACCACAGCGCGAGGTCCTTGCGCGGCTTTTTGCCGCCGCGGCCGATGGCGAGGTACGCCTTGGAGAACGCCGGGTCGCGGGTCAGCAGTGCGTTAAATTCCTTGTCGTTAACAGCAGACCACTCGGCAACGTAATCGTATACCTGCTCTGCCGTCATGCGCGAAATAACGTTCTTGGAAACGTCGCGCAGCTTTTCGATGTCAAACAGCGCACCCGAGCCACTCATCTTCTTGGTGGTAAACTGGAAATCGTTCATCGGCAGGTCCGGATTTGCGCGGCGCCACTCCTCGAAGTTGGAGTTGAGGAGCGTCATCAGGTACTCGAGAACCGCCGGTACCGGATAGCCCTCCTGCGCGTAGAACGTCAGAGCCAGTTCCGGGTCCTTGCGCTTGGACAGCTTGCGCTTGCCGCCGGTCTCCGGGTCGATCTTCATCAGCTGGGCGGTGTGTGCGTACTTGGGCGCCTTCCAGCCCATCGCGCGGAACAGCTGCAGGTGTACCGGCAGCGTTGCCAGCCACTCCTCGCCGCGGACAACGACGGTCGTGCCCATCAGATGGTCGTCCACAACGTGCGCAAAGTGGTAGGTCGGGATGCCGTCGGACTTGAGGATAACCACGTCCTGATCGTTCTCGGTGACTTCCATCTTGCCCTTGACGAGATCCTCGTGGCGGATCTTGTGCTCAATGCTGCCCTCCGAGCGGAAACGGACAACATACGGCGTGCCCTTGGCAAGCTCTGCCTCGATGTCCTCCATCGGACGGTCGCGCCATACGGCGTACTTGCCGTAGTAGCCGAAGTTCTCCTTGTTCTTCTCCTGCTGCTCGTGTGCGGCGGAGAGCTCCTCCTCGGTGCAGAAGCACGGGTACGCCATGCCGCGCTGCACGAGGGACCTGACGAAGGTCTGGTAGATCTCGGCACGCTGGCTCTGGCGGTACGGACCGTAGATGCCGGTCTCACCGTCAGTCGTTGCACCCTCGTCGAACGGCAGGCCGAACGACTTGAACGCGTCGATGATCATCTGTACGCCGCCTTCTACCTCACGCTTGCGGTCGGTGTCCTCAATACGCAGATAAAATACACCCTTGGACTGGTGCGCCAGGCGCTCATCCACCAGTGCACCGTACAGGTTGCCGAGGTGCATGAAGCCGGTCGGGCTCGGGCCCATGCGGGTTACCTTTGCACCCTCGGGCAGCTCACGCTTGGGATAGCGGGCCTCCATCTCCTCCGGCGTGGTATTGATATGCGGAAACAGCAGTTCCGCCAAACGGTTGTAATCCATTTATTTCTCACTCCAACTCGTTAGACTGCGCGGAGACGCGGTTTGTGCGCTCCACGAGTGTTTTTCCCATAATAGTATTATTTTAGCACACGATTGCGGTCTGTGCAAGACGTAAACTGCGGTTTCGCTGCTTCCTGCGCATATAGAATGGGTGCCAACCTTTGGCGGGAAGGTTCGCCGCACCCGCGGCGGCGGGCAAGAGGGTAGACACCTGCGGTTTCTACCCTCTTAACTCCCGTTTCCCTTTGTTTCTTAACTTGACGCAGACCGGAGATCGGCGACCGCTCCGAAATAAAGGAACGGCAGTCGAGTTACCTCAGCGTTTGTTTCGCAACATATACGCAGTTCACAGATAACTTACTGCTACACAGGTCGGAGGGTCAACGCAGGCGCGACATAACAGTGTCGCGCAACTCGTAAGTCTGGAGTTTGCGGACAGCACCTACGGATTAGGCGTTCGGTGCAATTTATCCTCGCAGGTGCCGTGCGTTACAACGTGCCAAGGATTTGCGCGGCACTGCTATGCCGCGCCTGCGTAGAGTAAACCGCCTGTGTAGCAGTACGCTGTCTGTGAACTGCGAAAACGCGGAGAAAGACACGCTGAGGTAACCCGACTGCCGTTCCCCTATTTCGAAGCGGTCGCCGCTCTCCGATTTTCGCCAGGATAAGAAATAAGGGAAAGGTAGGAGTTCAAAGAGGAAGGGAAACCGCAGGTGTCCCTTCCTTTTTGCCCCAGCCGCGGGTGCGGCAGTCTCCCGCGCTCCGCAGAGCGCAACTCTCCGCTGAGGTTCAGCGAAAACCTCCCCGCCCGTTAGGGGCGAACACGCTGACGCAGTTCGCGCACCCCACTCAGCCGGTGCTGAAAAAACTCCCGCCCGGACAGGGCGTATTGCTGACGCAACTCGTGTGCCCCAGTGAGTCGGTGCAGAAAAACAAAGAAAACGGCACAGCTTACGCCATGCCGTTTCTGTTTTACGGATTCTCCGCCGGAGCATTCGTACCGTTCGCCGTATCCGGCCGCTTCGCCGCGTTATTGTTATCTCCGGTCACGGCGTCTGCGCCATCGCGGATGGCGTTGCCAACATCGTCCACCGCATCTCCGACGGCGTTGCCTGCATCGTCCACGCCTTCGCGGACATCATCACCGACGGTATTCGTATTGGTGTCGTGCCGCTCATCAACAGCGTTGTTGGTGCCATTGTTGGTGCCATTGCCGTTGTCTGTGCCGTTATCCTTGCTGTTGCTGCCGCAGCCGCAGACGAACAGCATCGTCAGCGCCGCCAGCAGGGCGATCAGCTTTTTCATAGCAGTCCCTCCTAATCTGTTTCCGTTAGTATGAGGCTGCTTTTTCAAATTTATGCACCGAAATCAATTTTTTTAAGATGATGTAATACGACCGAGCAGGTCAGTCCCGTCACCAGTCCGAGCGGCACGCTCATCACGAGCAGGAACGGCAGATATGCGATCACGGCCCAGTTTTTCAGCCAGATCACAGCCGCTGCCATCTGCCCGATATTATGCGCCGCAGCGCCGCCTACGCTCACGCCGAACAGCGAGCAGAATCTGCCTTCGGCTTTGAGCAGGATCCCCATCACGATGAGCGACAGCAGACCGCCGAACAGCGAGAACAGGAACGCCGACACGCTGCCCATCAGCAGCGAGGAAATGGCAACGCGCGTTACCACGATGGCGAATGCGTCTCTCGCGCTCAGCCGCGTGAGCGCAAACAGCGTCACCACATTCGCCAGCCCTAATTTGACGCCGGGCACGGGCACGATGGCATCCAGCGGGAACATGCGCTCGACGAGCGAGAGCACGACAGCCACCGCTGCCAGCATGCCGCAGAGTGTCAATCGTTTTGCATTTTTCATGTGCTGCACCCCTTACGATACCACAGCGTCGATGCCGCTGTCATTCACGCCGACCAGCTTGAGCACCACGCGGTGCGGCAGACAGACCGCCGCCTGTCCGGCATGGGTAAGTGTACCAGTGCGCACGCACACCTGATCCCGACAGTCCGCGTCCGCCATTTTCGCTGTTTTGCCCGAGAGCACAATGGTGTTGCCGTCCAGCTTGATCGTGCGGTCGGTCGCATCGGTCAGCTGTACCCGCTCGATGAGCGTATCGTTCTGCCAGACCTCGGCGTACAGCTTGTCGCCGGAGCTGTGGAACGCCAGCGCTGCCGCCAGCGCGCCTGCCATTACCAGAACCACGCCGATGATGACGAAATCACCGAATTTCAGCTTATTCCGCATAGTTGTATCCTTTTTTCTCGCCGAGGAACTCAAACGCGTAGTCCCCTGTCTTGGATGTGGTGTACACCTGCTTGTCCGAGGTAATGAACACCGCTGCAATCTCGTTTTCCTCGCAGAATTTCATGCCCTTATCCAGACCCATGACGAACAGCGCCGTTGTCAGCGCATCCGCCCTGGTCGAGCAGGGATCAACGACGGTCACGCCGCGCAGGCCGCTGTCCGCCGGATACCCTGTTGCGGGGTCAAAAATGTGGTGGTAGCGTTTGCCGTCCTGCTCAAAAAAGCGCTCGTAATCGCCCGAGGTAACAACCGAGCCGTCACGCAGCGACACCACCGCAATCGAGTCCGTGTTGTCATCCGGATCGGCAATGCCGATGTTCCAGTTGTCCGTGCCGCTGTCTGCGGTTTTGCCGCCGTACATCTCGACATTGCCGCTCAGCCGCGCCAGAACGTGCCACTGATCCGAGGTATCGCTTTCCACCATTTCGTGCACGATGTCGCCTGCATAGCCCTTGCCGATACCGCCCAGATCGACCTGTGCGCCGTTCAGCAGCTGCACCTGATTGTTGCCGAGCAGCTTGACGTTCTGATAGCCGACATGCGTCAGCGCTTCATCAATCTCGCTCTGCGCGGGCACACGCGCGTTGTCCGTGCCGATGCCCCATAGGTCGGTCAGCGGCGCCATCGTCGGGTCAAACGCACCGTTTGTCATCTCGGCATACTCGAGCGCTTTCTCAAGCGCGGTGTATGTGTCATCGCTCACCTCGGTCGGCTGACCGTTCGCGTGGTTCAGCTTGTAGAGATCGCCCGCCTGCTGCGTGCGCGAGAGCGCCGCGTCCAGCTGGTTGACGCGCTGCTCGATCTTAATCGCCATGTCCTCTGCCGCGCTTTCGCTCTTTTCGCTCGACACATCGACCGACATATAGGTGTCCATCGCAAAAAAGTCCTCGGTGGTAGTGTAAAGCTGTGCACTGCTGCCGCTTGAGCCGCAGCCGGACAGCGCAAGCAGCAGCATCGCCGCTGCAAGATAGCGTTTCATAACATTGCTCCTTATATATACGAAATCATTGTACATTATAGCCTATCTGCATACAACACGCAAGTAGCATAGAAAACAAAAAACAGCACCGAACCGTCGGCTGTCGGCGAAACTACAGTTTTCTTAACACTTTCCGAAATATCCACAGTATATCTACCGATTTCAACCTTTTGATTTGGTCGTGACACCAAAATGAAACCAAACGGATTTTAGATTTTTCAAATGGCTTCAAGAAGCTCTACTGCTGCAGCTTCTGCGGATTCCAACACATGAATATAGGTGTTATAAGTAACAGATATATTCGCGTGTCCGAGCCACTTGCTTACTACGGTAATCGGAATACCGGCGTTAAGTGCCTGTGTAGCAAAGGTGTGACGAAGCTGGTGAAGTGTGAACGGCTTGTCGATACCGGCATACGCCAATACGCGACGCAGAACACGGCGAAGCTGGTCGCTGCTCAGTGTTGTACCCTTGCGCGTTACCGCAACGGAATCGCTGACAATATCCATTTCACGATAGACAGCTTTCAGACTGTTCAAAGCGGCAATCGCTTTTGTGTTCAACGGCACAATGCGGTTGCCGCTTGCCGTTTTGGTACACTTAATCCGTGCTTTCTTATGCTTGATACGCACGCCGTCCTTGTCGCGGTCGTAGACCATCGACAGATTTTTGTTCACCGTAACAATTCTGCTTTCAAAATCAATGTCAGACCATTTGAGTGCTAAAAACTCACCGCACCGCAAACCGGTATGCACCAGAAAGACCAATGCGTGTGCCTGCATGATACAGGGTCTACCATTTTTATTTTTCATTTCTGCAATCCGTTCGACTGCCCGCACTTCGTCGCTTTCCAGCGCAACAATTTCGCGTTCCGGTTTAAAGGTCGCTTTCTTCGGCATCTTGACATTGTGCATAGGATTCCGTGAGAGATCGCCCTCAGAATGAGCATAAGAAAAAATTTTGGAAAGAATGATATAAATGATTTTGACAACAGTGAGCGAAAGCGTCTGACTCTTTTCAACAAGCAGTTTTTGCAACTGCTCACTGTGAATAGACGCAAGCTGCATTTTGCCAAACGCAGGCTTAATATGCGTCAAATAAGCACTTTCGTATTTGTCGAAGCTGCTGTCCTCAACCGAGTGCAGCTTGAAAGTGTATAACCACTGGTCGGCGTAATCACCGAACCGCCTGCTTGTGCTTTTGACAAGACCTTTTGCAGCGTCCTTTTTGAGTTCGCGCAGCTTGCGCTTTGCTTCGGATTCGCTCTTAGCGTACACAACACACGGTTTGAGCATATTCACGCTCTTATACTTTGCTACCCAGCGGCCGTCTTTTCGCTGGTATATACTGCCCTCTCCATACTTTCTTTTTGGTTTCTGTATTGCTGTAATCATCGTTTACTCCTTGTGTTTGTAACGGTGATGGCACAGCCAACAACGCTATTATTATATCATATCAATCATAAGATTGTAAGCGACATATTTACACTCCATTCTGCCGCAGGTAGCATTCTGCGCTCGTATTCTTACACTTGCCGATTGACTTACGACACCTCTCACCCGAATCTTATTCCGCCGGTGGGGAGTATCCTTTTCCGCTGTTCTCGCCACGCCGGTAGCTGACCGGCTGTTTTATCGAAGCGGCTTGTCGGTTGCCCGACACGGAAAATTCGTTACAGATGGAGCTTTATTCAGTTGTCAAAGTCCAATTAACCTCCTGCTTTTTGCTATTCGGCCTGTCTGTGCATTGCGTTACTATGCATATTTGCTGACAAGCCATGTATCACCGAAACCAAAATTAAAGAAAGCTAAGATAAGTATGGAGTTTAGGCTTTCATCTTTGATTGGGATTCTATCATGCCGTATATACGAAACAAAGTCAATCGGGGCAGGAATTGTTCACATTTGATTCATAATTAAACTTTGGTACACAGAAAAGTTGCAAAAATGCAATATTCTTGTCCTCGTAACACTTTGCAATCGAACATTTGTTGCATAGTCCTAAATCGGCAGTTTCGGCAAAGCAAAAGTGGTCAAATAATTGACCACTTTCCGTAAAAATATTTTGGTTTTCCCGACAATTCGGACAAATAAATTCCGAAACGCACCTGTACAGAACAGATGTACAGCGGCGCGTTAAGGGGGAGAGGAACGAAATCCGCGCCGCCCGCGTCTTTCCTCTCCCCCTGCTGCGGTTGATGGATAACTCCCTTGCGGCAGTTACCCACAGCCGCAGCACCCCCTCACCATTCTCGCGGCGGCGAGCGCAGAGAGAAATCTTTTGAAGTCTATAACAGTAGACCCTTTGCGACGCGGACAGTCTACAATTTTGAACAATTACTTGTTTAAGTACAAAAGGACTTTTGTTGAAATTGACAAAGTAATAATTGACAGATACCAAGCAACTTAGTATAATTTAATTAACTAAAAACCCAAACTCTTAGGAGAATGGCAGAAATGGCAAAACAGAGGAAACTCTGCGGCGCAAAGCTATAGGGTCTAAACGATTGCTCTGCAATCGCATGACAGCCAGCTGCCTAACCAGTCCCCGCATTTTAAGAAACAGCGCAATACTGTGTGGACTACTATCCATGTGGTATTGCGCTCTTTTTTACCTGTTTGGGCGCAAAAGAAAGGGAGCGATCGAAAAATGAAACGCACACGAATCAGCGTATTGCTTGTAATAGCCTTGCTGTTGCAGCTATACGCACCACTCACGGCAGGCGCAGCGGACTTTACGCCAAACCCACAGACGGAATATGCCAAACGGTTTATTGCCGCCTGTGATGGACAGACCTGGTTCATCAATGAGATTGAGCGTTTGCTGAACGCCCAGCAGCGCACACTGGATACCATCACCGGAGCGGAAGACCTTGTGGAGATCAAGAGCATTGGTCTAAAAGGTCAGAACATCACCGGACATATACCGGCTGCAATCGGGGAACTTAGTGAATTGCGGTATCTGTTCCTCTCGGATAATCATTTGAGCGGAGATATTCCGTCTGCGCTCTATACGCTCCCGAAACTGCAAAATGTAGACTTGGGCGGCAATGATTATGCAGGTGCGATTCCTTCCGAGTTTGGTACAATGCCCGCATTGAAAACGCTGGTTCTAAAAGATAACCAGTACACTGGTACGATACCGGACACGATTTTGAGCAATACCCAGATTGAGGTGCTGAACCTCATGGGAAATCAGTTGACCGGCGGTTTTCCTGCGGCAGTTGCCGGTATGAGCAGTCTGAAATACTTGAACCTTTCGGAAAATGCTATCGGCGGTACGATTCCCGACCTGTCCGCGCTGAATAACCTTATCTCGCTTTCGGCGTGGCAATGCGGATTGACCGGCACGATTCCCGAAACGCTGTACTCGCTTTCTGGTTTGCAGATTTTAGACTTGTCTGAAAACAAGCTGGAAGGCGAAATCTCTGCCGGTATTGCTAATCTGGCAGACCTGCAATATCTCGCGCTGGACACGAACCCTCTGCGCGGTGTCTTACCGGACGCATTTACGCAGACTGCGTTGACCGAGATTCATTTGGAAAACACTTATTTGCGCGGTTTTGTTCCTGCTACGCTCAAAGCACGGCATGACGCAGGTGCAAAGGTGTATCTGAACAATAACTACATGACCGGCGCTGTCTTAAAGGATATGCCGAACAACAGCGGCAACTTTACAGATGGTGCAGCAAGTGAACAGCATCAGCTTGCCGGCACTCGTTCCACGGTTACTGTCAGCAAGGACGGCACGGTAAATCTGTATGCGCTGCTGCTGAACAAGTCGCTGACTACCGGCAGCACGGCAAAGGTGCTGCTTAGACCGGACGAGTATGTTGTCACCTTCGATGATACCAAGGTGCAGGTTACTGCGGATAGCAGCGGTATCTATGTGAAGGCATTGACGGATATTCCGCTGAATACGAATTTCAGTATCACAATCCAAATCAAGGACAACACCGGCTCTGAATATTCCAAGGTGAAGCTGACCCTCACTACTGATGTTACCAGCGGTGGCGGCGGTGGTATCGGCGGCGGTGGCGGCGGCACAACCGAAACGCCCAAGGCAGAACACAAGCTGTATATCAACGGCTTTACCGATGGTATGTTCCATGCCGAACGCAATATCACCCGCGAACAGACCGCGAAAATGCTGATTGACGCGCTGGAAAAGGAAACCGCCGAACCGGAGCAGTCCTCGTATACCGATGTTGCCAACAACCGCTGGTCGTATCGCTGGGTAGAAGCAGCGTCCAAGGAAGGCTACATGGTAGGCTATAACGGCGGCGTGTTCAAACCGGAATTTGCAATCACTCGTGCAGAGATGGCAACAGCCTTGTCGCGTATCGCAGCGAAGGAAGGCTTGATTATGAACGGCAGTACCAAGACCTTCTCTGATGTGGCAGACGGCAAATGGTACAGCAGCTATATTCGTCAAGCGGTGCAGTACGGCTTAATCAGCGGCTATACGGACGGCACCTTCCGACCGGAGCAGTACATCACCCGCGCTGAAACCGTAACGATGATAAACCGTATGCTCGGCAGAAACTATGAAACGGCAACCGAACTGCACAGCATGGCTTGTCCGTTCCCCGATGTCAGCCAGAGCAACTGGGCGTATGGCAACATCATGGAAGCCGCTATCACGCACAAGCACTGATAGAAAGAATTAGAAACGGAAGAACTCCTGAATAGTTGGAGGTAAACTTATGAAGAAAGCATTAGTCCGCAGAGTAGTTTCTCTGTTCCTGTGCTTTTGCATGGTGATTGGATTCGTGCCAATCATTGACGCGCAGGCAGCAGAAATCAAGGGCGGCACATTCGACCCGCATACCGGTTATCTGGAACTGGAATTTGGGTATCAGCTTACGCAGTATGTGAATATCAATGTCTATGTCCGCAGTCCTTCGGACGATGGATTGAAGAAAGAATTTGTCGGCTCGATTGTAGAGAATTATCTGCTCTCCGGTGCAAACGATGTTAAAGCATGGCTTCCCGAAGATTCACCGGACACTATGGTATCGCCCTACACACCGGCTACAAAAACGGACGGCGGTTTGGTAGAACTGTCCGAGGACGGCATTTATCAAGCAGACAAGAACTTTGCCGGTGAAGATATTGAGCCGGTATCCATGATGAAGCACACGCTTATATGGGATGGCTCTCTCAATGGTATTCCGATTATCGGTCCGAACCTCGATGAAGATGTATTTTATCTGACCGTAGAAATTGAACCGCTCGGCAGACCGGATAAGAATGTCGAGTGTACCGGCAGTGATGACAGCCACACGCACGGTCAGAACTATACTTGGCCGCAGAAGCAGGAGAACGGCAAGAAAAAGTTTGCGGTCAGTACCGAACTGCTGGTAGACTACCGTGATTATGTTGTCGGTGAAGATGGCACGGCAGCATTCCTCATGCTGGAAGGCAGCTTGTCCGATGAAGTACGCAAGAAGCTGTACGAGCAGTTTGTCAGCGGCAGTCTGGCGTGCAATGAATTGACCGGTTTCCCCGAACTGGAAGGCTTGGTGCTGGACTACCAGAACCTTGACCCTGTAAACATGGTAACAGGTGCATACAACTTCATGTACGAGGACTTGAAGCTGGAAGGCATTATCCCGCTGACCTTCCTTCGTGTTTACAACTCGCGCTACGACAAGGGTGCGCTGGGTACTGGCTTTACGCACAGCTATGACTATTCGCTCATCAATGACCGTGGTATTATCCGTGTGACAATGCCTGGCGGTGAGGAGCAAATCTTCCTTACGCTCCGTGGCGGCGGCTATGATTCTCTGGCAGACAGCGGCTTTGTTCTGGAAGATGCGGCAGGCGGCTACCGCATGACGCACGAGGACGGCGCAGCGTTCATTTTCTCGAATGACGGCAAGCTGCAAACCATCTCTAATCCCGATGGTACGCAGGTAGCACAGCTTACCTACAACGGCGATGAACTGACCGAGATTGACGGCATTGCAGGCAGCTATACGCTGGCATGGTCGAACGGACATATTTCGTCCGTGACCGATAACGCAGGCCGCACCGTATCGTATGAGCATGACAACGATCTTCTGACCGGCGTTACCAATGCGGACGGTGATACGCTGCACTATACCTACGATGGCGACGGCTATCTGAACAGTGCTACCGACTTTGAAGGCGAAGTCTATATTAAGAACGAGTATGACGGCATAGGCCGTGTGGTAAAGCAGACATTTATCAATGCGGACATTCCCACTGTTTCTAACGTTTCCTATGACGATGAAGCGCGTGTTACGACCTGTGTAGATGCTAATGGGCTTGAAACGCGCTACTACTACGATAACCACCGCAACATTCAGAAAATCGGAACAGTTATCGACGGCACGGAATACACCACCGCCAACACCTATGACGGCGATTATCGCGCCAACTCTGCAAGCGACCGTCTGAACGGTGCAACCGCATACGAGTATGACAGCAATGGCAATGTGACGAAAGTTCGCTATGCGGACAATACCGCTATGACGCTGACTTATACGGTAGGCGGCGATATTGCGTCTATCACGGACGCGCTCGGCAATACGGAAACCTATACCTACTCCGGACACAGCTTGACCGAGTTCCGCGATAAGAACGGACATACCACTTCGTACACCTATAATGCACTCGGTCTGCCGATTACGGTTACGGACGCACTCGGCAATCAGACTACCTATGCGTATGACGATAAGGGACGGCAGCTTTCTGTCACTGACGCAGAAGGCGGCGTTACCAGCTTTGAATACGATGCCGTAGGCCGCATTGTTGCAGAGCATACCAAGGTGAGTGATTCAGCAACCGCAACGACCAGGCATACTTACTCCAAGGCGGGCAAGCTGCTGAAAACCGTAGACGCGCTGGGCGGCGAAACCTCGTATGAGTACAATGCCAACGGCTTTACCACCTCGACCAAGGACGCGCTCGGCGGCACGGTAACGACCGAATATGGCACGAACGGCGAACCGCTCAAACGCACGGATGCAAATGGCAACGAAACCACCTGTGAATATGACACGGATACCGCACAGCTTGTATCGGTAACAGACGCAGAGGGCAACGAAACCCGCTACACCTACAACGACCGCGGCCTGCTTATCCAGACTACGGACGCGGAAGGCAATGCGACTACCTATGAATATGACGCACTCGACCGTGTAGCAAAGACGATTGACGCGCTGGGCGGCGAAACGACCTATGCGTATGACAGCATGGGACGCACGGTTTCGGAAACCGACGCAGAAGGCAACAAGAAAACCTACACCTATGACGCGCTCGGACGAACCAAGACCGAAACCGACGGTGCAGGCAACAAGACAACCTATACCTATGACCCTGTTGGCAATCTGCTTGTCACAACGGACGCAAACGGCAATGAAACCAAGACCGAGTACAATGCCCTCAATGCAGCAGTAAAGCAGATTGACGGCGAAGGCAACGAAACCACCTACACTTACGACAAGGTAGGACGGCTGCTGACCGAAACAGACGCGCTCGGCGGCGTTACCGCGTACACCTATGACCTTGCGGGCAATCAGCTTAGTGTTACCGACCCCGAAGGCAATGCGACAAAGTATATCTATGACCTGCTGGGACGCGCTGTAGAGCAGATTAACGCAGACGGCAGCAAGACCCGCACGGTGTATGACGCGCTGGGACGCACGACAGAAAGCTATGACGAACTCGGCGGTAAGACTGCTACCACCTATGATGCGAACGACAACCAACTCACCGTCACTGACCCGAAAGGCAACAAAACTTCGTATCAGTACAACCGCAAAGACCAGATTACGGTTATCACCTATGCGGACGGCGGCGAAACCCGCTATACCTACAATGCGCTCGGCAATGTCAGCGAAGTAACCGACCAGAACGGCAATGCAACCAAGTATACCTATGACACACTCGGCAGAACGCATACCGAAACCAACGCAATAGGTGTCGTGACCGAATACGGCTACGACAAGGTAGGCAATACGGTTTCTATCACCAAGGACGGAACGGTAATCGCAAAGAGCGAGTACGACGGTGCATATCGTGTGGTAAAAACGATTGACGGACTGGGTAATGCAGGAACCAAGCAGTATGACGGTGTAGGCAATGTTCTGGTTTCCACTGACCGTGAAGGCAATGCAACACAGTATGCCTACGACAAAAACTATAACCTGCTCAAGACCACCGACGCAGAAGGCGGCGTGTCCTCGTCTGCTTATGACGCGCTGGGTCGTGTAGTTTCTGCAACCGATGAAAACGGCAATGCAACGACCTACACCTATGACAAGAACGGCAATGTGCTGACCGAAACCGACGCGCTTTCCGGTGTTGTTACCAACACCTATGATGCGCGCGACAGAGTAGCAGCAACTACGGACAAGCTGGGTGCAACGACTACCTACACCTATGATGCAGCCGGTAATCTCCGTAAGGAAACCGACGCCAATAATGCGTATGCCGTTTATCAGTATGACGCGAACAATAATCTCATTCAGTACACCAACCGCAACAACGAATGGGTGAAGTATGCGTATGACTGCATGAATCGGCAGGTCAAGGAAACCAACCAGCTTAACCATGCAACCGAGTACGAATACGACCTTGCAGGCAACCAGACGGCGGTAATCGACGGCAACAAGAACAAGACCGTATACACCTATGACGGCTTGAATCGCCTTGTTTCCAAGACCAACGCCGAAGGCGGTATGTTCGAGTACCGGTATGATTCGTTCGGCAACACCGCAGGTGCGACGATGTATGGTGGCGGTGACGAGAAGGCCACGACCACTTATGCTTATGACGCAGCGGGCAATCTGCTGACCGAAACCTCTCCGCTTGGCAGCGTGACTACCTACACGCATGACAAGGAAGGCAATGTGCTGACGCAGGTTGACGAGAACGGCAAGCAGACCGCGTACACCTATGACAAGCTGTATCGCATGGTTTCCCGCAAGGACGCGGATGGTACTGCGACCTTTGCCTATGACAAGGCGGGCAACATGACCTCGGCCAAGGACGGAAACGGCACGGTAGCATTTGCGTTCGACGCACTTTCCCGCACTACCAAGGTTACGAATGAGGACAGCACGACCACGGCGTACACCTACGACGCGGCAAGCAACCGTCTGTCCATCACCTACCCCGACGGCAAGGCCGTTACGACCGCGTATGATATTCTCGGCAATGTGAAGTCTCAGACCGACCACGACGGCACAGGCATTACCTACACGCGCGACGCGGAAGGACGCACAATCAAGGAAGGCCACAGCGACGGCAGCACGACCGAGTATGACTATAACGCCGCTGGTCTGCTGACGCTGCAAAAGGAAGTTACCAAGAGCAACAGCACACGCCGTCAGACTGCGTATACCTATGATGACGCAGGCAATATCGTAAGTGAAAACCGTTCCGGTGTAGACATTGACAAGAAGGACGAGTTGGTACGCTACTACTACGACAAGGCAAACCAGCTTATCCGTACCAATATCGAGGGCAAGAATACAAAGTATTCCTACGACCTTGCAGGCAATCTGCTTTCCGATGGTACGAACACTTACACCTACGACCTGCAGAACCGTTTGACCAGCAAGACCGGTAAGGACGGCACGACCACTTATACCTATGACGCGGCGGGCAATCTGATTAAGAAGGCTGCACCGGACGGCGCGACCGAATATACCTACACGGCACAGAACAAGCTGAAAACCGGCAAGACCGAGGACGGCCAGAGCAGCACCTACACTTACAATGCGCTCAATGCACGCATTAAAAATGTACAAGTGCGTGACAACAAGAATGCCGGCCATGCAAACTCCGACTTGAAGGACGGCTCGCATGGCACCGATTATCTGGACTTCTTGATGGACGGACGCTTTTTCTGGCAGCGCACATGGGAAACCGAGGTAGGCACGACCTTCCAGAGCAACTTTGAAACCGTAACAAAGAACTATGTTGTAGACTATCTTTCTGCGGCTAACCGTGATATACTGGTAACAGAGGACGGCAGCTTTACACAGCGCTATGTGTACGATGAGAACAGCACCCGAATCTCCGCAGAGTATGGCTATGCAGTCGGCACGAAGCGCGGCGAAGGCGGCGAAAACCTGCAAAGTGACTTTGCTGCAAACGATGTACGCAAGGTGTGGTATCGCACCAGCCACCTTGGCAGTACGCTGTTTGCCGTAGACGAAAACGGCAAGGTAATCTCGCACACGATCTATGACCCGTGGGGCAATCCGCTGACCGAAACTTACACAGATACGAATTTCAGCGGTATTGATAACTCTAACAATTACACCGGCTACACTTGGGACGAAGTGCTTGACCTGTATTTCGCGCAGAATCGTTTCTACGACCCTGCCGACCACAGGTTCACGCAGGAAGACCCCATCAAGGACGGCGAGAATTGGTATGCGTATTGCGGGAATAATCCTATCAATGGTGTCGATCCTTTCGGAACTTCTATTTGGTCTGACGCCAGTGCGCAAATTAAAAAATGGGGAACATCTGCAAAGAACTGGACAACCGAGCAATTAAATAAAGCAAAAACATGGATTAAAGAGCGAGTACAGTCTATAATAGCAACTGTTAAAAGTTATACAATGCATTTTACAGACTCTACTCGAAGACAAGATGTAGTCCGTGGCATGGTTGCGTCTGCTTTTATCAATATGGCTGGAAAGCAAACTGATTTGTTAAAAGCTCTGGTGAATACTCGCCGAATATCCATTGCTCTACCTACACAACAGGAATTGAAATCAAATCTTACCAATAGTAGTAAAATCAATTCGTATTTTCTTAATCGGTCTAAATTCAAAGATTCTTACTACTTAGGAAGAATGATAGGCGATGGCATTGTTGCTGCCGCAGGAATTGGTCTAAGTGCAAAGTCTATTTTTGAAATGTTTGTTGGTGGAGGTATGGCAGGTATTGGTACTGCCACAGCACCTACAGGAATTGGTGTTGCAATTATGGGTGTTGGCGCTGCATTAACAGCTGATGGCGTCATTACCGCAGGTGCGGGAATATCTATTGCTGTTGCAGCAGCAGATAGCTTTGGTGGCGATTCCTATAATTTCAGCTATTATCACAAATTAGATTGTGAGAAGCTAACGAAAAAATGGAATGAAATCTTGTCGAAGTGCACCAAAAGAAACGAAACCAAGGGCAACCACATCATGTATGAAAGAAATAATTCTAAAGGTTTCTCTACGGCTAAAAAAGACTTTGATTCTTTGAATTTGTCACACATTAAGACAAGTATCAATAGCAAGGGTAAAACAACCTATATTGGCACTGGTGCTAATGGAACCACATACAACCTTCATTGGAGTAGCACGGAAAGTCGTTGGTGTTTGCAACAGGGAAAAATTAAAATAAGGTATTAAGAATCACGGAATATGTGAGCATAGATAAATTTATCTATGCTCACATAAATTAAAAATCAGAGGTACGATAGTATGTTCAAAGAATGGTTATATTTCAAACAAGAATACGAAAAATATCACGATACCATGATGCTTGATGGATATTCGTGGAATGAGAATGGACTTTTGATTGACTTGCGATCACTAAGCGATAAGAAATATCAAATTCATTTCCACTTAAATGTTGAGATTGCGAAGTTTGAATATAATTTAGGAAGTGATTTAGTTACTCAAGATATGGACGATGATTATATACAGCAATCAGGAGCGCCCCCACCGTGTATTGGATTTTATATAACCGATGAATCGGATTTAGCACATCGAGCGAAAGAAGTAGATATGTTTCAGTCGAATGCATATGAAAACAAAGAGTACCTTCATTATATTATGACAACAGAGGATTTTCGTATTGATATTGTTAGCACAGTACCGCCTAATATAAATTCGATAGATTGATATGAAAGCAGCACAATATGCAAAATATTTTATACGTACAATACTACTTATGGCCTTTATTGCGTTAGTGTTGACTGCAATTCATATACTCACACCGAAAATTGATGTGTCCTCTTTTGTCGGTGTTCATTGGGATATTGATCATCCAAAGGAGATTTCATATTCCTTTGATAGGGAAGACTTGGTTCAAGAAATTTTGAGGCTGAAACCTAACGCAGATACGGAAGATGTTGAAGAGTTTGCAAACTCTATTCAAATGGAAGTGGAAATAGTCGATTGGATAGAAGATGCAGAAAATCCATATCGAAAGGAGATTTGTATGCGTGTCACTCAGTACGATAAGAAATTGCAACGAAAAGTTGGAATTGAGTTTTACGAGACTGTTAGGACGTTGATTTGCTAAGGCTATATGCAATCCCATATCTAGCAATAAATGATTATTTTACAGCCACCGGAGAATTTTCTCCGGTGGCTGTTCTTTTACTTCCATTCACTCGTCACCTGTGCAACAATCTTCCTATGCTTTTCGTTCAGCACCGTGCCGCCCAAAAGCTGCTGCACAAAATCCCGACCTTTCCTTTTCTCAATCTCTTGCAGCATTTTGATAGACTTTGCGACCTGCTTGTTAATCCAGTTTTCCGTGCGTTCTAAGTCGAACGGCTTCGGCTTCATTGTCAGTTTCAGTTTGCGTTCCTCGCCCTGCATGAACTGTTCCCAGTGCTTGTCCGTAGGGCAGTCATAACGCCGCTTATCGGTTTGCGGCTCGATGAAGCGTACATAGTTGTTGATGATGGAAAACGCTGTTCCTGCCGCGTCCTCGCTGTCCATTAGCGCGTCTGCGGAATTTTCCGCCGCGTTGTTCGTCAGCCGCAGTTCAAAGCGGTTAAGAATGTCTGCGTCCTCAATTGACTTGCCGAATTTAGCCTTTTGCTCCTGTGCTTTTTCATAGATACAGAAGTACACATCGGAATCCTTAGAGCCAAGATAGAGCGTGTGACCCATCTCCATCTTTAAGTCCTCGTCGGTTTCCCACGAATTTTCCCGACCGGACGCGAAGTATTCCACATTCCGCAGCCGCGTGACACACTCGCCAGTAACGCGCTTGCGGTACAGCGTCGGCACATGGAGTAGTCCTGCATGGTCGTTGATTGCAAGGTCAATGCGCTTGAATACGCAGCCCTCGGCAGCGCAGTCACGCATAAACTCATACCACGACCGTTTCTGTCCGCGCAGGTAGCACTCAAACTCACGGCAGCCGCGCCCGCGCAGTTCCAGCAGCACGCCTTTTTCTTCATCGGGCGAGGACAGAACGAGAATGTTTCCGTGCGTAAAGCGGTACGAATAGCCGTACACACCGCCGTCCTCGGAGATTACATATTTCATGTTGAGCCGCAGAATTTTTTCAAGCACATATCGTGCGTCCGTTGTCTTGAAACGGATTCGCATATAGTCAAACATGATGGACAACGGTTCGTTCTCGGGATTGAATCGCTCGATTGCAGACATGATTTCAAAACGCTTCTCATAAGGTAACTCGGTCTTGCCGGTTTCCAAAGCGCGAAGCTGCTTTGTTGTCATGCCGAGTTGAAGCGCGAACCACTCCTGTTCGACACCGTAAGCGCGGCGCGTCTTGCGAAGCTGTGCGCCCCATTTCATGCGGTTCTGTTCGTGATTGGAGAGTGCCTGCTGCAAACTTTCGTATACCCAATCTGATGGAATACCATGGTCATTCTCAATATCGCACAGGTAGCGCACACTGATACCGGCACGCTGGGCGAGTTCGTCCTGCGTTAAACCAAGTTCCAGACGCGAGGTTTTAATATATTCACTGATAGTGCTGTTCATAAGACAGGCTCCTTTCTATGTCAAATACCCTAAACCGGAAGTTTCGGACACTGCCGAATCGCTGATTGCGAGGTTTCCGGCATGGGGTCTGAGGTTTTTGTAGTTTCTTGTTGTAGTTCCACCCCCCTGTTAGATACAGGGGGTTTAAGGCAAGGGACGCGGCTGCACCGCGTCCCAACAGCACCGCGACCGGCTTCGCTTGCGGCTTGCGCGCTGCACGCCGCAGCTTGCCGTTCGGGCACTGTGACAGGCTGATATGGCCTGTTTTGGAGTAAACAAAAACCGCCCTCTGAATGTAACTTCAAAGGACGGTTTTCCGTCTTGGTTTATTCGTTTGTGATTGACTTTGTTGTTGCTGACTGAACCATCTTCCGCAGAGTGTTTGCACCCGAAAATGTACCAAAGTTATTAACACCAGTTAACACCAGATGAACATTATCAGACGATAATGGAACCATTAACATTTGGGGCATTTTGCAGTGCATCGTTTTTAGAATGGTTAAAAATTTCTTATTGTGCGGTCTTTGAGTGGTAATTTGGTTCTTAATCAAAAAAATAGTATGCGTGGAGAAAATAGGCTCTGTTTTTTTCGTATTAGAACTACAGTTTCGCCGACAAGCAGGAACGGACCGTGGGCCGTTCCAAAGTCGTCCGAAAGTTCCTATACAGAAACTTTCTCCCTCCAGAAGTTCCAAAAGGGTGATACCTGCTCCCCCTTTTTGAGCATTTGCAGAGCAAATGCTATTTCATGCGCGCTGCCGCGCGATACCTGAAACAACAAATTCTAAACTTTAGGTATAAAAAACAGCACCGAACCGTAAAGTTCGATGCTGTTCTCGTATCAGGAACAAAAATCAGAGGTTCAGCTCTTTCTTCAGAGCCTCGATCATTTCCTTGTACTCCTCGTCCTTCAGGATAACCGGCTCCGGATTGGTGATGGCAAAGCTGCCGCCGAACTCAAAGCCGCCCTCGTACTTCGGTACGATGTGGAAATGCAGGTGCGGATTGCTGTCGCCGAACGAACCGAGGTTGATCTTGGTGCAGCCCCACAGCTTCTTGATAGCGCCGGAAGCAGCAGCCAGATCTGCACAGTAATCGTTGCGCTCCTGCTCGTCGCACTCGCACAGCTCCTTCTTATGGCTCTTGAGCGCCAGTGCGCAGCGGCCCTTGTGTGCCTGATCCTTGAACAGGTACAGGGTACCTGCCTTCATGTCGCCAACCTTAAACATGATTGCTTCGCGGCCCTCATGGTGCTCATCACAGTAAAAACAACCCATTGTTATGATCTCCTTCATGTATAAATTCTCCGGCAGGTCACACCCTGCCGTAATCTATCTTTATTATACAACGGCCCGACCGGGATTTCCACTGTTTTTTATATTGCGTACAAATTCGTATCCCACGCCGGAACATAAGGATGGTGACGCAGATACAGCCGGTAGCTCGGCTGCAGCGCATGGATGAGCAGCGGCAGCTGAAAGAAATCCTCACTGCGATGATAGGCAGCAATATTCAGCTTGGGCGCGTACTGCCGAATGGTTTTCTCGGCACCGGCGATGGCTTCGCGCTCTGCGCCCTCCACGTCCATTTTGAGATAGGTGCACGGGCGTCCGGACAGCACGCTGTCGAGCGCACGCATCTGCGTCTCTTTGCCCTGCCCCGATACGCGGGACTGGCGGCCTGCCTGATCGGTGAAGCATTTGACCGTGTCCTCGTTCCACGCGCCCGCCTGCACGAGCGTAACATCGCCCGTGATATTGGCACTCGCCCACTCATTCAGCTTGCGGAAGCTGCGGCGATCGGGTTCGAGGGCGGTAACGGACGCAAATTTGCCGTCCGTGTAGTGCAGCAGCTCGCGGATGGTGTCGCCGTTGTATGCGCCGAGGTCGGAGAAGTGCTCCTCTGCGGTCGGGCGCAGGAGATTATGAAACACCTCATCCTTGTCGGATTCGCTGTGACGCAGGTATTCCATTTTGCCGGACAGCTTAAAGCGCACGGTGTCGAGGAAAACCTCGCGCGACAAATCATCCGCCAGAAGATCATACGCACGCTGCATTTCGTCCTGATGCGCGCGCACGAAATCCTCATCGAACAGCGGTCCCTCGACTACCGGAACATCCGGCGCCACCACGTCGTATTTGTCCTCGAGGGCATACATCAGCTGCAGCACCTCGGCTCTTTGGCTGGCGAACGCAATCACGATTACAATATCCTCGCCAAGTTCCGCCACCGTGTCCGACAGCTTGCGCACGCAGAACCCGTGGAACAGATTGCCGCGGGCAAATTCGTCGCTCGCGAACACCGCAGACGCACGAATGCCCAGCCGCTCGAACTGCGCAAGTATTTTGTCCGCGCCGTCGCCCATGCCGTACAGCGCGATTGGACGCGTTTCTTCCTGCAATCGGCGCCAGACCGACTGCTCTAACGATAAAAAATCCATAATTTCTCCCATTCTATATACAAATGACATTTATCAACTTTTACCGCAGGGCGAGTCACTCCAGAGTGGCTTCTCTTGCCCTACGGTAATTGTTCAATCCAATCTGCAGAATTGATATTGTACTAACCGGATAAAACGGACGCGCAATGCGCGCCCCTACAATATTTTACATGGTACAGCATAATAAACCGACCGGAACACCGTATCTGTTTTCTCCCTACTATTATACGAAAACCGTCTGCGGATTGTAAAGCCAAAATTTTGCTTGTTTGCGGTTGCGGATTGCGCTCCCTTCATATATAATTATAATTAGTGAATGAGAGGTGTGTGGTGTTATGTCCAAGCCGAACGGTATTGTGGCAATGAATCCGGAAAAATACCGCGAGATCGACGGCGTTGTGTTCGACGAAGCGAGCTATGCGCGGCATTGCCAACCGAAAACCGAAGAAGCACCTGCTCCCGAGACCGCACCCGAAGCAAGTGATCCGGCACAGTCTGCCGCACCAGCACCTGTTTTCGCGGTGGACCCCTACCCGGAGGGCTGGTATCCGGCCGATGACGAGCGTCCTCCGGTGCCCATCATGGGCGGCGCTGTCCCCTCGACAGCAGGTGAGGAAACCGCTGTCTCCGAATCCGGCGAAACCACCGTTATACAGACCGTTTGCGTGCCGTGCGGCTCAGGCTCCGGCTCGTATGTGACCTCGTACACCACCTCTTACCGCACCAGTTATTCCGGTTCCGGATCGGGTTCGTTCCGGTTCGGTTCCGGCTCGTGCCCGGTCGGCGGCTACGGATTGGAGCTGATCTGATGCAGGCGTTCCACTCCAACTGGACAAAGCCGTTTTTCGTCCGCAATCCCCATATGGAATACCGAATCGAGCCGTTTGAACTGCTCACGACCGCGCTTTCCGCGCTCGAGTGGCGCAGGGAGAACGGTTCGATCCGCATGATCTGCGACACGCCTTCCAAGCGTTATTATGAATCGCTCGGACTTTGTTTTTTGTGGGATGACGGCGTGTATCCCCTGTTGGACACCATGCCCGAGGACATAAACGCCACAGCCTTCTGGGCGGCCGGTAAACTGTACGCGCTCTCCGCTGTGCCGTCGCCGTGCGTGATGCTTGATACAGATTTCATCTGCTGGAAATCCATCAGTAATCTGCTCGACGGACCGGACGCCGCAGCCATCCACCGCGAGGACATTATGCCGTCCATCTATCCGGATCAAACGGCATTCGCCAAAACCGAAGGCTTCCCGCTTGATTCATTTGACTGGACGGTGCAGCCGTTCAATACCGCGCTCGCCTATTTCGGCAATGACGAATTCCGACGGTACTACACGGACACCGCCATTCGGTTCATGCGCTGCTCACCGGATGCCGATGACGCACTCACTTACATGGTGTTCGCTGAACAGCGGCTGCTTGCCATGTGCGCCGAGAAAAAGCACGCACGCGCAGCTGCTCTCAGCGACCTGCCTGCGCTGTTCGGCGGTGCGCAGAACGGATATTTTACCCATATCTGGGGCTTTAAGCAGCAAATGCGGGAGAATCCCAAGTTGTATGAGGATTTCTGCAGACGGTGTGCCGCAAGGCTGCAGAAGGACTTCCCGGAGGAATCCAAAACGATTGCGAAAATTGCGGAATTATCTCCGTTTTTTGCATAAAAAAAGACAGCCTGTCGGCTGTCTTTTGCTTTTTGTTTACGGAAAATGCAGCTATGTTCATTCTCCATTTTCCATTCTTCATTCAGAATTTACCGCTTCTCCCATGTCCGCCGCTGCTGGTATGGCTGACGCTGCCGGAAAATCCGGCTCCGCCGTGACCGCCGCCGGTCGGGTTGTTATTATTGTCATTCCGCGGAATCTGCCGCCGCTTCTGCGAGGTATAACGGTAAATATCGCGGCTGAGCGTCAGATTGAGGCCGCCGTTTCCCACATACTGATTTGCCGTCGTCTGCGTACGCACGGATTTCATCTGCGAGCGGAACACCATGCACACGATCAGCGCCGCCACGCACGAAATGAGCAGCGACAGACCGAATGCACCGCCGAGCGAAAACGAATCGTCCGCTGTGTCTTCCTGCGTACTGTCCGAAATCTCGACCTCATTATGCACCGGCACACCGGCTTCGCCGCCTTCGGCTACATGCTGCAGATACCACTCACAGCCGGAAACGAAGTCCGATAAGCCGCCGTACCAGTCATCGTTTCCGAAATTATCCAGGAAATACGGCTCCAAATTCTGCAGGACCGCATCGCTGAAAATCTCCTCGGCTTTCGCGCCATGCACATAGGTCGCAAAATCGCGGTCATCCAGACTGATGAGCAGCGCCACGCCGTCGCCGTCCTCGCTCGCACCCAGATCAAGCTCGTTGTAGAGCTGCTCCGCCGCATCATAAGCGTCATCGCCGTACGGCGTGTAGTCGTCAATCGTGATGATGCCGACACCGATGCCATACTTCTCCGCGATCGCCCTGGTCTTTTCCTCGAGCGTGTCAATCTGGACCTGCGTCAGCACCTCTTCATAGTCGAACACGCGCGGCTTGTCTGCCGACGGGTCAATCGAATCCGTGCCGCCGAGCGGTGCGGTCTGGTCAGTTTCCTCCGTCTGGGTGGTCGAGGTGTCGCTCTCATCCGTTATATCGTCCTCAACCGCAAAGGCCGGAAACAGCAGCAAAAGCACGGCTAAGAGCGCAGCCAGGCGCAGTTTTCTCTTGTTTTTCATCTACGCCGCCTCCTTACAGAAAATACAGCAGCGCCGTCAGCACCGCAGTCATGGGCGCGGCAACGGCGGCAAACAGACCCCAGAACCGCTTTCTGTCCACCGGCAGGTCACCGACCATGCGTCCAGTCTGACCGTTCATCGCAAACATGTAATTCTTGCCGTTCCAGCGGGTATTCAGCATCCAGACCGGCAGCAGCGCGTAATGCACGCCGGTGCGTTTGAGGTGAATATCCTCGCCGGTCGGCGTGACCGAGGTATACGGACGGCCATTTCGCGCGGTTCCCTGCAGCGCATCCGACAGCGACTGCCGACAGCGCTTGTCCGCACGGCTGCTGCTCTCCTCGATGGAAACATCGAACTTATCCGCGAAAAATCCGGGCAGATAGGCGGTCGAGAACGGCTTCAGGCCGGCATAATCAAACGGCTCGATGGAATCCATATAATCATCCGGCATCTTGCGCGATGCATCCACCGGAACACGGCTGAACGGCAGCGTACCCGCGCGCTGCACCTCGTAAAAGCTGGTCTCGGTGATTTCCGTGTCTCCGTGACGGAACACGCGCGTGGTCGTTGCCATGTAATTCGCGCTGCCTTCGGCTTCACCGTCGAACAGCCAGAACGGCACATAAATGCCGCGCAGCTCCTCGATATGGTTATTATCGCGGAACAGCTTGGGCAGCAGCAGCTTTCCCTTGTAATGCTGCTTGAGCGCGGAAACCGCGTCCTCCTTGCTCAGCTTGAACGGCAGTATGTAGTCCGGCTTGAGAATGCCGCTGAACTGCTCGGGAATGACGGTCGGGTTGCCGCAGTACGGGCACGAGGTCGCCGCCGTGGTCTCCTCGCAGATCAGCTGCGCACCGCAGGACGGACAGCTGTATACGCGCATCTTGTCCGCGTCCGTGCCCCAGTCCTCATCTGCGGAGGACTGCCATTCGCCGGTGTCGCTCCCCGTCTCCGGCTGAGACGCGGCCTGCTGTTCCTTTTCGGCGTACAGCTTTTCGATCTCTGCCGGGTCAAATGACGAGCCGCAGTAGTCGCATTGCAGCCGTCCCGCGGCGCCGTCGTAGTGCAGCGGTCCCGTGCAGGACGGGCATTGGTAGTTTGTTGCTTTGTCTGACATTTCTTCACCATCACTTTTTATTTTTGAAGTGAATCCGTAGGGCGGGTTGCCCTCACCCTACGATATGCATTGAATCGTCTATCATTTTTACATATTTGGTTTTGCCTTGCCGCACTCCGAGCAAAACTTTCCCTGATTCACTGCGCCGCACGAGCACGTCCAGGTCGTATTCTCCGGTCGGGGTTTTCCGCACTCGGAGCAGAATTTGCCGGTATTGACCGTACCGCAAACGCATTTCCAGCTATTCTGCTCGGGCTTGGGCCTGCCGCAGCCCATGCAAAATTTTCCGGTGTTGCCGGTCTGTCCGCACGAGCACGTCCACTCACCTGCCGTCTGCGCCTGCCGTGTCTGCTGCTGACCCATTGCGTACAGATTCTGCACGCTGGCGCCGCCTGCCTGACCGGCCATATTCATGCCCATGAACGCCATCGCCGGACCGGCGTTCGCATTCGCTGCCGCAGACTTCATCGCCTCGGCCTGCGCGTGCACGAGCGAGCCTGCCGCACGGGTCGGGTCGCGGTAGGCGGCCTCGCGCTGCATTTCCTTGATGGTCTTTTCGTCCTCCTCGTCTGCCTTGACCGAGTTGACGCCGAACGACACGATCTCGATGCCGCGCAGCTCACGCCACTTGGACGAAAGCTGTTCGTTGAGCGCTTCCGCAATCTCCATCGTATGCGCGGGCAGCGCCGAGTAGCGCACACCGTTTGCACCAATGCGCGCAAAGGCGGGCTGCAGCGCGGTCAACAGCTCGCTTTTGAGCTGGCTGTCCAGATTTTCCCGGCGGTATTCCTCTGCCATGTTGCCGCACACGTTGGTATAGAACAGCATGGGATTGACAATCTTGTAGCTGTACTCGCCGAAGCACCGCAGGCCAATGTCCATGTCGATGCCCGCCCGCTCATCGAGCACGCGGAACGGCACCGGAGACGCGGTTCCGTACTTGTTGCCGGTCAGCTCCTTGGTGTTGAAATAGTAGACGCGCTGCGTGCGCGGCGCTTCTCCGCCGAACGTGAAGCGCTTGGCCATGTTGGCGAACATTTTGCACACGCTGTCACCAAACGAACCGGCGAAAATAGTCGGCTCGGCGGACGAATCGTAGACGAACTCACCCGGCTCGAATGCGGCTTCCACGACCTTGCCCTGATCGACGATCATCATCGCCTGTCCGTCCGCCACCGCGATGACCGAGCCGCTCGTGATGATATCCTCGTCGCCCTTGGTGTTGCTCGACCGCTTGGTGACCTTTTTGCGGCCCTTGACTGCGAGCACGTCCGCGTTTATCGCATCACAGTAAAAATATTCCTTCCACTGATCAGCCAGCACACCGCCGCCCGCGCCTGCTGCTGCTTTGATAAGTCCCATTTGCCATTCTCCTTTTATCTGATAGAGTGCCGTTGTCTTACGATCTATACCCTGGTTTAAGAAATCCTATTTCCAGTTTACGTTTTTTCAGCGCAAAGCGCAAGTCCATTCACACACATTTCACATTTTTGTCAAGATACGGTTGTGCCATGCTATTTCTTCCGCTTTTTTCGTAGACTTTCGACGTGCGGTGTGATAAAATAAGATATCTGCATACCGCATATTTCGAAGGCGGTACTGTCTGGAGGAGTAAACAATGGAAGCGAACAAGGAAAATCAGCAGAGCATTGAACAGGCGTTCGAGCAGGCTCTGGACGCATATAAGGCAGGCAATTTTGCCGAAGCAGCCGGTCAGTGGCTGGCTCTCGCGGAGGACGGCTGTGCGCCGGCACAGCGTGCGCTCGGCTCGCTGTATGAGCGCGGACAGGGCGTGGAAAAGAATGCTGAGAATGCCTTTGAATGGACAAAAAAGGCGGCTGAGCAAAACGATCCGGTTGCTATGTTCAATCTGGCATGCTACCACGACAAGGGCTTCGGCGTGAAAAAGAATCAGCAGACCGCGCTCACCTGGTACCGCAAGGCCGCTGAATACGGTCATCCGGAGGCTGCGGCACTGATCGCCAGCCTGATCGAGACGGGCGACCGCGGCTTGGAGAAGGACATGGACGAGGCTGTCCGCTGGTACCAGATTGCCGCAAACCGCGGCAACGTGCTGGCGATGGGCCGTCTGGCATGGCTGTACAGCACCGGTACCGGTGTTCCGCAGGATGCGGCCTTCGCCTTCCAGTATTTTCTCAAGGCTGCTCAGGGCGGCAACGCAGCGTGCATGATGAACACCGCTATCCTGTACGCACGCGGCGAAGGCACGCCGCATAATGCGCGCGAGGCGCTCTACTGGGCCGAGCAGGCCAAGAAGCACGGCGCTCCGCAGGCCGAGCAGCTCATCAATGCCATCAAGAAGAACGGATAAGATCGAAAACCGGCGTTTTTACGTCGGTTTTTCTTTTTTGCAGGTCAGATCAAGCGACACAGCTCATTTTCCTGTATCATGCAGGGACAAGGAGGGATTTTCATGCAAAACTGGCACGACAATGTTCTGCGGCTGATTGCCGAGATTGACCGCTGTATCCGTGCGCGTGAGGGCGAAACGCTGACACTCGCGCATTTAGCCCGGCTGCTTGACTGTTCGCAGTCGCAGGTCTCGCACAAATTCCATGCGCTGACGGGCACTTCCCTGCGGGATTTTGTACAGGCACGCCGTCCGGCGCTCGCGCTGCCCGCGGTTCGGGACGGAGAACAGCGGCTGCTCGATATCGCGCTCGACTGCGGTTTTTCCTCGCAGGAGGCGTTCACGCGCGCGTTCCGTGCGGCTTACGGCATCACGCCCGGCGAATATCGGCGCTCTCCCCGCCCGCTGTCACTGCGCACGGTGATTCGGCCGCTGGACTGCTACCTCGCAGAGCAGGCTCCCGCAGGCACGGAAAACGATGTACAGACGTATTTTATCACGCTTCCGTCGCACAAATTTGCACACATTCGCAACTACGAGAGCATCGGTTACTGGGATTTTATGCAAAAGCAGGCTTGCATTCCCGGAGCGGATTTAGAAACGGTCAGCGCCCTTCTGCGGCAGCTTGCCCCCGAAGCCGAGCAGCAGATGGCGTTCGTGAACGAGCCGAGCGGCCGTATCTGCAGCTGGGGCATTCCTCTGGCGGAATGCTGGGGTGTGCGTCTGCCGCGCGATTGCACCGACGCGGTGCCCGCTCCGCTGCAGCTAATGAAGGTCCCCGAAGGGGATTATCTGGTTTTCGAGCACGGTCCGTTTGATCTGCAGACGGAAAACAATCTTGTTGAGGCAAAAATCGAGCGTGCGATGCGTGATTTCGATTACGAGGCCGCCGGCTGCTGTCTGGATACCGCACCCGGTCGTGTGTTCTATTTTGTGCACGATTGTGTGCGTTTCTGGAAGTATATCCGGCCTGTTGTTCGATTTTAAAAAAAACAGTTGAAATTCTTTCTCGATGGTGATATAGTTATACAGTTACTCATTTTCACCTATTGGAAAGGAATTTCATGACATTTTATCAGGAATTACAGGTCAATCAGGCAGGCTCAAAGAAAATCATCCGCGAGAGTGCGTCACAGCGCGAAAAGCTGTACCATATTGCCGTGTACTTGACCAAAATTGCGATAACCGTCGCATTCTGCTTTATTTTTGTTTCACTTTACAGTCTGGGCTTCGGCGCGGACAACAGCATTGTCGGCGTAGTCGTGCTGCTGTATCTGCTCGTATTCCGCAGCGCACATCTGTGCATTCGCACAGAGCAGTCCACGCTGCTGCTCGCCGGATTTTTCGGCATTATGGCCGTCGGACCGCATGCAGCCAATCTGGCCGGCCCGGTCGGCGGATTGTTCATCAATGCTGCTGCGATTGCCCTGCTCATTCTGTTCGGCTGCCACGAGCCGAGAATGTTTAATCAGTCCACACTCGTGCTCGGCTATCTGCTGCTGTATGGTTACGATGTGAGCGGGCACGCCTATCAAATGCGCCTGTTTGGACTTGCTGTCGGTGCGCTTCTGGTCTGCGCGGTATTCTACGGCAACCATCGCGGCAATGCCTATGAGCTCTGTGCAGGAGACATCCTTCCTGCTTTCGATCTGCGCCATCCGCGCTCCAAATGGCAGCTTTGCCAGATCATCTGCGTTCCGCTCGTGCTTTTCCTTGCAGAGTTGAGCGGCATGCCGCGTGCGATGTGGGCGGGCATTGCCGCCATGAGCGCAATCCTTCCCGCGATGGACGATATGCGCTACCGCGTTCGCTGGCGTATCATTGGAAATATTGCGGGTGTTTGCTGCTTTTTAGCGCTTTATTTCCTGCTTCCGTCCTCGATTTACGCCTATATCGGCGTGATTGGCGGCATCGGTGTCGGTTTTTCCGCGAAATACGGCTGGCAGGCTGTGTTCAACACGTTCGGTGCGCTCGCTATTGCAACCAGCGCATACGGACTCAAAAGCGCGGTCGGTCTGCGTGTCGCGCAGAATGTGTTCGGCGTGGTCTTTGCGCTGCTGTTCTGCCTGATTCTCCACCGCCTTTTTGCCCGCTGGGAGCGCTCTGCGAGCTGAGCAAACAGCTGTTCTGTGCAAATGCACGGAACAGCTGTTTCTTTTTCGCGCACACCGTCAACCATTTTTCCGAAATTAGTTGACATTGCAGTAAATCTGTGGTTTAATGCAATAAGCAAAACAACGAGGAGGAACTCCCAATGAGTGACATTTCCAGCAAGCCCGCACAGCGCAGCGCGTTTTCCGTGCGCGACATCTGCTATTCCGGACTGTTCGCGGCGGTCATCGCGATCATGGCGCAGATTTCCATTCCGATGCCCGGCGGCGTACCCATGACCATGCAGACGTTTGCGATTACACTGGCGGCTGTCGTTCTCGGCGCCAAGCTGAGCACGGTTTCAAGCGTAATTTATCTGCTGCTCGGTGCCGTCGGCGTACCGGTGCTTGCGAACTTTTCCGGCGGTTTTGACAAGTTTATCGGTCCTACCGGCGGTTTTCTGATCTCCTTCCCGCTGATGGCGTTTATTATCGGCTGGGGCGCCGACCACCGCCATGCATTCCGCGGCGCGTATGTACTCGCACTGATCGTCGGCACGATTGCCAACTATGTTGTCGGCACGGCGATGTTCTGCGTACTCATGAACAGCTCGATCGCCGCAGGCGTGACCGCATGCGTGCTGCCGTTCATCCCGACCGCTGTCATCAAGGCTGTTCTTGCAACCGTGATCGGCTTTCTCGTTCGCAAGCGCATCCCGGGGCTCAAGGCATGATCCGGCTGCGCCCGCATCATCTGCTTTGCACACAAGGCTACTCCGGCAAGGGCTATAGCACAGAATTTGTGCAAAATATGAGTGCGATTGTGCATTCTCTGCGAAATGTACCGGGAACCCGAATCCGGCTTGTCTTTGGTTCGGATTCTCTATGCGCGCACTGCCCGCACCACACCGCTGACAACCTGTGCGAAGCACAGGAAAAGGTCTCTCGCTTTGACCGAAAGACGGTCGAATACTTTGATTTGCACGAGGGCGAGTATGTTTATCAGGACCTGATCCGTGCAATCGACACACAAATGACCCCAGCCATGCTGGAGGATATTTGTCGCGGATGTGCGTGGTACCCCGTCAGCGCCTGCAAAAAGAATATCTGCGGAAAATGAAATGAGGCACACCGAAAGGTGTGCCTCTTCCCCCTGTCACCAGAAAATATGTTGTCACTTCTCACAATTTATCATGTCCAGTTTCAGATATTCCTACAAATTTCCATCAAGATATTGACAACCACCTTCAAGGTGGTTATTCTTATCTTATAATAAACACCTTGCAGGTGATTATCAAAACAGAGGTGAAGCCAATGAAGCGCTTCAAGCTGTCCAACTCCGAGGAAATTCTGATGGACACCTTATGGCGGGAAAACCGTCCGCTCACAACGCTGCAGCTTGCTGAAAAAGTTACGGAAGCCAGCTGGAACACCAATTATATCGACAAACTGCTCGGTCAGCTTGTCAAAAAAGACATGGTGCAGGTCAGCGGTCTGCTGCAAAACGGACGCTATCAGTCGCGGCAGTTTGTCCCCTGCTACACCAAGGACGAATTTCTGGCGAACATGCTCGAGGAGCAAGGCGTGAACCAGGCACTGTTTGCCCGAATCGCCGTGGCGCTGTTCAAAAAAACCGCCAAATCAAACGAATCCGAGCAGGAAGAAAAGCTGATTGCCGAGCTGGAAAAAATGGTCGATCAGTACGAAGCTGCGCTGCAGAACAAAGAAGATAAATAATATGCAAATAACCCTGTTTTCCTTTATATCTGCACTTTTGTGGAGCAGTTTGTTGATCATTGTGATCTATCTTGTGCGGCACACACGCTTCCGGCCGCATTTCGGCGTGCTGACTATGGTGCTGCTTTACCTGTTCTGCGCCGCGCGCCTGCTGCTGCCGCTCGAGTTTCCGCACGCAGTGATTGTGAGCGACAGCGTCGTGTATCCGCGCATCTACAGCTTTCTGGCGCGCAAGCCCGATTCGGTCACGCACCTGCCGGTCGGACTGCTTTTGTGTGCAATCTGGCTGCTCGGCACAGTTTTTCTGCTGATCCATTACGCGCTGCAGTATCGCAAAGCCATCCGCGCTGCGCGGCAAGCCAAGCCATGGGACAGCCGCACGGTTTCCCTGCTGAGCGAGATCCGGCGGCAGACCGGCCGCACCATCAAAGTTCGCGGACGTACAGCCGCGAATATCGAATCTGCCTTTGGCGTAGGTGTGCTGCGCCGGTACATCATTCTGCCGGACAAGACGTACACAGATGCCGAACTGCACTACATTCTGCTGCATGAGTACACGCATTTTCTCAACCATGATACGGCTGTCAAGCTGCTCGTAACGCTGTACTGCATCATTTTCTGGTGGAATCCGGTCGTATACCTGCTGCAAAAGGATTTGGAACAAACGCTCGAGCTTAAGTGCGACCGCGCGATTGCACAGACGCTGAATGCGCAGGAACGCACAGCCTATCTGCGCGCCATCCTCGCCGCAATGAAGCAAGGCTGCACGCAGCAGCCGGTGCCGCAGCCGTCCACGGCCCTGTTTCGCGCCGAGGCGAATAAGGCCATGCGGGAGCGATTCACCGCCGTGCTCGCCTGCGCAGAGCAGCCGAACGGCCGAACCGCAAGCGCCGTACTCATCGGCAGCTTTGCCGTTCTGCTGGCACTGTCGTATGCGGTGCTGCCGCAGCCGGCATTCGAGCCGCCGGCCGAGCTTGACAGCAGCTCGACCGTCTATTTTAACGACGAGAATGCCTATCTCAAGCAAAGTGCGGACGGACGATACTGGCTGTGCATTGACGGTCACAAGCCGTATGAGCTGACAGAAGGTGACGTGCAATTTTATCTGGAGCACTCGGTTTTCAAATATATCCGCGAGACCGAGCAATAAAAGGCAGCTGCCGAAGGATAGCGGCAGCACAGAGAGTAAAAGCAAAATGTGGGACGAAATAGAAGCAGCTGAGATGTGGGGTCTCAGCTGCTTTTTGTGCAGACAAAAGAAAAAGCCACTCACAATGAGTGGCTTGGTGGTGGACATTAACGGGTTCGAACCGCTGACCTTCCGCACGTCAAGCGGATGCTCTTCCAGCTGAGCTAAATGTCCGAATCAGGGACGGCGGCTGCCATCCCTGCTGGCTGCAAGTTTTTACTTGGTCTTGCTGCGGCCCAGATACTCACCGGTACGGGTATCGATCTGGATGCGCTCACCCTGCTCGATAAAGATCGGAACCTTAACAACAGCACCGGTCTCAACGGTAGCGGGCTTGAGTACGTTAGTAGCAGTGTTGCCCTTAACGCCCGGCTCGGTCTCAGTGATCTCGAGCTCAACGAACAGCGGCGGCTCAACTGCGAAAACGCTGCCCTTGTAGGAAAGAACCTTAACGTTCTCGTTCTCCTTCACGAAGCGGAAATCGTCGCCCAGAGTATCCTTGCTGATCGGAATCTGCTCGTAGGTCTCGTTGTCCATGAAGTAGTACAGGTCACCTTCATTGTACAGATACTGCATCTCGCGGCGCTCTACGAAAGCCTCCTCGAACTTAGCAGTCGGGTTGAAGGAGGTCTCAGTAACCGCACCGGTTACGACGTTCTTCATCTTGACACGAACAAAAGCAGCGCCCTTGCCCGGCTTTACATGCTGGAACTCAATAACCTGCTGTACCTGACCGTCCATTTCAAAAGTTACGCCGTTACGAAATTCACCTGCGGTCATAATCGCTATGCCTCCAAATAATAGTATTTTTTACATCATTAAGCATCATTCGACTGTTCATACAAAACAGTGCTTGTATATAATACCCTATTTTCGCGTATTTTGCAAGAGGGTAACGCATATTTTCTTGAAAATTTTTATCGCGGTGGAACTCGGCGCTTTCCTGCACTGGTTGACCGGGGCATACGAACTGCCGCAGGCGGGTTCGGCCTAACGGGGCGGCTCCTTTTCCTGCACCGGCGGACCGGGGTACTCGAACTGCGTCAGCGGGTTCGCCCTTTCCGGGCGGAGAGTTTTCCGCTGAACCTCAGCGAGGGGATTCGCCGTCTGCGGACGGCGGGGACGTTGCGGCGCCCGCCGCGGGGACGACGCCGTACCCACGGCGGTGGGCAAAAAGGAAGGACAACCTGCGGTTTTCCTTCCTCTTTGAACTCCTACCTTTCCCTTGCTTCCTAATCTGGCGCAGATTTCCTATATGTGACCGCTCCGAAAAGGAGTACGGCAGTCGGGTTACCGCAGCGTGTCTTTCTCCACCTTTTCGCAGTTCACAGACAGCGTACTGCTACACATGCGGGTTAATCAACGCAGAGTGCGGCATAACCGTGCCGCACAATTCGTTAGCGCGTTATATAGACAGCACCTGCCAAGATAAATTGTACCAAACGCTTAATTCGTAGGTGCCGTGCGGTATAACGTGTTAAAGAGTTGCGCGGCACGGTTATGCCGCGCCTTGCGCAGAGTAGCCCATATGTGTAGCAGTAATGTATCTGACCCTGCGAACAGGTTGAGAAAGATACGGTAGAAAAACCCCCTCTGCCGTTCCCCTATTTTCGAAGCGGTCACATGTCGGCAATCTGCGCCAGACTATCCAAGGGAAAGGGGAGAAAATCAGAGGGTGGAAACCGCAGGTGTCTACCCTCTTGTGCCCCCGCCGGGTAGGCGCACTCCCCGCTGAGGTTCAGCGAAAACCTCCCCGCCCGTCAGGGGCGAACACGCCTACGGCAGTTCGAGTACCCCGGTCAGCCGGTGCCGAAAAACCGCCTGTGCGGTTCGCATTTTCTCGGTTGCCCTATGCCGAGAAAACGAAAAAGGCACCGCTCACGCGGTGCCTCTCCCTTCTACGGATATGTCGGTCGCTCAGCAGCAGCAGTTGCCGCAATTACCGCAGCCGCCGCAGGTATTATCACCACAGGTACCGCAGGAACCACAGCCGCCGCTGCCCTGACCGCAGCATACCCAGATCAGGATGATCAGGATGATGATCCACCACCAGGAATTTTCGCCCCAGAAGCTGTTAGAAGAACACATACTGTCATTTCCTCCTATCAAAGATTTCATTACATTCTATGGTAAGAGGCCGAAAATGGTTACACATTCTCCATTCTCAATTTTCAATTTTCGCCAATACGCCGTCCTTGTGCAGACCGATAACCTTTACGATGACCGGATGATTTTTCTCCGCCTTATCCTCTATATATACAGGAAAGCCGTAGCGTCCGTGCGCCGCCCACAGGCCGCCGGTCGGGTGCTCAGGCAGCGCGTACAGCGTGCGGCCGACAAACTGCTTTCGATAGGCAGCGCTGAGTGTCTCCGCCACCTGCTTTGCCCGCTCGGCGCGGGCGGTTTTGGTCTGCTGATCGAGCTGACCCGGCATGGCAGCCGCCTTTGTGCCCTCGCGCACGGAATACGGAAATACATGCACGGACGCGAACGCGCATCTCTCCAGAAAGGCCAGCGTCTGCGTAAACTCGTCCTCGGTCTCGCCCGGAAAGCCGACAATCAAATCGGTCGTAACCGAGCAGTCCGGAAACGCACGTCTCAGCCGCTCGACACACCGGTAAAATTCCTCGCTCGTGTAGTGGCGGTTCATGCGCCGGAGAACGGTATCGCAGCCGCTCTGCATGGACAAATGAAAATGCCGTGCGAGATTGGCAAAGCCGGCAAGCCGTTCACAAAACACATCGTCCACCGCCCGCGGGTCGAGGGAGCCGAGCCGGAACTGCACGTTCGGCTGCGCGGTCAGCAGCTTCTCCAGCAGCTCGGTGAGCGGCACCTGCGGCTTGAAGTCCTTGCCGTAGGACGCGATCTCGATGCCGGTCAGCACGATCTCGTGCACGCCCGCGTCAGCCAGCCGCACCGTCTGCTCGAGCGCCTGCTCGACCGGCAGTGAGCGCACCCGCCCTCTCGCATACGGAATGATGCAGTAGGTGCAGAAGTTGTTGCAGCCGTCCTCGATCTTGAGCAGCGCGCGCGTGCGGCCGTGCGGGATACCGGCAGGCAGAGTCTCAAAGCCGCTTTCCTCGCTCTCACGCACCTGTACGGCCTGTCCGCTGACGGCCTGCTCGCACAGGTCTATCACCTGCGCCCTGTCCCTGGTACCGCAGATGAGGTCGATCTCGCCGGTGGCGCGGACACGCTCCGGGTCGGTCTGTGCAAAGCAGCCGCACGCCGCGATAACCGCGTTCGGATTGTCTCTCCGCAGCTTGTGGAACGCGCGGATGTTCTTATGGTCGGACACCGATGTTACCGTACAGGTGTTGACGATCACGGCATCCGCGTCCTTATCAACAATCTCGTGTCCGCGCGCCTGCGCCAGCTGACTGAGCGCCTGCGTCTCAAATAAATTAACCTTGCAGCCCAAGGTGAAAAAAGCAAATTTCACAAATGTACATTCCTTTGCTCTCAACGGCTCGCTGCGCGCTTGCGAATCCCCTATTATAATAAGGTATTCGATTGGGTTACAGCGTCTGTAACCTTACTCTCGTGCGCGTGCGGCCACTGTGGATTTTCGCTGTCGATTCCTGCGTTTTTTTTCGCATTTGACAGGCTCTATTTTATCACAAAAATGCGAAATTTCAAAACAATGTTTGACAAACCGGTTCGAGCATGCTATACTGTAACCGTAATGTAACTTTGGAATGTAACCATTTTGTAACTATAAGGAGTGCAGATAATGCCTACCACCAAGAAGAATAACCTTCTGGAATACAAGGGTCACCCGCTGATGCGTAAGGAAAACATCATCTATTACGGCTCGATGAGTGACTCTCACATCATTATGATGCAGATCCTCGAATCTGGTGATTACAAGGGTCTGCCGGTTGCAAAGCGTGTATCCGTACAGCTTCAGCAGACCGATCCCAACGTACGTATGAAAGAGCGTATCGTCAAGAAAACCGAGAAGAACAGCATGTGGGCAGCGATGGATATTGCATCCATCTGGCTCGGCAGAGCACTGCACACGAAGTAAGACTTCACCGCAGCTTGCTGCGGCAGTGTAAAGGCTGTTTTCTCCCATTTTGAAACGGAGGCTTCAATTTCATGTCTTTTTCTAAAAAACTCGCTCGCTTCGCACTTTCCGGTGCACTTGCGATGTCGATGGTCCTGCCGAACTCGCTGGCAGTATTTCAGGCCAAGGTAAACGCAGATTCGCTTTACCTGCGTCAGTCCCCCGGCGGTGCAGTGATCACGACCCTCTCCAAGGGTACCACGGTTGCGGTACTGAATAACAGCTCCAGCTGGTACAAGGTATCCGTAAACGGCAAGGAAGGCTACGTCAGCGGCGAGTACCTGACCGGCACCACCGCAACCGACGTTGCACTCGGCACCGGCACTGTAAAGTGCTCGAGCAGTGTAAATTTCCGTTCGGCGCCGAACACCTCGTCCACCTCTTACGGTGAGCTGAAGAACGGCACCAAGGTAAATGTAGTCGGCGTAAGCAGCGGCTGGTACAAGGTTACATACAATGGCAAGACCGGCTATATCCATCCGGATTATATCACGCTCGCAAGCAGCTCCGCCGGCACCGCCATCGCTCCGTCGAACACCGTTACCTCTGCGACCGGCACCGCCGGTAAGGTGAAGTGTTCCTCGAGTGTAAACCTGCGTTCCGAGGCCAATACTTCCTCTTCCATTCTGGCAGAGCTGAAGAACGGCACCGCAGTTACCGTTGTCAGCACCGCAAACGGCTGGTGCAAGGTAACCTGCTCCGGCAAGACCGGCTACATCAAGCAGGATTATGTATCGACCACCGGTTCGGCATCCAATAACACGTCCGCGTCCACCGGTACGGCAGCAGTAGTTAAGTGCTCCTCTACCGTAAACTTCCGCTCTTCGGCAAGCACCTCTTCCACCATTCTCGGTGAGCTGAAGAACGGCACCGCTGTTACCGTGCTCAGCACGTCTAACGGCTGGAGCAAGGTATCCTACGCAGGCACGACCGGTTACATCAGTGCGGACTACCTCGTAACCGCTTCGTCCGGTACGGCGATCACCCCGTCGAACACCGCAGCTTCTGTCTCGATCAGCGCAAAGCGCCAGAGCGTGCTGAACTATGCTGCACAGTTCCTCGGTGTTCCGTATGTATACGGCGGCAGCACGCCGAGCGGCTTTGACTGCTCCGGCTTCACCTCTTATGTGTTCAAGAACACGGTCGGCTCCATCCCGCGTGTCGCTCAGGCTCAGTATGATGCAACCACCCGTGTTTCCCGCGACGACCTTCTGCCGGGCGATCTGGTATTCTTCGGCAGCAGCACCTCGTCCATCAGCCATGTAGGCATTTATGTCGGCAGTAACCAGTTTATTCACGCACCCAGCACGGGCGATGTGGTTAAGTACTCGTCGCTGACCGGCAGCTATGCGACCCGCTATCAGGGCGCAGGCCGCGTAATTTTTGAGTAAGGTTACATACCAGAAATCCCTTCGGTTTTCCGAAGGGATTTTTCTTTTGCCTATTGAGAGCGGTTATCCCAGCAGCACCGCTTCCCCGTCCTGCCACTGTATGATCTGCGGCGTGAAGTCCCGCTGTTCCATGCGGATATTCCACTGTGCGGCGAACGCATCGGAGAGTGCCTGAGCGGTCTGCTCGGGCAAGGTGAAGCCTTCCAGCTTGATGGTCCGGCAGGTAAGGCTGAGTTTGCCGTTTGAAACAGCTGCGCTCCACGCGCCGTACAGCTTGCAGCGCTCCGGCAGAAACAGCAGCGCCGTGCGCAGCTTGCCGGGTACCAGATTGCTTTCCGTCAGTGCTTGACGGGTTACGGCTGTCGTCACGGCGATCGTGCCGTCACGGCTGATTTTGACCGCCGTGTCCTCGACCGGAAACGGCAGCGCTTCGGTCAGCACAGACGCGATATCGTCCTCCGTGATGTGAAATTCCATTGCATCGCCCTCCTCGGGTGCGGCAGGCGCTATGCTGGTATCCGCCCTGCCCATCAGCATATTTCCCAGCATCAGCAGGCACAGGAGCAGGCATACGCCTAAGATTACGGTATAGACTGCGCTTTTTTCCTCCTGCATGGCGGGTGCCTCCCTTTTTGCTTCTTGCAACAGCTTATGCGGGATTGGGGTTTATATGCGTGCTATCGGATACGGAATTGGAGCCAACCTTTGGCTATGAGGTTCGCCGCACCCGCGGCACAAGGTGAATTGCCCTAAGGGCAAGAGAAGCCACACCGGGGTGCCCCGCCGTGCAACCCATCTGCACATTGCTTCACCGCAGGGTCAATTTCCATTTTCAATTCTCAATTACTGCTCTGGATACGAAAAAAGCACCGCTTTCGCGGTGCTTTCAGCTTGTCGAAAAAGCAATATTCGATTTTTATGCTTCGTGCGGCAGCACGCATTCAATCGAATTTGCTTTGCAAATTCATAAATTCCGGGAGCATGTATCTCGGAATTTATACAAGGGAAGAAAAAATGTGTCCGCAGGACGCGGTTTTTCTTCGAGATTCGATTGAAAGCGTGCTTTCAATCGAGAGGCTGCTCGAAAAACGGAGTTTTTCGACAGCCTCAAAGCACCGCTTTCGCGGTGCTTTTCGCATCTCTTTAGAAGAACTTATCCTTAATGCCGAGTGCAAAGATGATGAGCACGATAATCGGCAGGATATAGCTTACATAGAAGCGGATATTATCCTTGACCTTGAGTCCGCCGCCTTCGTTGGCCTCCTCCTTGAAGTTCTTCCAGCCCCAGCCGCAGCGGGAGGTGCAGAACAGCAGGTAAACCAGCGAACCGAGCGGCAGCCAAATGTTGGACACGAGGAAGTCCTCGAGGTCGAGCACGTTCGAGCCTGCGCCGAACGGCTGGAAGCCGGACCAGACATTGAAGCCGAGCACGCACGGCAGCGACAGCAGGATCATCAGCACGATGTTGATGGCTGCGGTCTTTTTGCGGCTCCAGCCGGTCAGGTCCATGCAGCAGGACATGATGTTCTCGAACACAGCGAGGACGGTCGAGAAGGCCGCAAACGCCATGAATACGAAGAACAGGCTGCCCCACAGGCGGCCGAGCGCCATGTGGTTAAAGATATTCGGCAGCGTAACGAAGATCAGGTTCGGACCGCTGTCCGGTGCCACGCCGAAGGCAAAGCACGCCGGGAAGATGATCAGACCGGCAGTAAATGCTACGAACGTATCCAGAATCGCAACATTGACGGCCTCGCCGAGCAGCGCACGGCCCTTGCCGATATAGCTGCCGAAGATAGCCATCGCGCCGATGCCGAGCGACAGCGTGAAGAACGCCTGATTCATCGCGGCAACGATAACATTGGCGATGCCGCACTCCTGCATACGGCCGAGATCCGGAATCAGATAGAAGCGCAGGCCCTCGCCCGAGCCTTCGGTCATGATGCTGTTGATCGCCAGAATAACCATGATGGCCAGCAGAATGATCATCATCACCTTGGTAACGCGCTCCAGACCGCCCTGCAGACCGAACGAGTTGATCATAAAGCCGACGACAACGACCGCAACCATGCAGACCGCCATAACCATCGGCTTGCCGAGCATTTCCGGAAAGGCTGCCTGCACCTGCTCACTGGTCGCACCGACAAATCGGCCGCTGACCGTCAGGTAGAAGTAGTACAGCATCCAGCCGCACACGGTGGTGTAGAACATCATCAGCAGATAGTTGCCGATCATCGCCAGATAGCCGTGGATGTGCCACTTGCTGCCCGGCTTCTCGAGCGCCTGATACGCCCGCACCGGACTTTTCTGGCTCGCACGGCCGATGGCAAATTCCATCGTCATGATCGGCAGACCGAGGATGAGCAGGAACAGCACATAGCACACGACGAACGCGCCGCCACCGTACTGACCGACCATCCACGGGAACTTCCATACGTTGCCCACGCCGATGGCGCAGCCTGCGGAAAGCAGGATGAAGCCGAGGCGCGAGCCGAGTCTTTCTCTTGGCATTGTTTATTTTTCCCCTTTTTTCTGTGCCGCGTATTGAGCAAACTGCAATATCGGCACGACTTGCATACTATAATCAAGCGTCATGATTGTTCTTCGACGCGTGATTTCTCTAATTTGCGGATCTCTTTCCGCTTTTTGCGCAGCTCGCGGAAGAAATTCCGCAGAATGTCCGCGCATTCCTGCTCCAGCACGCCGCTCACCAGCGCGGGCTGATGATTGTACGGCAGTGCGAACAGGTTTATCAGCGAGCCGCACGAGCCGGCCTTCGGGTCGGGTGCACCGTAGTACACGGTTTTCATGCGCGAGTTGATGAGCGCGCCTGCGCACATCGGGCACGGCTCGAGCGTAACGTACAGATCGCAGCGGTGCAGCCGCCAGCCGCCCAGCTTTTTGCACGCCTTCTCGATGGCCTCGATTTCTGCATGGTGCAGTGCGTTTTTCTTTGTTTCCCGTCGGTTGCGTCCGCGTCCGACAATTTTGCCGTCGCAGACAACCACCGCGCCGACCGGCACTTCGCCTTCGTCCGCCGCCTTTTGCGCCAGCTTGAGCGCGGCCTTCATATATTTTTCCTGTTCGGTCATAAATTCCTCAGATTTTCCCGAGCAGACGCGCTTTCGCCTGCTCAAATTCTTCCCGCGTAACAAAGCCGCGGTCGCACAGTCCGGCGAGGATATCAAGCTGCTCGACCGGCGTCGGTGTGCGGTCGCTCAGCGCCACCTCGTCAAATTCCTTTTCCGGAATGAGCGCGCCAAACGCCGCAAGGCTGTCCGGCGAAAACCGCAGGTCCACGCGCCGGTTTTCCCACTGCACCCGAAGCTGCACATAGCGTTCATCGTGCTGCACCTGCTCGGTGCGGACCGGTTCGGACTGCACCGCCGCCTCGATGGCGCGTCCATGCGGATTGAACGAAAACGGATGTTCTCAGCCTGCCCAGTATGCCGCCGAGCGGTCAACGGTCACGCCGCCGCCGGATACGCGCGTTTCCGTGCGCATGCCGCCGCACAGACGGTAAAACCGGATTGCCTGCACCGGCAGTTCGCCGCTGTACAGGTTGTCCTTGCCCGTGTAAAGGTTTCTGTCGCGCCGGAAAAAGCACAGCGTATCGCCTTCGCGCCAGACCTCCAGCTTGCCCTTTGACAGCAGCTCACCGCCATCCGTCACCCTCACCAGAAAGGACTTTTCAGGCGGGTTCTTCGGCTCTCCGGCACTGCGGCAGTCCAGTCCCCATTCCTGCAGCACCGCAAGGTTTTCCGCACGGTACGACACGGAAAGCGCCGCCTTTGTGCCGCGCACATCGGTCAGCGTCAGCGCGATCGGACGCACCTTATACACGCGGAGCAGACCCTGTATTTCGTCCGGCTCGCTTGACACCGGCTCAGCGCCGAGTGCATAGCTGTGCTTGTCCAGCGTGAGCGGCAGCTGTTCGCTGCCCTCGTCGGTCGGCATCAGCGTCCACGCCGCCGGGTCGGAAAACAGATAATACCTGCCTGCCGATACGAACGGTGCGTCATTTCGGATGGTTACGGTCACGTTTGCTGCACTGCTCATAGTGGAAACCTCCCTCTATGTATCCTTATCGCTTCATCTGCCGCTGGCGCGACAGATTCATCGTGCCGTCCTGCATTTTCGACAGGTTTTCCAGACAGTTGCCCGTGCCGTACGCCACGCACGAAACCGCTTCGTCCGCAACGCGCGTCGGAATGCCGGTCTTGGAGGCGATCAGCTTATCAAAGCCCCAGATCAGCGAACCGCCGCCTGTCATAGTGATGCCGTTGGCGGAAATGTCGCCGGTCAGCTCGGGAGGTGTGCGCTCGAGCACCCAGTGCACCGCCTCGACAATCGCTGAGGAGACCTCCTCGAGTGCATCGAGAATCTCACTCGAGCTTACGGTAAACGTGCGCGGCAGACCGGTCATCAGACAGCGCCCCCTGACCTCCATGATCGCTTCCTCGCTGCGCGGATACACACAGCCGACCGTGCGCTTGATCTCCTCTGCCGTGCGGTCGCCGATCAGCGCATTGTGCTTGCGGCGGACGTACTTGACAATGGCCTCGTCGAACTTATCGCCCGCGACCTTGATGGACGTGGATTCGACGATGCCGCCGAGCGAAATAACCGCCACATCGGTCGTGCCGCCGCCAATATCGACCACCAGATTGCCGTTGGCCCTGTTGATATCGATGCCCGCGCCGATGGCCGCCGCGACCGGCTCCTCGACCAGAAAAACGCGCTTTGCGCCCGCCTGCGTGCCCGCATCAATGACGGCACGCTCCTCCACCTCGGTGATGATGGACGGCACACAAATGACCACATTCGGCTTGAACAGGTGGATGCCCTGCACCTTTGCGATGAATTCCTTGATCATGCGCTCGGTCATCTCGTAATCCGAAATAACGCCCTCGCGCAGCGGACGGATGGCGACAATGTTGCCCGGTGTACGGCCAAGCATGCTCTGCGCTTCCTCGCCCACGGCAAGGATTTTGCCGGAAACCTTGTCCACCGCCACAACGGACGGCTCGTTAAGTACAACACCCTTGCCCTTTACATAGACCAGCACGGTTGCTGTGCCGAGGTCGATGCCGATATCGCTCGAAAAAAGCGACATCTTTTTCGCGATTCTTTGCAGAAAAGAAGCCATATTTCATTCCTTTCTCCGCGCTCTGTTCGCGTGGATTGACAGTATTACCATTATACAGATTTTGTGCGCCATTTGCAAGACTCCGGGGCAAATACCGAAAATTCGACAGAGAAAACGGCATCACTCCGGCAGCGTGTTCTTATACTGCTGGAATCTTACATCGTTTTCCACCTGTTCTTTATAGGCTGCATACGCCTCCGCCAGCGTGTCATATCTCGTCTTGTCTTTGATATAATTCTTAAAGGTGCTGTAACTGTAGATATGGTCCACAATCGCAACATAGCTTTGGCCATTGTTAACTCGGGTCGCGGTGGTCGTTTCTGAGATGTAATAGCCGCCGTTCGCCGAGCTGACAATGACCGGTATCTGCTTGCCCGCACCGACGGCCTTTGTAGCGACATCGACCGATGTCCAGAACAAATAGCGGTCGCTCTTGTTCGTGGAACTGCCGAGAAACGCCCATGTGCCATTTTTCAGCAGGCTGTCGCTTCTCATCTCCTTCTCCACCAAGGGCACCATAGTGGAATTGGGGCACTTCGAGTCGATCTCAAAATTCGAATTATTCTTCAGTGTCTTCAAAATACCGGTCCGATCGAGTATGCCGTGCAGATTCTCGTTCCAGTCGATCGTGCTGTCCGCTGTGCTCTTGCCCTTCCAGTCAAACACGATCACAGCCGCTGCCCTGTCATAGTACACCTCGCATTCCCCGCCCGCGGTAGGGATTCCTTTCCAGTTCGCGGTATCTCCTTGCGCCTTAGAATGGGTAACGCCTGCAATTGTAATGGGATCTCTCGACTGCCAGTCATCCTGCTTCTGCTTCAGCCTGACCGTCTTGCTCATGTTTTTGCTGTCCTGCTCCGTAACCGCAGTCAGCACATCGATATACGCCGCCCGCACCTCGATGAGGTCGGATGCCTCCAGACTTCTCTCGATATACTGTATCAGCGCCGGTATCATAAATGCCGCAAGGATCGCCAGAATGACCAGCACAACGATCAATTCCACCAGCGTAAATCCCTTGCAGGTATTTTTCTCTTTCTTCTGCATTTTATCAGCACCTTTTACTGAGTTTCGGCTAACCTAAGACGGGCTTTCAGCGCGCTGTACCGTCTGCCCTTCTGGTTGTTATTTACCATATACGCTACCACATCCTGACTGCCGACGATAACGAGCAGGCGCTTCGCGCGTGTGATCGCGGTGTAGAGAATGTTGCGCGTAAGCAGCTTGCGCGGCAGACCGTCCGACAGAGCGAGCACCACCGCGTCAAACTCGCTGCCCTGCGATTTATGTACGGTAACGGCATACGCCAGCTCCAGCTCGTTCAGCATATCGAAGGTGTAGGTCGCAATACGGTCGTCAAAGCGAATCACCATGCACTCCTGCTGCGGAAAAATGCGAATGATCTCGCCAACGTCGCCGTTGAACACGCCGGTTCCCTGCTCGTCATCCCCCTGCTTTTCCCACACGATGTCGTAGTTGTTTCGCACCTGCATCACGCGGTCGCCCTCGCGGAAAATGGTGTCTCCGAAGCGCTTTTCCAGCTTGCTTTCACTCGGTGGATTGAGCGCCTCCTGCAGACGGCGGTTAAGCGGAATGGTGCCGCTGCCGTGCCGCTTGGCAGGTGAAAGCACCTGTATCTGTGCAGGAGTGAAGCCGTAGTGCTTGGGCAGTCTCTGGGCGCAAAGCTGTGCTACCGTTTCGATAACAGACGCCGGATCCGCCCGTTTCATGATGAAAAAATCGCCGTCCGCACCAGATGGCCTTGGCATTTCACCTGCGTTGACCGCGTGCGCGTTCATAACGATATCCGACTGCTGCGCCTGACGGAAAATCTCGGTCAGCTGAATGGTCGGCACCCGATGTGAGGCGATCAGGTCGCGCAGGAAGTTGCCCGGACCGACCGGCGGCAGCTGATCGGCATCACCGACGAGCACGAGCCGTGCACCGTGCGGCAGCGCATTGATGAGTGCCTGCATGAGCGTGATGTCCACCATAGACACCTCGTCCAGAATGACCGCGTCGCACTCGAGCGGATTGGTCACACTGCGGGCAAACACCGTGCGTCCGCCGCCCGCAAAGCCTGCCTCGAGCAGCCGGTGGATGGTTTTCGCCTCCATGCCGGTCAGGTCGGAAAGACGTTTTGCCGCGCGGCCGGTCGGCGCAGCGAGCAGCGTGTCCAGTCCCAGCGCCTCAAACACCTGCAGGATGCCGCGCACCGTGGTCGTTTTGCCGGTGCCCGGGCCGCCGGTCAGGATAACAAGACCATTGCGTGCAGCCGTTGAAATCGCAAGCTGCTGTTTCTCGGAAAAAGTGAACTCACTGCTCTCCAAAAGCGTGGAAAGCAGCTCATCCACGTCAAAATCGTACTCATAATTGCGCTCTGCCATGTAGCTGAGCATTTCGGCAAGATAGGCCTCCGCGTCATGCATGTCGCGAAGATAGACCGCGTCGCGGTCCGCGATATGCTCGCGCACCAGCCGCCCCCTCTCCTCCAGACGGGAAATGCCGCGCAGCGCCCGATCCTCGTCCACGACCACGTCATCGTCGCTCAGCAGCATGCATACCGCGTACAGCAATTTTTCGACCGGAATGAACGTGTGGCCGTTGTTCAGGTTGAAGGTCAGCGTATACAGAATGCCCGCGTCCACGCGCTCATCGCTCAGCAGCGACAGTCCAAGCTCCATCGCCAGACCGTCCGCCAGCTTGAAATCCACATCATAGTATGGGTCACACAGCAGATACGGGTTCTCGCACAGCGCGTCGATGGCGCTGTCGTGCAGGCGCTTGTACAGCAGCGGCGTGAGCGCGACCGGCAGACCGTGTTCGCTCAGAAAGTCCATCAGCAGGCGCATTTCGCTCTGTTCGGTGAACTGACGGCCGATCTCTTTCGCCTTGCGGTCGGTAATGCCGCGCAGCTCCGACAGACGCTCCGGCTCGTGCATAAGAATGTCAAACGTGTCCTCACCGAACTTTTCCGCAATTTTTGCCGCCAGCCGCGGACCGATTCCGCGAATCAGGCCCGAACCGAGGTACTCCGCGATGCCGCGCACCGAGGTCGGCAGCCGGCGCTCAAACGCCTCGGTCGCAAACTGCTCGCCGTAGGTCGGGTGCGTCACCCAGCAGCCGGTCAGAATGACCTCCTCACCCAGTCCAATGTTGGGAAACGTGCCGGTCGCCGTGACCTCGGCTCCGTTTTCCGCAGCAAGGCGCAGCACGGCATAGCCGTTTTCGTCGTTGTAGTAAACGATCTGCTGCACCGTGCCGCGCACGATCAAATATTCTCTTTCGTCCAACGTCCCACCGTCCCAACTTGTCATTCCAGATAGGTTATGTCCTGCCGCGCCGCCATGTACTTGGCGATATTCTGTCCCTGTCCGCTGCCGATTTCGACAAATGTGATCAGCAGACCGGAAAAATACTGCCGCCGCACGCGCAGTGCTGCGCGGATCAGATGTTCACTGACGGCATCGCAGCCGTCTCCGTACAGCGTCAGTTCCGCCGAGCCGTGCAGCCGCAGCAGCCGCGCGGAGACGATCTCGTACACCGTGTGCAGCACGGTGTAAAATCCCACCGCGGCAAATACCGCCAGAACCGATTGCAGAAAAACAGACATGAGCGTTCCCTCCTGCTATCAGCCTATGCACGGAGGGAATACTTTGTTAGTATATAGTATAGCACAATTGTTCGGATAAGTAAACCGAGCAGAAAATCAGGGAATAATTGAAAATTGAGAATGGAGAATGAACGTGATGATAGAACGATAACCAAATTTCATTTCCCATTCTCAACTCTCCATTTCTGAAAAAGAGACGCTTTCGCGTCTCTTTTCAGTCTGTCAAAAAAGTATTATTTTAATTTTCACGCTTCGTGCGGCAGCACGCATAAAATAGAATTTGCGAAGCAAATTCATAAATTCCGGGAGCATGTATCTCGGAATTTATACAAGGGAAGAAAAAATGTGCCCGTAGGGCGCGGTTTTTCTTCAGTATTCGCTCGAAAGCGTGGTTTCGAGCGAGAGGCTGCTCGGAAAACGATAGTTTTTCGACAGCCTCAAAAGAGACGCTTTCGCGTCTCTTTTTCAGGTTTCGTGCTCTTTGCACCACTCGTTGAGCGTTTCCCGATCGGTGCCCTGCATGGAACAGGCGGTGCCGCAATCCCGTTCATTGGGCGGCAGCGCGATACCCTCGCTCATCTTTTCCTGTTCCCTCGCGGCCACTGCCGGTTTGCTGCGGCGCAGCCACTCGAACGCCTTCTCGGCCGCCCGGAGCTGATAGCGGTTTTCATGATTTTCCGGCATAATTGCATCCCTCCCTCGCATAGTATGCGCAGGAAAGAGGATTTTACGCACAAAAAAGCTCCCATGCCGAAGCATGGGAGCTTGTAAATTGCGTTATGCTATTGCTTAACTGAAATTAAGCGTTGATAGCGGTTACGACGCCGGAACCTACGGTGCGGCCACCCTCACGGATAGCGAAACGCAGGCCTTCCTCGATAGCGATCGGGGTGATCAGCTCAACGTCCATCTCAACGTTATCGCCCGGCATGCACATCTCAGTGCCTTCCGGCAGAGTGATAACGCCAGTTACGTCGGTGGTACGGAAGTAGAACTGCGGACGGTAGTTGTTGAAGAACGGAGTATGACGGCCGCCCTCTTCCTTCTTCAGAACGTATACCTGACCGTGGAACTTGGTGTGCGGGTGAATGGAGCCCGGCTTAGCCAGAACCTGGCCGCGCTCAACCTCGTTCTTCTGGATGCCGCGGAGCAGAGCGCCGATGTTGTCGCCAGCCTCAGCGTAGTCCAGCAGCTTGCGGAACATCTCGATACCGGTTACAACGGTCTTGCGCGGAGCGTCCATCAGACCAACGATCTCAACTTCCTCGCCCATCTTCAGCTGGCCACGCTCTACACGACCGGTAGCTACGGTACCACGACCGGTGATGGAGAATACGTCCTCGACCGGCATGATGAACGGCTTGTCAGCAGCGCGGTCCGGGGTCGGGATATAAGAGTCAACAGCGTCCATCAGCTCGTGGATGCACTTGTACTCCGGAGCGTTCGGATCCTTGGAATCGCAGGTCAGAACGTTCAGAGCGGAACCACGGATTACCGGAACGTCGTCGCCCGGGAAATCGTAAGAGGACAGCAGCTCACGGATCTCCATCTCAACCAGGTCGAGCAGCTCCTCGTCGTCTACCTGATCAGCCTTGTTCATGAAGACAACGATATACGGAACGCCTACCTGACGGGACAGCAGGATGTGCTCGCGGGTCTGCGGCATCGGGCCGTCAGCAGCGGATACAACCAGGATAGCACCGTCCATCTGAGCAGCGCCGGTGATCATGTTCTTAACGTAGTCGGCATGGCCCGGGCAGTCAACGTGAGCGTAGTGACGCTTAGCGGTGTGATACTCAACGTGTGCGGTGTTGATGGTAATGCCGCGCTCCTTCTCCTCCGGAGCCTTGTCGATTGCGTCGTATGCCTGATACTCAGCATCGCCCTCGAGAGCCAGAACCTTGGTGATTGCAGCGGTCAGAGTGGTCTTGCCGTGGTCAACGTGGCCGATGGTGCCAATGTTAACGTGCGGCAGAGAACGGTCAAATTTTTCCTTTGCCATTGTGGATATCCTCCTCGTAAAATGAATTAAAAGTCATGTTGCATTTATTTTACTGCATTTCGAGAAAAAATGCAATAGGCTGCAGCAGATTTTAGTCGTTGTTTTTGGTACGGTTGTCGATGATCTTCTCCTGAATGCTCTTCGGCACTTCAGTGTAGTGGCTCGGCTGCATGGTGTACTGGCCACGGCCCTGAGTGCGGGAACGCAGAGCAGTTGCGTAACCGAACATCTCGCTCAGCGGAACGCCGGCAGAGATAGCCTGTACGCCGCCGCGCGGCTCCATGCCCTGGATCTGACCACGACGGGAGTTCAGGTCGCCGATAACGTCGCCCATATACTCCTCCGGTACCATTACGTCAACCTGCATGATCGGCTCCATCAGAACCGGATCAGCCTTCTTCATAGCTTCCTTGAACGCCATAGAACCAGCGATCTTGAACGCCATCTCAGAGGAGTCGACTTCGTGGTAAGAGCCATCATACAGGGTTACCTTAACGTCAACAACCGGGTAGCCTGCGAGGATACCAGACTGCATAGCGCCCTGGATACCCTGATTAACAGGCTCGATATATTCCTTCGGGATAGCACCGCCAACGATCTTGTTGATGAACTCGTAGCCCTTGCCGGACTCGTTCGGCTCAACGATGATCTTAACATGGCCGTACTGGCCCTTACCACCGGACTGACGAGCGTACTTCTGATCAACGTCAGCGGAGCGGCGGATGGTCTCCTTGTAAGCAACCTGAGGAGAACCTACGTTAGCCTCTACCTTGAACTCGCGCAGCAGACGGTCAACGATGATCTCCAGATGAAGCTCGCCCATACCAGCGATAATGGTCTGGCCGGTCTCTTCATCGGTGTAGGTCTTGAAGGTCGGATCCTCTTCTGCCAGCTTAGCCAGCGCGATACCCATCTTCTCCTGACCAGCCTTGGTCTTCGGCTCGATCGCAACACGGATAACCGGGTCCGGGAACTCCATAGACTCGAGGATGATCGGGTGCTTCTCATCACACAGCGTATCGCCGGTGGTGGTGTTCTTAAAGCCGATGCCCGCAGCGATATCGCCGGAATATACGCAGTCGATATCCTGACGGTGGTTAGCGTGCATCTGCAGAATACGGCCCAGACGCTCGCGCTGATCCTTGGTAGCATTCAGTACGGAGGAACCAGCGGTGATGGTGCCGGAGTATACGCGGAAGAACGTCAGACGGCCAACGAACGGGTCGGTAGCGATCTTGAACGCCAGCGCGGAGAACGGCGCATCATCAGAAGACGGACGGGAATCCTCCTCGTCGGTCTGCGGGTTTACACCCTTGATGTCCGGGATGTCGGTCGGAGCCGGCATGTATTCGATAACAGCGTCCAGCAGCGGCTGTACGCCCTTGTTGCGGTATGCGGTGCCGCAGAGTACCGGAACGATCTCGTTGGCGATACAGCCCTTGCGGATTGCAGCCTTAACTTCCGGAATGGTCAGCTCTTCGCCCTCGAGGTACTTCATCATGAGGTCCTCATCCAGCTCAGCAACGTGCTCCCACAGTTCGTCGTGGTACTGCTGAGCCTTCTCCATCATGTCAGCCGGAATATCCTCATCGCGGATATCCTTGCCGAGGTCATCGTAGTAAACCTCAGCGCGCATGGTGATCAGGTCGATGATACCCTTGAAGGTATCCTCAGAGCCGATCGGCAGCTGAACCGGAACAGCGTTGCACTTCAGACGGTCCTTCATCATGTTGACTACGTTGTAGAAGTCAGCACCCATGATGTCCATCTTGTTTACGAACGCCATACGCGGAACCTTGTACTTGTCAGCCTGATGCCAAACGGTCTCAGACTGCGGCTCTACGCCGCCCTTTGCACAGAATACGGTTACAGAACCGTCCAGTACACGCAGGGAGCGCTCTACCTCTACGGTAAAGTCAACGTGGCCCGGGGTGTCGATGATGTTGATACGATGCTCCGGGAACTGATGAGTAGAGCCGGACCAGTGGCAGGTGGTAGCTGCGGAGGTGATGGTGATACCACGCTCCTGCTCCTGCTCCATCCAGTCCATGGTAGCGGTACCGTCATGGGTATCGCCGATCTTATGGTTTACACCGGTGTAATACAGAATACGCTCGGTGGTAGTGGTCTTACCGGCGTCGATGTGCGCCATGATGCCGATATTTCTGGTTCTTTCCAGGGAATATTCTCTAGGCATATTGCTCTCCTTTCAAAGCGTTATGCGGAAACCGACAGATTAATAGCGGTAGTGTGCGAACGCCTTGTTCGCCTCTGCCATCTTGTGGGTATCCTCGCGCTTCTTAACAGCACCGCCCAGATTGTTGCAAGCGTCCAGGATCTCGCCTGCCAGACGCTCACGCATGGTCTTTTCAGAACGAGCGCGGGAGTACTTGGTGATCCAACGCAGGCCCAGGGTCTGACGACGCTCCGGGCGAACTTCCATCGGCACCTGGTAGGTAGCGCCGCCTACACGGCGAGCCTTAACTTCCAGGGTCGGCATGATGTTTTCCATAGCCTCGGTGAAAACCTCCAGCGGTTCACGACCGGTCTTTTCACGAACGATATCGAAAGCACCATAAACAACCTTCTGCGAAACGCCCTTCTTGCCGTCGAGCATGATAGAGTTTACCAGCTTGGTGACGAGCTTGGAATTATAAAGCGGATCGGGCAGAACGTCTCTCTTGGGGACATTACCTCTTCTTGGCACTTTACTTCCCTCCTTCAAAAATATTTGATTTCATAGGTACTTCGGCGGATCTTTGACCGCCGTTGTTCATGCCTGTCCGAGGTAAAGGCCCGATTTATGCAATCGGAACTAAAATGCCTCAGACAAAGCATAGCTGCTTTGCTGAAAAATAACTTTCTCGCAAAACCTTGTGGGTTGGCTCCTTGGCGGAGTAATTTCAGCCAGTACACATTGTAATGTACTCGCGTTTTGAGCAAGTATGGTCGTGCAGATCAAGGCGCGTCCCGCACGCCGCGTACAAATGTACGCAAGTGTGGGCGCAACGCAGAGATGCGCGATCAGACGCCGCTCAAAAATTACTTGCCTGCCTTCGGGCGCTTAGCACCGTACTTGGAACGAGCCTGACGACGGTTAGCAACACCCTGGGTATCCAGAGTACCACGGATGATGTGGTAACGAACACCAGGAAGGTCCTTTACACGACCGCCGCGAACCATAACTACAGAGTGCTCCTGCAGGTTGTGGCCTTCACCGGGGATGTAAGCGGAAACTTCCATCTGGTTGGTCAGCTTTACACGAGCTACCTTACGAAGAGCAGAGTTCGGCTTCTTCGGGGTCATGGTCTTAACCGTGGTGCAAACGCCGCGCTTCTGCGGAGCGGACTGATCGGTAGCCTTCTTCTTCTGAGAGTTGTAGCCTACCTGAAGAGCCGGTGCCGTAGACTTGGTAACGACTGCCTCACGACCCTTACGGACGAGTTGGTTAAAAGTTGGCATTTTATTTCCTCCTTCTTTCAAAGATATTTATGAAAAGCGCGTTTTGCGCGATTCAACAAAGAAAAATCAGTGCAGAACAACGACTACTGCCGCGCCGACATCAATGCCGACCGCATCGCCGAGCTCCGTCATTGTGGTGACCTCGGTAACTTCCATACCGTGTTCACTGCAAAGCTCATAAATCGGTCCGACGATTCGTTTTTCTGCGTCCAGCGCAACAAAGACCTGTGCGGCTGCGCCATCCCGAATCGCTTTTTTCGACTGCTTTACACCGATCACCTTGTGCGCCGTGTGAAGTTCTGAAAGCATAATATTCCTCCTATACGGCATACTCCCATAGTATACGGGTTTGTCCCCTTGTTGTCAAGTGTTTTCTCGAAATTTTTTATTTTTTACGAGAAATTTCTTTTCCAGAGGATTTTCGCGAAAATCGACGCTTGCGAAGCGAGGGAATCTCGCCTGCCCGGCGGGGGCACAAGAGGATAGACAACCTACGGTTTTCCACCCTCTTGTGAATCTCCCCTTTTCCCTTAGATAGCAAGGCGAAATTTGCAGAGCTGAGACTATAAGGGAACGGCAGAGGATTTTTTCTTCCGCAGGACGCACTTTGCGCGCCCATGTATCCACATATTCGCATTGTCGGATACCGTACTGCTACACATGCGGTCTACTCTACGCGGGGCGCGACAACCGTGCCGCGCAACTCGTTTGCGCGTTATGACGGACGGCACCTGCGAACTTTTTCTGATATTATGCTTATCTCTGCGCAATTTCCACTCTTTCGATAATTCTCCATTCTCAATTTTCCATTCGGCACAAGCAAAAACAGGAGAACACCTTACAGTGTTCCCCTGTTTTGTTTAATATATACAGCGTTTTCGGCTTTCTGCAAATCAGTCGAGATTTACAGTCTGCTCGTAGTGACCGGTGCAGTAATCGGACACACCCGAGCCAGCCGGAATCAGCTTGCCGATGATTACGTTCTCCTTCAGGCCCATCAGCGGATCGACCTTGCCCTTGATTGCAGCGTCGGTCAGCACGCGGGTGGTCTCCTGGAAGGATGCAGCGGACATCCAGGAATCGGTTGCGAGGGATGCCTTGGTGATACCCATGAGGGTCGGCTCCGCAACAGCCAGACGGAGACCTTCCTCGCCGGCGTCGATGCGTGCCTGCACCTTGTTGTTGTAATCCTCGAACTCGAGCCAGTCCATAACAGAACCCGGCAGAACCTCAGCGTCGCCCGCGTCCTCAACGCGAACCTTGCGCATCATCTGACGAACGATAACCTCGATATGCTTATCGTTGATATCTACGCCCTGCTGACGGTAAACCTTCTGAACTTCCTTGATCTCATAGTCGTGAACGGCGCGAGGATCGAGGATACGCAGAATGTCATGCGGGTTGAGCGAGCCTTCGTTCAGCTGGAAGCCCTGCGGAATCTCCTGACCGTCGGTTACGCGGATACCGGAGGACGAAGCCAGCTGGTAGGAACGCATATCGCCGGTCTGCGGGTTGACGATGTTGACGGTCTTGACGGTGGTGCGCTTGGACTCCTCGATGGAGACCATGCCGCCGATCTCGGCCAGCGTTGCAGCCTTCTTCGGCTTACGCGCCTCGAACAGCTCCTCAACTCGCGGAAGACCCTGCGTAATATCCGAACCTGCGACACCGCCGGTATGGAAGGTACGCATGGTAAGCTGGGTACCCGGCTCGCCGATGGACTGTGCTGCGATGATACCAACAGCCTCGCCCTTGCCGACCGGCGTGCCCATTGCCAGGTTGATGCCGTAGCAGTGCGCGCAGACACCCTTGCGGGCACGGCACTCGAGCACGGAGCGGATCTGAACGCGGGTGATGCCGGCGCCGACAACCGCATCGGCGTCAGCCTCGGTCATCATCTTGCTCTTGGGTACGATAACCTCGCCGGTCTCCGGATTTACGATATCGTCAACCGGGAAACGGCCGAGCAGACGCTCGCGCAGCGGCTCGATGATCTGGTTGCCTTCCTTGATATCCTCTACCCAGATACCCTTGGTTGCGCCGCAGTCGTCCTCGCGGATGATAACGTCCTGAGAAACGTCTACCAGACGGCGGGTCAGGTAACCCGAGTCAGCGGTACGCAGTGCGGTATCGGCCATGCCCTTTCGTGCACCGCGGGCAGCGATGAAGTATTCGAGTACGGTCAGGCCTTCACGGAAGTTGGACTTGATCGGGATTTCGATGGTCTTACCGGAGGCGGATGCCATCAGGCCTCGCATACCGGCCAGCTGACGGATCTGGTTGATAGAACCACGGGCACCGGAATCAGCCATCATGTGAATCGGGTTGTAGCGCTGCTCCTTCATGTTGGCCTGCAGCTTTGCGGTAACCTTCTTGGTGGTCTCTTCCCACTCGGCTACGGTCAGACGGTAGCGCTCCTGATCGGTGATAAAGCCGCGCTTGTACTTGCGGTCGATCTTGGCAACCTTCTTCTCGGACTCGCGGATCATCTCGTCCTTGCCGTCCGGCACGAGCATGTCGGCTACGGCTACGGTCAGCGCACCCTTGGTGGAGTACTTGTAGCCCATCGCCTTGATGGAGTCGAGCACCTCAGCGGTGATATGGAAGCCGTGTACACGGATACACTTGTCAATGATCTTGCCAAGCTCCTTCTTGCCGCAGGTGAACATGATCTCAAGATCAAACTTCTTGGACGGATCCGAGCGGTCAACAAAGCCGAGATCCTGCGGGATGCGCTCGTTGAAGATCAGGCGGCCCGGGGTCGCGTCTACGATAGCGGACTCGGTCTTGCCGTTTACTTCCTTGGACAGACGTACCTTGATCGGCGCGTGAATGCCAACGATACCCTCGTTGTACGCCATCAGCGCCTCGTCCACGTTGCGGAATACCTTGCCGGCGCCCGGCTCGGTATCGCGGTCGATGGTCAGGTAGTAGGAGCCGAGAACCATATCCTGAGACGGAATGGTAACCGGCTTGCCGTCCTGCGGCTTGAGCAGGTTGTTCGCGGACAGCATCAGCAGACGGGCCTCAGCCTGTGCCTCTGCGGACAGCGGAACGTGAACTGCCATCTGGTCGCCGTCGAAGTCGGCGTTGAATGCGGTACATACCAGCGGATGCAGGCGGATCGCACGGCCTTCTACGAGGACCGGCTCGAACGCCTGAATGCCCAGACGGTGCAGGGTCGGTGCACGGTTCAGCATAACCGGATGACCCTTGATGATGCCCTCGAGCACGTCCCATACCTCGGGCTTTGCGCGCTCTACCATCTTCTTGGCAGACTTGATGTTCTGTGCGGTGCCGTCCTCAACCAGCTTCTTCATAACGAACGGCTTGAACAGCTCGAGTGCCATTTCCTTCGGCAGACCGCACTGATAGATCTTCAGATCCGGGCCTACGACGATAACCGAACGGCCGGAGTAGTCAACTCGCTTGCCGAGCAGGTTCTGACGGAAACGGCCCTGCTTGCCCTTCAGCATGTCGGACAGAGACTTGAGTGCACGGTTGTTCGGGCCGGTAACCGGACGGCCGCGGCGGCCGTTATCGATCAGGGCGTCAACAGCCTCCTGCAGCATGCGCTTCTCGTTGCGCACGATGATGTCCGGCGCACCCAGCTCGAGCAGGCGCTTGAGGCGGTTGTTGCGGTTGATGACGCGGCGGTACAGGTCGTTCAGGTCGCTCGTTGCGAAGCGGCCGCCGTCCAGCTGTACCATCGGACGGATTTCCGGCGGGATGACCGGAACAACGTCCATGATCATCCACTCCGGGCGGTTGTGCGACAGACGGAAGGATTCAACAACCTCCAGTCGCTTGATGATGCGCAGGCGCTTCTGGCCGGAAGCCTCACGCAGCTCTGCGGTCAGCTCCTTGGAGAGCTGGTCGAGATCCAGCTCCGCGAGCAGCTCCTTGATGGACTCCGCGCCCATGCCGGCACGGAAGTCCTCATCGTACTTTTCACGCATGTCGCGGTACTCAGCCTCGGTCAGGATCTGCTTCTTCATCAGCGGCGTGTCGCCCGGATCGATTACGATATAGTTTGCAAAGTACAGGACCTTCTCCAGTACACGCGGGCTGATATCAAGGATCAGGCCCATGCGGGACGGGATGCCCTTGAAGTACCAGATGTGCGATACCGGCGCTGCCAGCTCAATGTGGCCCATGCGCTCGCGGCGGACCTTGGCCTTGGTGACCTCAACGCCGCACTTATCGCAGATCTTGCCCTTGAAGCGGACCTTCTTGTACTTGCCGCAATGGCACTCCCAGTCCTTGGTCGGTCCAAAGATACGCTCGCAGAACAGGCCATCGCGTTCCGGCTTGAGCGTACGGTAGTTAATGGTTTCGGGCTTCTTTACCTCGCCGTAAGACCACTGGCGGATCAGCTCGGGCGAAGCCAGACCGATCTTAATGGCGTTAAACGTATGATATCCCATATATTTTAAGATGCTCCTTCCCTATTCACAGATGATTTCACTTACGCTCAGTCTTATTCGCCCAGACCGTCGTCGAAATCACCTTCGGCATCGTCACCGCCATCCTCGGCGGGGTTATCCAGTGCAAAGAGATCGGTGTCGCCTTCCTCGGCATCGTTGATGCCGAAGCCTGCTGCGGTGAACTCGTCATCCGCACCGGAGACAGCCTGCTCCATCGGACGGGTGTACTCAGCGGTCTCCTCGTCGTCGTCCTCAGACAGCTCGATCACTTCCATGTTCTCGTCCAGAACCTGAATATCCAGACACAGAGCCTGCAGCTCCTTGGTGAGTACCTTGAAGGATTCCGGAACGCCCGGCTGCGGTACGTTGTGACCCTTGACGATCGCCTCGTAGGTCTTGACACGGCCGGTGATATCGTCGGACTTGACGGTCAGGATCTCCTGCAGGGTATATGCGGCGCCGTATGCTTCCAGCGCCCAAACTTCCATCTCGCCGAAGCGCTGGCCGCCGAACTGCGCCTTGCCGCCCAGAGGCTGCTGGGTTACGAGCGAGTACGGGCCGGTCGAACGGGCATGGATCTTATCGTCTACCAGATGATGCAGCTTGAGGTAGTACATATAACCAACGGTTACGCGGTTATCGAACTTCTCACCGGTACGGCCGTCGTATACGACGCTCTTGCCGTCCTCGTTAACGCCTGCTGCAACCAGCGTCTCCTTGATATCCTCAAGCGTTGCGCCGTCGAATACCGGGGTCTCGACCTTCCAGCCGAGCTTCTTGGCTGCGAAGCCAAGGTGAACCTCGAGCACCTGACCGATGTTCATTCGGGACGGTACGCCCAACGGGTTCAGTACGATGTCGAGCGGACGGCCATCCTCCAGGAACGGCATATCCTCCTGCGGCAGAATGCGGGAAACGACACCCTTGTTGCCATGACGGCCTGCCATCTTATCGCCGACAGAGATCTTACGCTTCTGCGCGATATAAACGCGGACGACCATGTTGACACCGGGAGACAGCTCGTCGCCGTTCTCGCGGGTAAATACCTTAACGTCTACAACGATACCGGATTCGCCGTGCGGCGCACGCAGAGAGGTATCACGAACCTCGCGGGCCTTCTCGCCGAAGATCGCGCGGAGCAGGCGTTCCTCTGCGGTCAGCTCGGTCTCGCCCTTCGGGGTAACCTTGCCGACCAGAATGTCACCGGCGCGAACCTCAGCGCCAACGCGGATGATGCCGCGCTCGTCGAGGTTGCGGAGTGCGTCCTCGCCGACGTTCGGGATATCACGGGTGATCTCCTCGGGTCCGAGCTTGGTATCACGGGATTCGGACTCGTACTCCTCGATATGGATGGAGGTGTAAACGTCGTCGCGTACCAGACGCTCGTTCAGCAGTACGGCGTCCTCGTAGTTGTAGCCTTCCCAGGTCATGAAGCCGATGAGGGCATTCTTGCCCAGTGCAACCTCGCCCTGATCGGTAGACGGGCCGTCGGACAGAACGTCGCCTGCCTTGACACGCTCGCCCAGATCAACGATCGGACGCATGTTGATACAGGTGGACTGGTTGGAACGCATGAACTTGGTCAGCGGATAGGTCTTGTCGGTGCCGTTGTCATAGTGTACGCAAACCTCGCGGGCGGTTACGCGGGTAACAACGCCGTCACCCTCTGCCAGCGGAATCGTACCGGAGTCAACAGCTGCCTTGTACTCCATGCCGGTTGCAACGATCGGAGCCTCGGTGCGGAGCAGCGGTACGGCCTGACGCTGCATGTTCGCGCCCATCAGTGCGCGGTTTGCGTCGTCGTGGTCGAGGAACGGGATGAATGCGGTAGCAACCGAGATCATCATGCGCGGAGAAACGTCCATCAGGTCAACGTCCTTGCGGTCTACCTCGACGAACTCGTCGCGCATACGGCAGGTTACACGGTCGTTTACGAGGTTGTTGTTCTCGTCGAGCGGCTCGGTAGCCTGGCAGACGATGTACTCGTCCTCGACGTCCGCGGTCATGTAGCGAACCTCGTCGGTAACGTGGCAGCGGACCTCGCCGGTTTCCTCGTCCTTGATCTTTTCGATTACGCGGTACGGTGCTTCGATAAAGCCGAAGTCATTGATGCGGGCGTAGGTTGCCAAATACGAGATCAGGCCGATGTTAGGACCTTCAGGGGTCTCGATCGGGCACAGACGGCCGTAATGCGAGTAGTGTACGTCTCGAACCTCGAAGGATGCACGGTCACGGGACAGACCGCCGGGGCCGAGGGCGGACATACGGCGCTTGTGCGTCAGCTCAGCCAGCGGGTTGTTCTGGTCCATGAACTGCGAAAGCGGAGAAGAACCGAAGAACTCCTTGATGGCTGCGGTTACCGGGCGGATGTTGATCAGGGACTGCGGCGTAACAACGTCGAGGTCCTGAATGGTCATGCGCTCGCGGATAACACGCTCCATGCGGGAGAAGCCGATGCGGAACTGGTTCTGCAGCAGCTCGCCTACGCAGCGCAGACGGCGGTTGCCCAGATGGTCGATATCGTCAACCGTGCCGATGCCGTGACCGAGGTTGAGCAGATAGCAGATGGAAGCGAGCATATCATCAACGATGATGGTCTTCGGAACCAGATCGAAGTGACGCTCCTTCACGGTCTTCTTCAGCTCGTCGCCCTGTACGCCGGAGTCGATGATCTCCTTGAGGACGGTGAAGCGAACCTTCTCCTTGAGACCCAGATCCTCTGCGGTTGCGCCGCCGAGGTACTCGGAGAAATCGTTTACGTCTACCATGCCGTTGCCGAATACCTTAACGGCAGTGCCCTCGGCAGACTCGATCACAACACTGTTTACGCCGCGGGCAGCCATCATGGTTGCCTTCTCGCGGGAGAGAACCTCGCCGGCCTCAGCCAGAACCTCGCCGGTCATCGGGTCAGCGACTGCATTTACCAGCTTGTGGCCGGTGATGCGGCGTGCGATGTTCAGCTTCTTGTTGTACTTGTAGCGGCCGACTGCGGAAATGTCGTAGCGGCGCATATCGAAGAACATGGCATCCATCAGAGAGGTAGCCGACTCCACAGAGGGCGGCTCGCCCGGACGCATCTTCTTGTAGATCTCGATGAGGGCTTCCTCGGCGGTGTGCGCCGGGTCCTTGTCGAGGGTTGCAACGATCAGCGGATCCTCACCGAACAGCTCCTTGATCTCGGCATCGGTCTTAACGCCGATGGCACGGATGAAGCTGGTGATCGGAATCTTGCGGTTTTTATCAATGCGAACGTAGAAAACGTCGTTTGCATCGGTCTCGTACTCGAGCCATGCGCCGCGGTACGGGATTACGGTAGCGGAGAGCAGAACCTTGTCGGTCTTGTCAAGCTCCTTGCCGTAGTATACGCCCGGGGAACGAACGAGCTGAGATACGATCGCGCGTTCTGCACCGTTGATGATGAAGGTAGCAGCGTGGGTCATCTTCGGGAAGTCACCCATAAAGATCTCCTGCTCCTTGATCTCGCCGGTCTCCTTGTTGCGCAGACGCATGCGGACCTTCAGCGGAGTTGCATACGTTGCATCTCGTGCCTTGCACTCCTCAATGCTGTACTTCGGCTCCTCGTCCATCGAAAAATCGAGGAAGGAAAGCTCCAGATTTCCGGTGTAGTCCGTGATGGACGCGGTATCGTCAAAAACCTCACGCAGGCCCTGATCCAGGAACCATTCGTAAGACTTCTTCTGCACCTCGATGAGATTCGGCATTTCGAGAATCTCTTCGATTCGTGCAAAGCTCTTTCGTGTGGTTTTGCCGTGCTGTACGTCTTTCACCTTCATGTGCTTTGATCACTCCGTTTCTTTCGGCTGTTGGTGTTGGTTGATACGCCCGGCGGCGTTGCGAAAACTTCATTCATTCGTCTTGCATTTTTCAGCAGACAGTGCTAACATAATGACAGGCATAGGAATAAGCCTGCAACTTTCAGCAGCAAACCATTATACCATGCTTTGAACAGATCCGTCAAGCATATGGCGAACAATAATTGCACAAAAAGGGAGAGGTTTTGTCCTCTCCCTTTGTTATTCTCCGCAAAAATCCCCTGTCAGACCACTGCATTGCAGCAGCGTACCCGCTTACCCGTTTCTCGTCGTTATACGGCGGGCCGTGGGCAGCCCGCCCTGCGGGAGTGCTCCGAACAAAGCCGTCCATCAAACCGAACAGAAAAGGCACGCCAAAGGCGTGCCTTTTCGCATTCCCTGACGCCTTTCGGCAACGCCGAAACAGGCAGGGACAGGTCTGCCGCAGCAGACCGCATAAAATTCCCCATAAAAGTCAGGGCGTGTACCTGACTTTTATCCCACTGCTCGCGCCGCGGCGGCGCGACCTCGTCCGCCGTGCGGACGAGAGGGGGATATCCGGAAAAGTTTCCTTGGGAACTTTTCCGGTATCTAAGGGGGACAGCGTCCCCCTTAGAGCCGTGCTCCGCACGGCAGTTAGAGCACCTTCGACAGAAAATCCTTCAGTCTCGGATGCTGCGGATTTGCGAAGAACTCATTCGGCTCGTTCTGCTCTACGATATTGCCGCCGTCCATGAACAGCACGCGCGTTGCAACCTCGCGGGCAAAGCCCATCTCGTGGGTAACAACAACCATGGTCATGCCGTCATCAGCCAGCTCCTTCATGATTTCCAGAACCTCGCCGACCATTTCCGGGTCAAGCGCCGAGGTCGGCTCGTCGAACAGCATCACATCCGGATTCATTGCCAGCGCGCGCGCGATGGCGATACGCTGCTGCTGACCGCCGGAAAGCTGCGCCGGATAGCTGTCTGCCTTGTCCGGCAGACCGACACGCGCAAGCAGCTCGAGCGCACGCTTGTCCGCCTCTTCATCGGTCATGACCTTGAGCTTGACCGGTGCCAGCTTGATATTCTCGCGCACGGTCAGGTGCGGGAACAGGTTGAACTGCTGGAACACCATGCCCATACGGCGGCGCACCAGATTGATATCCGTGTCCTTGGCGGTGATGTTCTGTCCTTCGAAGATAATTTCGCCGCTGGTCGGCTCCTCAAGCAGGTTCAGACAGCGCAGAAAGGTGGACTTACCCGAGCCGGACGGGCCGATGACTACGACCTTCTCGCCCTTCTCGATATGCTCGTTGACACCCTTGAGCACCTCATGGTTGCCAAAGGATTTGTGCAGGTTTTTAACGTCGATCACTTTCGCGCAGCCTCCTCTCAAAAATGCCGAGCAGCTTGGTCAGGATGATAACGAGCACCAGATAGATGATCGCAAGGCTGACATACGGCACATAGGCCTGATAGGTATTGGACACAATATTCTGTGCCTGCTTGGTCACGTCGCGCAGCGCGATGACCGACACGAGCGAGGTATCCTTCAGCAGGGTGATCATCTCATTGCCGAGTGCCGGAAGAATGTTCTTGATTGCCTGCGGAATGACGATCAGGCGCATGGTCTGTGCATAGTTCAGGCCGAGCGAACGGCCGGCCTCCATCTGACCCGGATTGACCGACATCAGACCGCCGCGCACAATCTCGGCAACATACGCGCCCGAGTTGATGCCCAGTGTAACGATGCCGCACACCAGACGCGCTGTATCATCCTTAGGCACCATGACAACAAAGCCCATGATCAGCAGCTGAACCATCATAGGCGTACCGCGGATGACGGTCAGATACAGCTTGCAGATTGCGTTGAGAATGCTCAGAATGATGTTGCTTTTGCCCATGCGGCGGGAATCATGCGCCGTGCGGACTATAGCGATCAGCAGACCGATGATAACACCGAGGATCAGTGCACCGATCGTGACCGCAAATGTGATTTTCAGACCGTTCAGGAACCATTTCCAGCGGTCCGCTGCGATAAAGGTCTGGTACAGCTGGAACAGCAGGTTCCGCAGACCCTCCGGCAGATTGACAACCGAATCCGGTACAATTTTCAGCCACTGGTCCATTGTAATACCGTTCACAGGTCATCCCCTCTTTCTTTTCATTTTACTGCAAAAGAGGGGCGGCGCTGAACCGTCCCTCTTCCTTTGTACGCGTTTGTTGATTTACTGTGCTGCGGAGTCAGCGCTGATATACTTGTCAACGATGGACTGCAGGGTGCCGTCACCCTCGAGCTCCTTCAGAGCGCCGTTTACCTTATCGAGCAGCTCGGTGTTGCCCTTCTTGATAGCGATCGCGTAATCCTCGTCAGCGTAAGCGGTGTCGAGGATCTTGAGGCCGCTGTTTGCAGCAACATAGTTCTTAGCCGGCTCCTGGTCGATAACAACGCAGTCGATCTGATCATTTACCAGTGCAGCAACTGCGAGCGGACCGTTGTTGAACTGCTTTACATGCTCCTGACCGTAGTCACCGGTGCAGTAGATGTCGCCGGTGGTGCCGGTCTGAACGCCGATGTTCTTGCCCTCCAGATCATCCGGAGAAGCGATATCGGAACCGTCCTTAACGATGATGACCTGAACGCCCTTTGCGTAGGAATCCGAGAAATCTACGTTCTCCTGACGATCCGGGGTAACGGTCATGCCAGCCAGCGCCACGTCGACGGTGTCGCTCTGCAGCGCCGGAATCAGGGAATCGAACTCCATATCGGTGACCTCGAGCTTCATGCCCAGCTTGTCAGCGATAGCAGCAGCAATATCCACATCGATGCCCTGTACGTTACCGTCGTCGCCAACGAACTCGTACGGCGGGAAAGTAGCGTTAGTACCCATGCGCAGCGTGCCGCCGTCCGCAGAGGTAGATGTGGTGGAATCCTGTGCGTCGCTGCTGGAATCAGCGGTCTTGGAGCCGCCGCAGCCGGTCAGCAGCATAGAACCTGCCAGTACCATGCTCAGCATAGCAATGGAAAACTTCTTCATTTGTGTTAACTCCTTCCGATTTGACCCGTGCAAAACGGGCATTTCTTTCTAATATTGATTATTATACAGCGCGTTCTATAATAATGCAACCTAAATTTCAGCGAAAAAATATGGAAAAGCATTTATTTTTTCAGCAATCATGACACAAGCCATCGGTAATTCGTTAATCGCCAATTAACGCTCTGCATTTTTGCAGCATAGTCTGCATTAACCACAAGGAGGTGCCCTATGTCCCCTGTTATATATGTATCGCCTGCGTTTCGCACGGCCTGCGCCGAGCCGCGCGGCGCGCTTCTCCTGCTGCACTCCGATCCGATTCGCTCCGCGCCGATTGTCGGCAGTGCGGCAAGCGGTGCGCGCCTGTTCATCCTGTGCGAGCAGAACGGCTGGTGTCATGTACGCACGCGCACAGCCTGCGGCTGGGTTCCGAAAACCGACATTGTGCTGTTTTACTGCCGTCCGGCTTTGTGAAGCTTTCGTCAAACCAGTTATTTTTTTGACAAACAAGGTGTGTTTTCATCAATTCTGACCATTTTTACTGCTGATTTTTCATTTTCACTTGCGTTGCTTAAAGCGATACAGTATAATGTAAAATGTTCGATGCGACAATCGCAAGGAGGTACGAAAAAGAGTGTATCAGATTTTGAAAAAGCAAACGCTGAACGCAAACACCAAGCTGATGGTGATCGAGGCACCGCACGTTGCCCGCAAGGCAGAGCCGGGTCAGTTCATCATCCTGCGTGTCAGCGCAGAAGGCGAGCGCATTCCGCTCACGATCGCAGATTTTGACCGCGAAAAGGGTTCCGTCACGATCATTTTCCAGGAGGTCGGCGCAACGACGATGGCGCTCGGCGCACTGAATGAGGGCGACTGCCTGCATGATTTTGTCGGTCCGCTCGGCAAGGCGAGCGAGCTTGAGGGTCTCAAGAAGGTCGCTGTTGTCGGCGGCGGTCTGGGCTGCGCGATCGCATATCCGCAGGCAAAGAAGCTGCACGAAATGGGTGCTGAGGTTGACCTGATCGCCGGTTTCCGCAACAAGGACATCATCATCCTCGAGGACGAGATGAAGAACGCCTGCACCAACCTGCACATCGTGACCGATGACGGCTCGAACGGCCGCAAGGCACTGGTTACGCAGGTGCTCAA
>NZ_BMQH01000003.1:314272-314668 GCF_014648015.1 Butyricicoccus faecihominis
AATCGACGCGGGCAACCAGTACGATGCCGTAATCGCCATCGGCCCGATGATCATGATGAAGTTTGTCTGCGAGACCACCCGTCCGTACGGTATCAAGACCATCGTTTCCATGAACACCATCATGGTTGACGGTACCGGCATGTGCGGCGGCTGCCGTCTTACCGTTGGCGGCGAGACCAAGTTCGCATGCGTTGACGGCCCGGATTTCGACGGTCACCTCGTTGATTTTGACAGTGCAATGCGCCGCGGTGCCATGTACAAGGCACAGGAGCGCGCGGCGGTAGAGCGCCGTGAGGAGCATTGCAATCTGTTCAAGAAGGAGGTCAAGTAATCATGCCGAATATGAATCCGAACAAGTGCCCGATGCCCGAGCAGGCGCCGGACGTCCGCAATAAG
>NZ_BMQH01000004.1:0-243702 GCF_014648015.1 Butyricicoccus faecihominis
ACTTCCTTTGCCTTTTTGTGCATGGTCGGGTAATCCAGCAGAGTACCCTTTTTAATCCACTTGTTGATGAAAATGTTGTCAGTAATGCTCAGCAGCTTCTCAATGTTAAGCTCCTGATATACGCACGCGATGCCAGCCGCTGCCGAATCGTTCGGGTCCTTAAAATGCTGCTCAACGCCGTCTACATAAATCTGACCCTCGTCTGCCTGATGTACACCAGTCAGCACCTTGATCAGCGTAGATTTGCCTGCGCCGTTCTCACCGATCAGGCCGAGGATCTCGCCCGGCTTGACGGAAAGCTGCATGTTTTTCAGAGCCACTACGCCCGGAAAACGCTTGGTCGCGTTTTTCAGTTCTACTACGTATTCACTCATTTGCATATCACCTTTTCTTCTCCGAGATGAAGTGCGGGACAAAGTAAACTGTTCTCGGTTCAGTTCCCTAAGGAAAAGCCTGCCCAGTGCAAGCTCTTTACCATTTCTTGTCCGCGGGAGCATGTTTGAAAAGAGAACCCCTGCAGAGATTAAAATCGAGCAGGGGTTTCTTCTCGTTCACTTAAATGCTGGAACTAATGGAAAACCACAAGCGTGTGGGATGGGATTGCTTAGCCGATGTAGCCCTTCAGGGTATCCAGGCGCTCCTGAGCGTTATCCTTGTTGACAACGGAGCAACCGGAGTCGATGAACTTCTCCAGCTTCTCACCGTTAACAGCCTTTACAGCAGCCTCAACTGCCTTGTAGCCCATGTCGTATGCTTCCTGAGCAACGGACATGGTCTCCTCGCCAGACAGGATAGCGTTGCAAGCGGACTGGATGCCGTCGAAGCCAACGAAGATGGTCTTCTCGTAAGCAGCGTTGCCCTTTGCAGCACGAGCAGCAGCCATAGCCATATCGTCGTTGTTGCAGACGATGATAGCGACGCCTTTCGGATGGTTCTGCATGATTGCTTCCATCGAGGTAGCAGCCTTATCAGCAACAGCGTCAGCGTACTGGATCTCGTCCTTCAGGAACTCGCCGCCAGCCTCGGTAACGCCCTTCTCATAACCGGTCAGACGAGCGGTAGCAGTGCCGTCGCCCTGTACACCGGAAATTGCGATTGCCTGAACCTTATCCCAGCCAGCAGCCTTAGCAGCCTCAACAGCAGCCTTGCCGCCCATTGCAGCAGCATCCTCGTTGCCGGTGCCTACGAAGGACAGAACCTCAGGTGCGTCGATGTTGGTATCAACAGCAACGATCGGTGCGGTCTGGCCAGCGATCAGGGTCTTAACGAGGTCAGCCTGCAGCGGAGCGATAACGAATGCATCGTATGCACCGGAGTTCAGGTCGGTCTCGATCATATTCTGCTGCTCGTCGTAAGCGGTCTCGGAGGTAGCGCCCTTAACCTCAACCTTTACGTCCGGGTTGTCCTTGGAGTAAGCCTCAGCGCCAGCCTTAACGTAGCTCCAGTACTCGGAAGCAGTCGTCTTCAGGATAACGTCAACAGAGCAGCCGGAAGTGCTGCCAGCCTTATCGCCGCCATCCTTCTGGGTGTCGTTAGCCGGGGTAGAAGAACCGCCGCCGCAAGCTGCAAGGCTTGCAACCATAGCGCCAGTCATCAGCATAGCAAGTAATCTCTTCTTCATGATAAAAACCTCTCTCCTTTTTCATACGGAGCAAACAGTCTCTCAGATTGTCTGCTCTGCGGTCGGTTCCCACTGCTGTGGGACTTAGGAACGCTCCAACGTTCTGGTAATATTTTAATGCAATCTTACTGGTTTGACAAGCCTTTCTTGTCATTTTTGTTGGAAGTGGTTAGTTCGACACTATCTTCCTTGTGCAGATTGACAGCTTTCCGCTTTGCCGTTCGAAAAACCCGTTATGTGCATTGTGCATTTTTGCAGTTTTTACGGCAATTTTCCCATAAATTCACGGTAAAATGCAGGCGGATTTGGGCATATTTTGGATAGATGTCTTGCACGAAAAGGTTACAATGTGGTAAAATTACAGTACACCGAATAAAAAGTCACCGCACCATACAAGAGAGAAGGAATGTGAAAATGAAGCTTGCTATCAAAACCTGCACGCTGGATATACCCTATGAGCAGATGCTCGACTTCTGCGTGGAGCAGAAAATTGCCGCTATTGAAATCGGCACCGGCAACTGGTCGGGTGCGCCGCACTGTGACCTCGACCTTCTGGTAAGCGACAAGACCGCCCGCGAAAAATGGTATGACGCCATGCGTAAAAAGGGACTGGAGCTGTGCGCGCTCAACTGCTCGGGCAACCCGCTCGCGTATGAAAAGGACATGGATGTAACCAAGAAAACCTTCGAGCTGGCGCATCAGCTCGGAGTAAAGAAGATCGTTATGATGAGCGGTCTGCCGGTCGGCTGCGAGGGTGATAAAACGCCGGTGTGGATCACGACCTCGTGGCCGCCCGAGACGCAGGACATTCTGGATTACCAGTGGAATCAGGTTGCGATTCCCGCATGGAAAAACCTTGTTAAGCTGGCGGAGGATTGCGGAATCGAGCGAATTGCGCTCGAAAACCACGGTATGCAGCTGGTTTACAACCCGGAAACGCTGCTCCGTCTGCGTGAGGCTGTCGGTCCGATGATCGGCATGAACCTCGATCCGTCCCACCTGTTCTGGATGGGCGGCGATCCGATCGAAGCGGCCCGCGTGCTCGGTGAGCACGGCGCGATTTACCATATTCACGGCAAGGATTCGCGGCCGGAGCGCCGCTACTGGCAGCCGAACGGCATGCTGGATACCAAGCCGATCGACGCATTTGCCCGCCGCTCGTGGAACTATGTTGCCGTCGGCGCGGGACACGATGCCAAGTGGTGGAAGGAGTTTTTCTCGGTTGTCCGCATGTCTGGCTACAACGATGAGATTTCCCTTGAAATGGAAGATTTGACGCTCTCCATGCTCGACGGTCATCTCGCCAGCCTGCAGGTGCTGCGCGAAGCGCTCAATATTGGTTAAGGCAACACCGCACCATTAAAGCCGCGGTGCTTTGCGAAAATTTTGTGTCCTGACTTTGGCTTCGGTTCCTTGCGAGAGTTCCGTCCGCGCTGCCGAAGTTTCACGGTAATACATCAAGTATTACCGCAAAACTGTGCCTCGTCAGTACGCAAAATTCACTCGCAAATCACTCTTGTTCAATTATGCGGTATTGCCTCAAATCTTATATCTATAATAACAGGTGCTGTAATTTACGCTTACAGCACCTGCTTTCTTTATTATATTAAGTCTTAGCGTTCCTTAAGAGAAATATAAGGCTCCGCAGGCTGCACGCAGCGGTACGCCGGACGGATGATCTTATCCGTGTTGATCAGCTCCTCCAGGCGATGCGCGCTCCAGCCGACGATACGCGCCATCGCGAACACCGGCGTGTACAATTCCGGCGGCAAACCCAGCATGGAATACACAAAACCTGAGTAAAAATCAACATTTGCGGACACACCCTTATAGATGTGGCGTTCCTGCGCGATAACCCGAGGCGCCACCTCCTCGACCATGGTGTACAGCGCGAAATCCGCATCTCTGCCCTTCTCGTGCGCCAGCTGACCGACGAAGGATTGGAATACCTGCGCACGCGGGTCCGAGATCGAGTACACAGCGTGGCCCATGCCGTAGATGAGTCCCTTCTGGTCAAATGCCTCACGGCGCAGCAGCTTGACAAGATAGTCCGCGACTGCCTGCTCATCCGTGGTGTCCGACACGTTTTTCTTCATATCCTCGAACATCTGCACGACCTTGTAGTTCGCTCCGCCGTGCTTCGGGCCTTTCAGTGAACCGAGCGCCGCAGAAATAGCCGAATAGGTATCCGTGCCGGAGGACGTGACAACGTGTGTTGTGAACGACGAGTTGTTGCCGCCGCCGTGCTCCATGTGCAGCACAAGCGCCAGATCGAGCACGCTGGCCTCGAGCGGCGTGTACTGCATATCCGGGCGCAGCATGCGCAGGAAGTTGGACGCAGTAGACAGACTGTCCGACGGGTAGTGAATGTACATGCTGCCGCCGCACTCGTAGTGATTGTAGGCGTGATAGGAATACACAGCCAGCATCGGAAAGACCGAAATCAGCATCAGGCACTGCCGCAGCACGTTCGGCAGGCTGATATCATCCGCGTTGCTGTCGTAGGATGCCAGCGTGAGCACACTGCGCGACAGGCTGTTCATCATATCATGCGTCGGCGCCTTCATGATAACATCGCGCGTGAAATTGGTCGGCAGCGTGCGTCCCTGTGCCAGCAGAGCCTTGAAATCGCCCAGACTCTTGGCATCCGGCAGCTCACCGAACAGCAGCAGATAGGCAACCTCCTCATAACCCTTGCGGCCGTCACGGATGAAGCCCTGCACCAGATCCTGAATGCGAATGCCGCGATAGTACAGCTCGCCCTCACAGGGCACGATTTCGCCGCCTGCCTCCTTGCGGGAGATAATGTCCGAAATGTTGGTCAGACCGGCCAGTACGCCCTGTCCATTGACGTCGCGCAGACCGCGCTTGACATCGTACTTGAGGTACAGTTCCGGATCAATGCGGCTGTTCGAGCGGCAGAGCGCCGCCAGCGCTTCCACACGCGGCGTGACCTGTAAAATATCGTGTTCCGGTGTCATGATGATTCCTCCCTTTTACTGCATTGTGTGATATATTTATTATATCAGAATCCACTCGCGTTTACATGACATTTTTTGCACAGTTCCGTTAATAATTCGTAAATTTTTTCGCATATCTCAGCAGTTACACAGGATATGCCCACCAATTTGATAAATTTATGCACAAAAAGGCACAATGAGTTTCTCATTGTGCCTCAGCTTGTCGAAAAAGCAATATTCGATTTTTATGCTTCGTGCGGCAGCACGCATTCAATCGAATTTGCTTTGCAAATTCATAAATTCCGGGAGCATGTATCTCGGAATTTATACAAGGGAAGAAAAAATGTGTCCGTAGGACGCGGTTTTTCTTCGAGATTCGCTCGAAAGCGTGGTTTCGAGCGAGAGGCTGTTCGGAAAACGAAGTTTTTCGACAGCCTCAGGCACAATGAGTTTCTCATTGTGCCTTTTCGGCCTCTGCAATTTTTGTTTAGCGGATAACCATACGGATCAGCGGATAAAGTTCATCATCGTGCGCGGACGGCTTTCCGGCGGCTCGATGCCGGCCTTGTCGATCACCTTGAGCATCCATGCGATATTGCGGCCCAGCTTCTCGATGACTTCAACGCCCTCGATATCCTGCACAGCCTCGCCCTTGTCTGCGCCGTGTACGGCGTTCCAGTAGTCCGAGGTGACGAGAACCATTTCCATGGTGTTGATCGTACCGAGCAGCTGCTGGTAGGTTTCCATGCCGCCCGAACGGCGCAGCGTACACAGTGCCGCACCGACCTTGTGCTTCAGCTGATTATCGCCGCAGCCGGCCGCCAGAATCAGGCGGTCGAGCACACACTTCATGCCGCCCGCAATGCCGCCGTGGTACACCGGAGATGCGAGCACGATGCCGTCCGCCTCAATGCACTTGGCGATGATTTCATTTACACCGTCGTCGTCCTGCACGCAGCGCAGCGTGCCGTTGTCCAGGCAGTGATAGCACGCCATGCACGGATGCACCTTCGCCCCCGGCTGACATACCTCAAACTCGATGCCCTCCTGCTCGAGCACCTTGCCGAGCACCTCGAGCATCTGCGCACAGTTGCCGCCCTTGCGCGGCGAGCCGTTGATTGCTACAACTTTCATATCCTTTTCCTCCGTGTTTTCTCTATTTTCAGTGCGCGTCCGCACCTTTTTGACTTACAAATGCTTCTGATTTTCCAATCGATACAGGCGCATGACCACCAGCGTATGATTCAGCTGCGGCCCCATCAGCAGGATCATGCTGACGATATACAGCCACAGCATCAGTACGATAATCGCCGCCAGAGAGCCGTACAGCACAGAATACCGCGCCATATTGTCCACATAAAACGAAAATCCAAGCGAGACCAGAATCCACGCTACCAGCGAGAACAGCGCCCCCGGCCACACCTCGCGGAACCTAAGGTGCAGATTGGGCACGACCTTATTGAACAGCATGAGGAACACGAAAATAAACGCGATCATCACCCAGAAGCTGGCATCGTGCAGTCCGTCCATCACAGCCGGCGGCACCGACAGATATTTCGGTACAACGCGGATGATGGTTCGTCCGGCGACGACAAGCACAAAGCTGCACACAACCGAAACAAGAAAGCCCGCCGTAATACCGAACGAAATGAGCACGTCCTTGACCATGCCGCGCGAGATTTCAACGTGGTAAATATCGTTGACCGTGCGCATCATTGAGCGCACCGCACGGGACAGGAAATACAGCGTCAGACCCAGACCGACGATCATCGGGCTGAACGACGGCGTGCTGGTCAGCTGCTGAATATAGCCGCCTATGAGCTGCTGCAGACTTTTCGGCAGCATTTCCAGCACCGGCTGCATCCCCTCGATTGACAGGTCAAGCTGTGCGAGCATGGAGTTGACGAACATCAGCAGCGGGAACATGGAAAACAGCAGAAAATACGAAAGCTCTGCCGCAGACTGCGGAATGCCGTCATCAAAAAAGCGGTAAACCATGCGCTTGATCAGATATAGCCATCGGTTTTGACCGTTCATTGCGTCCCTCCCCTGTGTCGGTAGATTTTGCTGTACTTATCATATCAGCTTTTTATCAAATTTACAACTTGCGTTTTGGCTTCATCTATTGTATACTGATAAAAATAGAACATTTGTTCTGATCGGAGGGTGTGTCATGGCGGATCTGCGTCCGGTGACCTGCTGCTTTTCCGGCTACCGAATTGAAAAAATGCCGTTCCGGAACGAGGACTGTCCCGCTGCGCGCGAGTTGTTCGCCGCACTCGATGCTGCGGTCGCAGAGGCCGCCGCTGACGGCTATACACGGTTTCTCTCCGGCATGTCCACCGGCTTTGATCTGTGGGCCGCCGAAGCTGTTCTGCGCGCGCGCGCCGCACTCCCGGTGCAGCTGCTGTGTGCTGTGCCGTTCGACGGACAGGCCGATCGGTTTCCGCTCGAGTGGAAGCGCCGGTTCAACCGCTGCCTGCTCGCCGCAGATAAGGTATACGCGCTCTCGCGGAGCTATCACGCCGGGTGCTTTGCCGCGCGCAACCGGTTTATGGTGGATGCATCGTCAAGGCTCATCTGTTACTATGATGGACGGTCAGGCGGTACCGCGCAGACCGTGCATATGGCTGAGCAGAGCGGACTGAAAATTGTAAATCTCGCAGATGGACAGCTGTCGCTGCTGTAAAAAGGACTGACCGAGACGGGCAGTCCTTTTGTTTTGCATTTGTTTGCGTATGTGTTCTCTGTAGAACGGCGGGATGGGGTCATCCCGCCGTTTCTCTCTAAATTGCACCGATTTTACTCAGCTATACACAGCATCGTAGGGGCGCACCAATGTGTGCGCCCTAAGCGAACCGCCACCTATGAAAAAGGGCGGACACATTGGTCTGCCCCTACGGTAATCTGTTCAGGTAGATTGCATCACAGCGTTGTTGTTACGAATTGCAAATTTCATCCAGCTGAGTAAGAATCTCACTGCCGTTTTTCAAATCATGCACCCAGCCGTTGCCGTTGTACACAAAATTAAGTTCACCGATATTAAGGAAGGTCGGCGTATCATTATACACCGCGATGATTTCGTAGCTGACCTTATCCATCGAGAAGCTATGCTGCGAACGCGGAACACGTTTGGCCTGCACCTGTGTCAGCGCTTCGCGCAGAGCCGTTTGATTGACCTGCTCGGTCAGTTCGGTCATATCCGCGCCATTGACGCGCCAGATACGCACGTTCCAGAAGCCGTCCATGTCCGGCATAGGCGTGTACGGCACAAGCCAAACCGCTGCTCCGACGCACACCAGTATGCCCACCAATACAAATGCGATTCGTTTTTTCATGTCGGTTCCTCCCTTTTATTGTTTATCAAGCAGCGCAAGAAGCTTCTCGCTGCCGGACAGCTTATGCACCCACGGTGACATACTTTCTGTGACCTCATACGCATAACTCGGTTCACCGAGGCTGAAACATACTGTTTTACCGCCGTATACCACCTGAATCTGATAGCAGTCTTCGCTGATGCCACGATGATAACTCGGCAGACGGCGCGCTCTGATTTGCGGCAGCAGTTCGCATACGGCGTTCGTATCGACCTGCCCGGTGATGTCCTCAGCCGTATCTCCCGCATGAACATGGAGTACCAGCACGTCCACAATCTCTGCTGTATCCGGCATAGGCGTGTACGGTACAAGCCAAACCGCTGCTCCCACACAAATCAGCACACTTATCAATGCAAATACTATCCTTCGTTTCATCGCTATCCCTCCCCTTTGTTGTAGTAGCTGTCCGCCAGCAACGTGAGCAGTTCCTCACCGCCGGACACCTTGTGCATCCACAGCGTATGACGCAATATACCGTCATACACATAATCCGGTCCACCCGGTTCGCCGAGATTGATACACATAGTTTTATCCCAGTATTTCACCTCAACGACAAAACTGCCTTCCTGTATCCCCTCAAGCCGCAGACTCGGTATACGGCGTGCCCGAATATGCGTAAGCAGTTCGCGTACGGTATCTGTATCAACCCGCTCGGTGAAATCATCAGCGTATTCTCCCCTGTCAAGCTGATACACCCGCATTTCCGTGATATTCACCGTATCCGGTATCGGCGAATACGGCACAAGCCAATATGCCCATCCAAAAATCAGAATACCTGCAATAACAGCTATAATCTTCCGTTTCATACGCTTTCCCTCCCCACTGAAAAAGCAAAATCCGCCGACATGATTGAATTTTCACGTCGGCGGATTCCTTACTTATGCAATTATGTGTGTGCTGAAATTACTTCAGGCCAGCGGTGATGATCGCCATCTGGTAAACCTCGTCAGCGTTGCAGCCGCGGGACAGATCGTTGATCGGCGCATTCAGACCCTGCAGAATCGGGCCGTAAGCAGCGTAGCCGCCCAGGCGCTGAGCGATCTTGTAGCCGATGTTGCCAGCCTCGATGGACGGGAAGATGAAGGTGTTAGCCTGGCCTGCAACCGGAGAGCCCTTGCACTTGGTAGCAGCAACAACCGGGGATACAGCAGCGTCAAACTGCAGCTCGCCGTCGATCGCCAGCTCCGGGTTCATCTCCTTAGCGTACTCGGTAGCCTCGCGGGACAGAGCAACCGTGCCGCCCTTGCCGGAGCCCTTGGTGGAGAAGGACAGAACAGCAACCTTCGGGTCGATGCCGAAAGCCTTAGCGGTGTTAGCGGTCTCGATTGCAACCTCAGCCAGCTTCTGGCTGCCCTTCAGGGTTACGTTGCCTTCCTTATCAACAGAATCCGGATAGTCGATGTTGATCGCGCAGTCGCCCATAGCCAGCTTCTCTTCTACGCCGTCCTTCTCGCGGACCAGAATAAAGCAGGAGCTTACGAGGTGTGCGCCCGGCTTGGTCTTGATCAGCTGCAGAGCCGGACGAACGGTGTCAGCGGTGGAGTAGGTAGCGCCGCCGAGCAGAGCGTCAGCCTTGCCCATCTTAACGAGCATGGTGCCGAAGTAGTTGCCCTTGGACAGTGCAGCGCGGCAGTCCTCCTCGCTCATCTTGCCCTTGCGAAGCTCTACCATCTTAGCTACCATAGCGTCCATCTCCGGGTAGGTAGCCGGATCGATGATCTCCATGCCCTCGATATCGAAGCCGCCCTTTGCAGCAGCAGCCTTTACTTCGTCAACATTGCCGACCAGGATGGAATCCATCAGGCCGTCCTTCTTCAGGCGTGCAGCCGCTTCGAGGATACGAGCGTCCGGGCCTTCGGTGAATACGATCTTGCGCTTGTCAGCCTTGAGTGCTGCAATCAGATTTTCAAACATATTGCATTCTCCTTCGTTTTCAATCGCCTGTGTGCAGTGTGACGCCACAAACAGGCATTCTCTTGAATTTATTATACACCCTTTCCCCCTATTCCCACAAGAGGGAATTTCTGATGGACGCAAAACGCTTTCTCGGTTCCATATCACAAGGCGAACGTGAAATTTGTCGAATCTCCGGCCCATGCAAAATATTTCGTCGGTATATTTGAACGGGACCGCGGGGAAAATCCAGATAGTATCCTCATAGTGACGACCAACAGGAGGGAATTTTATGCAGACAAAAGTTGAGATCTGCGGTGTGAATACATCGGGACTGCCGGTGCTCTCCGCAAAAAAGACGGACGAGCTTTTGAAAAAATCCGCTGCCGGAAACAAGCAGGCACGCGATGAACTGATCCGCGGCAATCTGCGGCTGGTGCTCAGCGTTGTTCAGCGGTTTCAGGGCCGCGGTGAATCGCCGGACGACCTGTTTCAGGTCGGATGCATCGGCCTGATGAAAGCCATCGACAATTTTAATACCGAACTCGGCGTACGCTTCTCCACCTACGCCGTACCGATGATCATCGGCGAAATCCGCCGCTACCTGCGCGACAACAGTGCCATGCGAGTCTCGCGCAGCCTGCGCGACACGGCGTACCGCGCTCTGCAGGCCAAGGAGGCGTTCATCCGCGAGCACCAGCGTGAGCCGGACATCGTGGAACTGGCCAAGCTGATGGACGTGCCGAAAGAGGAGGTCGTGTTCGCGCTCGACGCGATACTCGACCCGGTGTCGCTGTTCGAGCCGGTGTTCCACGACGGCACGGACACGGTCTGCGTGATGGATCAGGTCGGTGACACCAAAAACACGGATGACAACTGGCTGGCCGGTATTGCTCTGCGGGACGCTATGCGCAGCCTGAACGACCGCGAGCGCCGCATCATCCGGCTGCGGTTTTTCGAGGGACGCACCCAGATGGAGGTGGCACGCGAAATACACCTTTCGCCAAACAAAAGGAAGGAAGATTCCGGTCCTTTTCTTACTATATAATAAGAGCGGCAGAAAACACGAGGATAGCATATCAAAATGGTATGAGGATTTTCCTTTTACCTATACTGCATACGCTGAATGCACTCAATTGATTGTGCCAGCTGACGGAATCGCTCTGAGAAGAATTTTTTGTATGCCGTACAGTAAATATTCTGCCCGATTACGCCGTTCGGCAGGATATCTCGGTCACGGCGGCAGCCGTTGCGGCATAAACCGAACCACTGACAGGTCTTGCACTCCTCCGGTACGGCAAGCGACTGCCGAACGAATCTTTTTGCAGTCTCGCTGTTCTGCATATCAGCCAGACCAGTTTCTCCGATGTTTCCCAGCCGCCATTCATCCAACACATAAAAATCACAAGGATACACACCGCCGTCGCCCTCCACAACGAACTGCACCGAGCAGCAGCCTGCCATATTACAGGCTTCCGGCCGCTCCCCCAGAAGGATGGACAACCAGTTGTCTAGATGGCGGATGCTGATATACTCGCCGTGCCGAAGATCGTCGAACCACAGGTCGAACAGCCGCACAAGGAAATCACCATAACCGTCTGCGGTCAGCGTATAGCATGGCTCACCATCTGCCCGGTCAAACGGATCGATGCACGGAATAAACTGCAGCCATCTGAAATTCTGTTTACGGTAAAACCGATACAGCTTTTCGACCGAACGTGCATTCTGTCCGGTTACGACACACAGAATATTAAACTCAACATTGTGTTTTTTCAGCAGCCGCACGGATTGCATAACTCGATTGAACGTATCCTTTCCCTGCACATCTGTGCGATTGCGGTTATGCAGCTCTGCCGGTCCGTCCAGCGATAATCCCACCAGAAAATGGTTTTCTTTGAAGAACGCGGCCCATTCCTCATCAATCGTGTAGCCGTTGGTCTGTATGGCATTACGAATTTCCACACCCGGTTTGGCATACTGCTTTTGCAGTACCACCACCTGACGGTAAAAATCCAGGCCTGAAAGCGTTGGCTCACCGCCTTGGAACGCAAAGGAGCAGATATGCTCGGCATATTCCATGCCCGCCTGTATCACCTTTTCGATTGATTCGATTGAAAGCATTCCCTCGAACTCCTGCTCCCGGTGTGCCGCAACGTCCTTGTAAAAGCAATACTGGCACGCCATGTTGCATGCAGACGATGCAGGCTTGATCAGAATATTGATCGGCGGCATAATCACCCCTCCTCCGCTTTTATTTTAACAGAAAACGATAAATATTGCACGCGCTGAGCACCATCACCAGCAGCATGGAGCCTTCAAACAGCAGGGTTGCCTGCCGGTCGCTCAGACGTTTATTGATGCGTCCTCCGGCTTCACTGCCCAGTACGCCGCACAGCACCATACCGCACAGCAGAATAATAGATAATGTCGGAATACTGCCTGTCACCGCCGTGGTAATGATGCCAACGCTCTGGCTGATCAGAATGATGTACAGGCTGTTCTGTGCCGCCACCTTGGTCGGCATAGAGAAAAAGAAGAACAACACCGCCATATTAAACGGTCCGCCGCCAATACCGAGAAAGGTTCCCAGCATGCCCAATCCCAGTCCAATCAACACGCAGACCGCCGGATTACGCACTTGAAGCATGGTTAATCGGTCCTTGCGGATGGTATAGAGCAGCGTGGCAAACGTCGCGGTACACAACAGCGCCGCCTGTATACCGCCTGCGGTATCCGCATTTGCAAACAGACCGGCCACAGCAGAAAACAGCTGTTTTCCTGCCATACCGCCAACAGCCGCACCGATTGCCAACGGTGTTGAAATCGACAGATCAATCTGCGACTCGTGCTGCACCATCGATTTACCAACCGACCAGCACGTCATACCAAGAACCGTACACCCAGACAGAAAATTGATTTCTGTCACCTGCATAATACCGAGCGCATCCAGTGCAGGCTTGATGATCACGCCTCCGCCCATACCGCATATTTTACCGATGATACAAGCGCCGAACGCTACCAGAAAACAAATACTCTGCACCTGATCACACCCTTAGTCCTTCGCCGTCTGACGATTTGCCGCACAGGCAGTTGTCCACGTTTTCTGCGCCGGCGGATAATGATCCACCATGTACGACAGCCTACGGCGCGCCTGTTCGATCTGCTCTCGATAGGTTTCATCTGCAATGCGGTTTTCACGCTCCTGCGGATCGCGTTTCAGGTCGTAGAATTCCTCATACGGCATCTCATCCAGCTTATAGCCGAGATATTTGATGTACTTGCTGTTCTCCGTGATGATAGTCTGCCACGCATTGCTTCGACAGCCGTCTGCGCCGCGCCAATATGGTGTTGAAGTGATGGAAACGCCGTCGATACGCTCCTCGGTAAAGTCGCTTTCGCTAAAGCAAAAATCACGGACGCGCTCTTGTTCCCCACGCAGCACCGGCAGCAGTGAACGGCTCGGAATAATATCGTTATACGCCGGCCAGCTTCTGCTGAGCACCCGCTGTGCATTCAATCCTGCATAATCGAGTACAGTTGCTGCAATATCGGAAATTTCAACCGGTGCGGTGTTTTCACCAACAGGCGCTGCACCCGGCAGACGCACCGCCAGCGGAATACCAACCGACTGCTTCCACGGCACACCTTTCTGAATCATGAAGTGATCGCCCAGCATATCACCATGATCCGAGGTAAATACGATCAGCGTATCGTCCAGCATGCCTCGCTCTCGCAGCACATCCAGCGTTTCACCTATCTGATCGTCGATCAACCGAATCATCGCCTTTGCAGAACGGCGCTGACGATACAGACTCTCCTTGTCCTCATCCGAAATAATCTGTCCTTCCGGCAGGATAAAATCATCCTCCCGCTCAAGTGGAAACATATCCAGATACCGCTGCGGTGCGTCATACGGCTTGTGCGGTCCGCTGAAGGACACCATCATGTAGAACGGCAGCTCCGCCGGATGCGCGCGAAGCTGCTCGCGTGCCACACGGCCGGTAACCACGTCAATATAATCCTCCTCATCGAACGGCCACGGCAGCGCCTTATCATAGTTGTGGTTCGCTACATCGCCGTTTTTGCCGCCGCTCTGCGAGAAAAAGTCTCGTACCTGCTCGAGCATGCCCTTCTTCGCCAGATAATCACCGTAGAAGCAGTAGTTGGAAACCACCTGCTGCTTGCCTGCGGTCTCCCAGATGAAATCATAACCGTAGGACTTCTCGTCCTGTTCTCCTGCCACCGGATCCATGCCGCAGCCTCTCGGCGTAGACCACGGATAGGTCTGATTATAATGGAACTTGCCGATGCCGTAGGTCTTGTAGCCTGCACCCTGCAGGGCCTGCATAAATGTCGGTATCTGCGGGAACAGATCACCTGCCATGGTCAGCGTGCCAATCTGGCGCGGATATCGTCCCGTGATAAGCGAGGTACGCGCCGGAGAACAGATAGGATTGGTTGTATTGCAGCAAGTAAAATGGGCATGCTGTGCAATCCAGTCGATATTCGGCGTGGAAACGCAGCTGTCCGCGGCATAGCCCACATAATCTGTGCGCTGCTGATCAGTCATAAACAACAGAATATTACGCGGCATATTTTACACTCCTTTTCAGAAATATCCCCTCATACTGTTTTCCCCTTGATACCAAAACGATATCAAGGGGAAAGAAGAGAGATTGAGTGAATCGGTTTTTATTATAACATTACCACCATTTGATCAAGTCGGTGACCTTGTTGCGAAGCTCGACAAATTCCGGTGAAACGACGTCACGCGGAAGCGGCAGCGGATTGTCCAGCACGGTTTTCACCGAGGTTGGCTTGTTGGTCAGCACCATAATCTTCTGGCTGAGGTATACAGCTTCCTCAATGTTGTGAGTGATAAACAGTACGGTCGTACCCGTCTTTTTCCACAGCTTGATCAGCTCGTCCTCCAGCTTGAAGCGCAGGTCTATATCCAACTGACCATACGGCTCATCCATCAGAAGCAGCTCCGGTTTGGTTGCAAATGCACGCGCGATAGCAACGCGCTGCAGCATACTGATGGAAAGCTGACTGGGATAGTAATTTCGGAATTTGGTCAAACCGACAATATTCAGCATTTCCTCTACATTGGCATCCGCCTCCGCCTTGGGCGTTTTCTTGATTTCCAGACCGAAGCGGATATTCTGCTCCACAGTCAGCCACGGGAAGGAGGAATACTCCTGAAAAATATAGGATATATTTTGCTTTTTCGGATCGACCGGAATACCGTTTACCAGAATGTCGCCTGCCGTCGGCTCATACAGGCGAGTCAGACTGTTCAGAAAAGTAGTTTTGCCGCAGCCGGTCGGACCAACGATGCACAGGAACTCGCCTTCCTCTACTTCAAAGTTCAAATTATCCAGCACCAGAAGGTCACCGAACCTTTTGGTCAGGTTCTGCACTTTTACCTTAGGCTCTTTGTTTGCCATTGTCCGGCACCTCCTTTACAGCGTATGATCTACTACCGAATCGATCTCGCGGCGCAGCCGCAGAAATTCCGGATCGGTGTAATTACGGGGACGCGGCAGGTTGATCTCATACTCTGCCTTAACACCGGTTGGGCAGTTGCGCAGCACCAGAATGCGGTCTGCGAGGTACACTGCCTCCTCGATGTTGTTGGTTACAAAAATAACGGTGCGCTTTTCCGCCTGCCAGATGCGGGTCAGCTCATCCTGCATCAGATAACGTGTCTGTGCATCCAGATGTCCGAACGGCTCATCGAGCAGCATCACGAGCGGCTCATTGCAGTACGCACGGGCAATGCCGACACGCTGCTGCATGCCGCCTGACAGCTTGACCGGGAATGAATTTTCAAATCCCTGCAGACCGACCAGATTAATGTAATGCTGTGCCCTCTGGCGGCGTTCTTCCTTCTTGATACCGCGTACCTTAGGACCGTATTCCACGTTTCCCATAACGGTAAGCCACGGAAACAATGCCGTATTCTGAAAGACCATGCCGCGATCCGGACCGGGCCCGGTGATATCCTTGCCCATGCAGAGAACGTGCCCCGACGAGGGCATCTCAAAGCCTGCAATCAGGTTCAGGATGGTACTCTTACCGCACTGTCCGGGGCCGAACAGCACAAGGAACTCATTTTCGCGCACCTTAATATTCAAATCTCCAACGACCTGATAGCGGCCTTCCTCCGGTTTGTCGAAAAACTTATCCACACCACGGAACTCGATCAACGGCTCGTCAGCAGCCGTTACTTTCCTCTCACTGTCCATGCGCATAGCTTGGATTCAACTCCTCTCATGATGGTAGTGATGAGCAGACCGGTCAGGGCAATCGCCAGAATGCCTACCATGATCTGCGTCATATTGCCTACGTCCTGACCGCTTACGATCAGCCAGCCGACGCCTTCGGACGAGCGAATCATCTCTGCCGCTACAATGGTGGCCCATGCAGAGCCGAGTGCTACCTGCAGACCGGAGAAAATGTACGGAACCGTCGTTGGCAGTACAATGGAAGTGAACAGCTGGTTATCTTTCGCACCCAGCATACGCGCCGCACGAACCAGTGTTTCATCGACCGAGTGCACGCCGTTGTAGGTAGTCAGTGCAATGGTAAAGAAGCATGCCAGAAAAATCAAGAAATACTTGGAACCTTCACCGAAGCCGAACCATACGATAGAAAGCGGAATCCATGCAATCGGCGGAATCGGGCGGAACATCTGAATGTACGGCATCAGAATAGAATCAGCAATCTTGTACCAACCCATCACGACACCGACCAGCACACCGAGCACGCCGCCGAACGCATACGGAATCAGCATGCGGCGCAGACTAATGAGGATGTGCATAATCATAGAATGCGTACCGATCGGTACAACAAATGCCTTGCAAAAGCCTGCAATAACCGTCACCGGATCGGGCATAACCTTGCCGAGTGAGGTAAACTTAGTCGCTGCGTACCAGATACACAGAAAAACGAAAATACCGAGCACGCCATAGGCGATGCGCTTGTTGCGTTCTTTCATCCACGTCTACCTCCCTTGATGAGTTTTCTGCCGATAAACTGAATAATCGAGGACAGCACCGCACCGGTAATCGCAATGACGATCATACCGACGATGATGATATCCAGTCGAAAAATACCGCGTGCCTGCTGAATCATAAAGCCGAGACCCTTAGTAGAAGCCAGCAGCTCTGCTGCAACCAGCGTGGTCCATGCGGAGCCGAGAGCAACGTCCAGACCGGTGAAGATCATCGGCAGTGCAGACGGAATCGCTACTTTGGTCAGCAGCTCCCAGTTGCTTGCACCGAAGGTCTGACCGACCCACAGGTGCACGGTTTTTGTCTGCTTAATACCGGAATAACTGTTGATAACCATAGCGACCATCGCGGAAATAAAGATAACCAGCGCTTTGGACAGAAAACCGATGCCGACCAGCGTTACCATAACCGAAGTCCATGCAATGCCGGGAATGGTACGAACCAGATCGAATACCGGACGAACTAGTATATCCACCTTGTCGTTCCACGCCATGAAGATACCGAGCGGGATGCCGATGATCGCACCAATTAAATAGCCGCCGAGTGCAACCTGAAGGCTGGCACCAAGATGCTGCAGCAGCGTTGCGCCGTCCGGCTTGGTCTCAAACCATTTTTTCACAAACGTAGAGGCAACCTTTACCGGAGAAGGCAGTGCATTCGATCGGAAAATACCCAGTCCGTCCGTTACCAGCCACCATACAAAAATGCCTGCGCAGATCGACGCAATACTGATGAACAGGTACTTATTGATCTGCAGTTTTTTCTTTTCTTGCATATGCTCCTCTCCTTTGACCGCCTTATTTTTCCTTATTCTGTAATTTTCGCCCATTTCAGGGTACAGAAAAGGAAGCCCATGGAGCATGGGCTCCCTTATCTTCCAGTATGTTATTTCAGGGTTGCTGCCTTTACGGTGATGCCGAGTGCATCCTGCAGCGGATTGACATTGATTGCTTCCTCAATATTGGCAACCTGATCCTCTTCAATCGTGCCGATGGAGGCGAAGAAATCACCTACCTGCAGCAGACCGGAACCGAGATAATAATCCGAAGCCTCATAATCGGACGGAACAACGAACGGACGAATTTCGGTCTCGGTCTTAACGTCGTTTTCGTCAGCCGGCTTGCCGTTCTCCGAATAGAACTTGAGTGCAAACTCGTTGCGCAGATCCGGATCAGCCTGCAGTTCCTCAGCTGCCTTGCACATGCCCTGCAGGAACAGCACCACATCATCGTAACGGTCTGCCAAAATGTCCTTGCGGGCCAGGAAACCGTTCTTGAACTCGGTGTCCGTTGCTTCCATGCAGTCTGCAACCTCTACCATGTTGTTCGATTCCATCATGTTGCAGTAGTCAACATCGGTGGCAACAAATACGTCGCCTTCACCGGTCAGAATCGCCTGTGCAGCTGCTGCGCGATCCATGTTCAGATATTCGTAATCCGAACCCGCCGTTAGGCCAAACTGTGCAAAGTACGAGTTTGCAATCCACTGCTCCATCGTGGAGGTAGGACCGAGAACGGTCAGGCCCTTCAGTGTATCTGCACTGCCGTACATATCCGGCTTGCCGGAAATCTCGCCCTTGTGATCGAGCACCGGACTGTCCTTGCGGACATAAACCTTTGCAGTGATCGAGCCGCTGTCCGACTCTGCGATCCAGTCGCACAGGCCGGAAGCCGTCGAGTAAACCGATGCCAGGCCATTGGAAGCCACATCAAGCTGTTCTGCTGCCAAGCCCTCATTCTCCGGAGAACCGTTCGGGAACATGATCAGGTTGACATCCAAACCCAGATCATCGAAATAACCCTTCTCCTCTGCATAAACTGTGGGAATAGAAATGATGTTGGACTGAACACCAACATTCAGGGTTTTGCCGGAAGCGGTAAACGTGCCATCACCCGAGCCGCCGGGAGCGGAACCCGAGCCTCCGCCGGAGGAGGAACCGCCGCCGCACGCGGTCAGACCGGTCATTACAGTTGCTGCCAGAAGCATTGCGATCGCTCTTTTGTATCCGTGTTTCATTTTTTCAACCTCCCTTGATTTGAGTATAGTTTACCGTAAACCCTGCACAAAGTCTTTTTAATATTTGACTCGGTTTTTCACATTTATGACATTATCCGCTCTGCTTGTTCTTGCGCACATCATTCGGCTTGCAGCCGAACACCTTGTGGAAAACCGTCGAGAAGTAGCTCATGTTCGTGATACCGACACGAAGAGCCACCTCTGAAATGCGCAGACTGCTGTTTTCCAGCAAGCAGCGCGCCTGCTTCATGCGCACGCTCATCAAATACTCCGAAAAGTTAACGCCGACCTCCTTCTTGAACTGCCGCGACAGGTAATCCCGGTTGAGGAATACCACATCCGCAACCGTATTAAGTGAAAGATCCTCCGCATAATGCGCATTGATGTGATCGAGTGCCTTTCGTATTGCAGCAGAATATCCTACGCCGTGCTTGCGCTGCAGTACGGCAATGCCTTCACAAACCGCTTCACACAACGCCGCAAATGTGCAGCAGGAGGCAACTGCATCCGCTGTATGCTGCAGCTCCGGCTCCAGCTTGACAGCCAGACCGGAAAACAGCTGCTGCACGGTTTCGCGCAAAAAGCTGCTGCGTACTTTATAGTTCTCTGCGCACTGCAGCAGACGCTCCAAATCGGCACAGCCGCCCTGAATATCTCCATCGGTCAGCTTAATCGTTGCACGCATGATACAGTTTTCCACTTCACTGACATGAATCTCATGCGGCAATTTCTGTGCTGACACCTGATAAAACCGCGCATCAAAGTCCCGCACGGCCTCTGCAAATGACTTTGGCAGATTGGTAAAATGATGATGTACGCCGCTGCATCCGATTCCGCCGTTCAGCCTCTCTGCACATTGATAGAAATATGCCGCCGCATCCTGCTCCTCCGCAAAGGCATTCCGCCTAATGTTGACAAGCAGGTACACCTCCTGCTCACTGTACGCATAAAACAGCGGATTTTCAAAATGCTCCTGCATGTTTTTCTGCATAATCTCCGCATTTTGACCTTGATTGAGAAAAAACACCGTCAGAAATGCGCGCTCGTTCAAATAAATACTGTTTTCCTGCAAATCAACGGCACTGACCGGCGTCATGTCCTCGCTCTGCTCCACCATACTGCGCAGAAAGCGGCTGCGCCCGATCTGCTGTACCGCACTCTCAGAGATATGCTGCTGCCGGCTGCTCTGCAGCTTATCCAGAACCGCACGAATCTTATCCGCACTGACCTCGGTTTTTAGAACATAATCCTTAGCACCGTTCTGCATGGCCGCACGAGCATATTCAAAATCATCGTGGCAGGTCAGCATGACGACCGCCGTGCCCGGATACTGCCGCCGAAGCTCCTGCAGCAGTTCAATACCATCCATTTTGGGCATGGTGATATCTGCAAATACCACATCGGCAGGGTTTGCCTTCATCTCCTGCAGCACCTTTGCACCTGAAGTCACCGCTGCGGTGATTTCATTTTCGCCGCCTGCATCGCGCACACACTGCACGATATACTGCTTGACCAGCGGTTCGTCGTCAACTACTATGATCTTCATTTATCTCGCCTCCCTGTTCCCGCTTCGGAATAGAACGGTAGTGATCCATCGTAATCGTTACTGTGGTGTATTTGCCGAACTCACTACGAACCGTCACATCCGACCGACCGCCATAGATAATCTGCAGACGCTTGCGCACATTGCGCAGACCGATGCCATGATGTAACCGCCCAGAGCGGTAATTTCCTGACTGCACCTGTTCTAACCGCTTCGGAGCAATACCTTCACCGTTGTCCGTTACCTCAATATACAGTGCATTACCGCGCAGACCTGCCCTCAAGCGAATTTCACAACCTTCCTCCATCTCAGCAAAGCCGTGAAAAAAGGCATTACCGATGATCGGCTGCACGATCATGCGCGGCACATAAATGCCGTACATCTTCTCCGGCACCTCGCAGATGAGAACCGTGTCCTTTTCCGTGCGGCAATTCATGATGGACATATAGCTGCGCATCAAATGCAGCTCCTCCTCCAGCGGCACGAACTGTATCTCCGGCGTTGCCGGAATATGCAGCAGCTCGACCAGTTCATTCATCATTCGGTAGGCGCGTTCCTGCTGGTGCATGGCGATCAGGCTCTTGACCGACAGCAGCGTGTTGTTAAGGAAATGCGGATTGATCTGCGCCTGTAGAAAATCGTACTCCGTGCGCTGTTTTTCCTGCTCTCGGATACGGATATCATCAATCAATTCTTCAATTCGATGTATCATGCCGTTGAAGGTGGTACTGAGCACATAGGTTTCTTCGTATTCGTCCTTGACCGGCAGTTCACTCAGCTTTTCAACCGACATATCTCCGATCTCATCCGTAAAGTCGGACAGCACCTGCGTAATGCGTCTGCCGCGCCAGTACGCAATGCTTGCTGCAACAATACAGCCGAGCAATACAATCGTCAGACAATTTCGCACGGTTTTCAGTCCGTCCCTCAGCAGCTCGTCCATATTCTGTTCTTCGACAAACGTCCAACCGCTGGACGCATCATGGTAATTGGCAATCAGTATCTTTTGTTTGGAGCGTTGGATAATCTTATAGGTATTTCTGCCGTATTCCTCCTGAAATGTCTTCATATCGAATGCCCAGTTGCCAACGCGGTTGGGATTGGTGTGCGAAATAATGATGCCGTTCCGGTCAAGAATGTACACCTTCACACCGTCGCTGACCAGCTTTTGAAACGTGCGAAACAGTGCTTCATACCGCGAGGTAAGTACAATCATTCCGACAACCTTGCCATCCTGAGCATATACGGTCTTGCCGTACGCCAGACCATAAGTAGAAATATCATCCACATCCCAGAAGCGCAGATTCCAGCTGGTATCAGTCTCACCGCTGTAATGCTTGATGTACCAGTAGGTGTTTTTCAGGCTTTTCAGATTGTTTTCATCCGGGTCAGTCGAAAACATACGGCGGTCGTTCATCAGAATATCGATCGTCATATCCATGCCGATCCGTTTGAACTGACGGTCGGTCTGCTCCAGCAGCATTTGGATGGCACAGCTGCTCTTTTCACTTTTCGGCGCCGTCAGATCATCGTAAAAATCCTCATACAGTGCATCCATCGCCTTCACCATGTTGGTGCGGTTGACCGAGTTGCTGTCGCTGATCTGCTGCAGTACATCTACGCGGGCCTTGCCTTTTTCGCCTACTACAAGCTGAAAGGTAAAATATCCGATCGCGCAGACCGCAATCGCTACCGAAATCAGCACGCACAGCAGACTGGTCGCTATCATGCTCTGCGACATTTTGCGGCGTTTGCTTCCGCAAAGCAGCATACGCCATACCCCATTTCTCTTTTCTCTCTGCAATGTGCTCGCTCCTCTGCCATATTCCTGCGCTGTCAAATTCCGTCGATTGCACCGCTTCTTTTATGATACAGGAAATATGGCAAAAATGCACACCCTTATCCTTCCAGCAAGAATGTGCATTTCAACCAGTTTTATCAGATACCCAAACGTTCGTACTGCTCCGGCAGTGCGTCGTGTGCCGCCATACAGCGTTTCATCTGCTCGATGCAGTGCCGCTCCAGTGCTTCATCGTGCAGCGGATGCTCCTGTGCATAATCCGATTCGATATCGAACAGCAGTGTTTCCTCGTTATACGGCGAACGACCGACAAACTGCTGCGAATCATTGCCCCAGTGAATAATATCCGCCGGGAAACGGTATACCGGATAGTCCGTCCAAGGCAGGAAGCGACCCATCTCAATCCGCTTGTAATCCTCGGTGTTTACAGCATCGTTGCCGCCGTAGAACTGACGCAGAACGGTCGGCATAGCTGTGTAAACGTACAGCGGCTGGTTTTTCTCGTCCTTTGCGGCACGGAAATAGGTGTATTTGCCGTCCGTCCACGCCATCTGCTTGCCGAAATAGCCGAAGATCGCACCGTCACGAACCTTGTCGATCTCACCGCGCAGCAGCGGCAACAGGCTCTTGCCGTGGATTGGATACTGCAGCACCTCCTGCGAAATCTCGTAATACTCCATCACGGTCGGCAGAACATCAATGTTCTGCGTTACTGCACTGCATCGTCCTGGCTGTACACCGGGTGCCGAAATCATCAGCGGGATGTGGAAAACCTCGTTGTACGGCGCCATATAGTTTTTCGCCATATAGCCGTGCTCGCCGAGATGATAGCCGTGGTCCGTGGTAAACACCAGCATAGTGTCCTCCCACATGTTGTACTTATCCATCACATCAAGAATTTCACCGAGATGACGGTCAGTCATGGTCATGACAGCCTTGCAGCGTCTGCGCAGATGCTCGGTCTCCGCCTCATTAAACTCGTTTGGCGCATAGGACGGATGCGTGAAGTCCGGTCCGTCATAGTCGCCTTCCTTCTCGTACAAATCGAGATAATACTTCGGGCAGTCATACGGCTCATGCGGGTCAAACGCCTCTACCCACAGAAAATAGTTATCCGCGTCATGATTGTCCTCCAGCCATTCCGCTGCATGCCACATGGTCTTTACGCTCGGATAATCATACTCTGTGTGAAAGTGCGAACGGTTTTCATGTTCAGCTTCGGTCCACGAGCCTTTAAACCACTTCGGCGGCGTATCCGGACGAATACCGTCCTTACACGGACGCGTCCACACCGGATCACATTCCTGACCTCGGTTGACCTCCCATGCGGTAAACCCCTTGACATAATTTTCACCGCCGCAGATGATATAGTGCGCATGATCGGCAAACATCTGCGTATGCACATTCTTTTCACCAGAAAGAATGCTCTGCAGGCTCTGATCAAACGGCTCCATTGCTCCCCACGGTTTTTCAAGAAAGTTCAGCCGTCCGGTCATGATGTCGCGGCGTGCGGGCATGCACGGCGCAGAGCCGCACCAGTGGCTGTCAAACACGACAGATCGCCGCGCCAGCCGGTCAATATTCGGTGTGATGGCCGCGTCCTCGCCCGCACCATACGCGGACAGCATGCGTCGATTGAGTGTATCGCACAGAATGAAGATGGTTTTCATGTTGTTCCTCCCTGTTATTCTTACGGCTGCTGCAAGCCGATTCTCGCATATTGCTCTGCCGGCGCATCGTTTTCCTGCATCAAACGACGCATTAAATCAATCATGTGCTGCTCCTGTATCAGATCCTTTATCGGGTGTTCTTGCTTAGGATCGGTCTGCAGATCGAACAGTGCATCTCGGTTTTCCTCCGGCGCAGTGGACATGCATGGATAAAAATCCTTTGGCATGGCAATTTTCAGCGTTCTGCACCCTTTGGTAAAGGAAAACGGCTCGTGCAGCGTCAGTTTCTGCAGTTCTTCCGGTGCATACATGGCTCGCTGATGCAGCGGCAGCAGCGTATAATCATAGAGCGCTGTGCCCGGTCGATCAGCCCGCATATATACCCATCGACCATCTGTCACGCAGACATGCGCGCCGAACATACCAAACAGCGCAGCATCACGAACTGGTATATCCTGCTGCAGAACGGTTTGCAGGTCGTGACCCTGCATATCCGGTGGAACAGGTACGCCAAAGTACGACAGTAGCGTCGGCGCAAGGTCGATAGTCTGCACCAGAGCTTTCCGGCGTTCTCCTGCTGCTCCGGTTCGCGGATCCCAAATGAACAGCGGTGTGTGCGACAGCTCCTCGTAAAACAGCGGACGATTTTTCGCCCACCATCCATGCTCTCCCAGCAAAAAGCCGTGGTCGGTCGCCACGATAAGCATGGTATCCTGCCACATCCGGTGTACATCCATGTAATCGAGCAGTTTGCCCAAATATGCATCACACATGGTCAACAGTGCACCGTACTGATTGCGGCAGTGCACCTGTGCAGCCAGAGGTTCCGTCACATGGTCATAAGGCGGCCAATCAAACCGCGTCCCATTATAGTCATCCGAATAGCGATTCTGATACTCTTCCGGCGCAAAAAACGGCTCATGCGGATCAAAGGGTTCGATATGCAGCAGCCAGTTATCCGCATCACGGTTTTCATTCAGGAATTCATGCGCCAGACCGAACACCTTCTCCAGCGGCTGCTTTCCCAGTCCGCGGATATAGGCACGGTTAACTTCATCCTGTTTATTTGCCTGCCCCAAATGCGGCGGCAGTTCCACTGCACCGACATGAGCCTTCCACGGATCACCTTCCTGTCCTCGCACGCACTCCCATGAGTTGTAGCGCGTGTGATAGGTAGCACCGCCATCCTCCCAGTAGTGCTGATGATCCGAGATCAGATGCGTGTATACGCCGCTTTTCTTGAGCAGCTCCGGCATTGAGTCATCAAACGGCTCGATTGGTCCCCAGCTTCGGTGCAGAAAATTATACCGTCCGGTGTGCAGCTCCCGCCGAGCAGGCATGCACGGCAGTGAGCCGGCATAACAGCGGTCAAACATGACCGAATGCTTTGCCAGACGGCTGAAATTCGGCGTTTGCGTCCAGCCGCAGCCATACGGCTCCAGACAGTGCCGGTTCAGTGAATCAAAAAGCAGTAAAATTGCTCTCACCGGTGCACTCTCCTTTCGTCCGAATACGACTTTCCCAGTGTATTGTTCTGTACGACTTGATTATAGCGTCCGGAGACAAAATCCGTCTTTCGATTATTTGAGGGATTTTTTCACTTTTTTGTGTTTCGATGAGTAAACAGATAAACGACTCTGTAAACACAAAAAGACAGCTTTCGCTGTCTTCAGTCTGTCGAAAAAGTCAATCTATCGTTTTTACTTTTCGTGCGGCAGCACGCATAAAATAGAATTTGCACAGCAAATTCATAATTCCCGGGGGCGTGTACCTCGGGAATTATACAAGGGACGAAAAATTGTGCCCGTAGGGCGCGGCTTTTCGTCAAGATTCGATTGAAATCGTGGTTTCAATCGAGAGGCTGTCGAAAAACGGAGTTTTTCGACAGCCTCAAGACAGCTTTCGCTGTCTTTTTGTTATTTCAGCATATCCCGCTTGATTTTCCCAATCCGCATATAATACCATACCAGATTGAGCGCCGCCGCGCACACCCATGCTGCGCCTTCCGCAAAGAATACACCGCTCTTTCCAATGAAAACCGGCAGCACGAGTGCCGCGCCCATGCGCATAAGCATTTCTGCAAAGCCAGAGAGCGTCGGCACAGTCATTTCACCCAGACCCTGCAGAGAGGAGCGATACGCCTGCAGCACGAACAGTGCAAACAAAAACGTCATCAGCACCATGAGATACCGATAGGCCACCGCCAGCGCATCTGCTGCGCCCGCCTCCTCGGTCGAAAGAAACAGTCCCAGCAGCGGTTTGCCCGCAACAAGCATAGCCGTCACGATGGCGGCTGTAAATTCGGCGGACAGCACCAGTACCGCCCGAATGCCTGCATCAATGCGTGCCGCGTTTCGTGCACCGCGGTTCTGCCCCATGTAGGCTGTCATGGCATAGCCAAACGCCACTGATGCACTTTCGAGTATGCCGTACAGCTTGTTGGCCGCCGTATAGCCCGCCACGAACACCACGCCGAAGCCGTTCAGCACTGACTGCAGCACCATGCCTCCCAGTGTGATCATGCTCATCTGCAGACCGGTCGGAATGCCGAGGCGGCACAGGTGCAGCAGAATGGCAGGGTCGGTTTTCCAGTCAGCCTTTGTCATCTGCACGAACGGCAGCCGCCGCAGAGACCGCAGACACAGCAGAAACGCAATCAACTGCGCCAGCACGGTTGCGAACGAGGCTCCGAAAATGCCCCAGCCAAAGCCCATCACGAACAGCAGGTCGAGCGCAATATTAGCAAAGCTCGCCGCGATAATCGCAAACAGCGGTGTTCTGCTGTCGCCCAGACAGCGCAGCACGGCCGCCGCCATGTTGTACGCAATGATGATGAGCGAGCCGCCGAACTGCACATATAAGTACGTCTGTGCTCCGCCGAACACCGCAGGATCAGTGTGCAGCAGTGTGAGCAGCGGCCTTACCAGCAACAGGCTGATGATCGTCACCGCAATACCGAACCAGCACGACAGCTTAACGATCATAGCCAGTACACGACGCAGCCGGTCGTATGCGCCCGCGCCGAACTCCTGTGCCGTGAGAATCGCAAAGCCCTGCGTAAAGCCCTGCAGTCCCCATAAAACCAGCCAGTTGATCCAATCCGCCGCACCGATGGATGCCAATGCCTGCATGCCGACACCGCGTCCGATGATGATCGTATCCACGATGGTATACAGCTGCTGAAACACGCTGCCCAGCATCAGCGGCAGCGAAAACAGCAGAATCAGCCGTATCGGACGGTCGTGTGTCATATCGGTAACGCGCACCATATCGCACCTCCCTTGCGAAAAATCATAAAACCCAAAGCGCAGAAGGAGACAGAACTGCACTTCGGGTTTCAAAACGACGGTACCGCAGAATGCTGTTGATTTACCGCACGGTAAGATAAAACACGGTACCGCCGCCGTTATGATCAGGAATCAGAGAAAATCGCCGCACAGGCTGAGAGCTGCCTCATCTGCGATAACGATCGCGTCGTTGTGCAGCTGCAGAATCGAACCGGGCACCTTGGGCGTTACCGGACCGAAGCAGGATTCACGGATAGCCCACGCCTTGTCCTCGCCGCTGGCAACGACCAGCACCTTTTTTGCGGTCATGATGGTGTGAATGCCCATCGAGTAGGCACGGCGCGGCACCTCGTCCTCGCTGACGAAAAAGCGCTTGTTTGCCTCGATGGTGGACTCGGTCAGCTCCACGCAGTGCGTGCCCTTGGCAAAGCAGTCGTCCGGCTCGTTGAATCCGATATGGCCATTGCGGCCGATGCCGAGCAGCTGGATATCCACATCGCCCACACTGCGGAGCACCGCGTCATAGCGGGCGCACTCCTTTTTCTCGTCCGGCTCCATGCCGTTCGGCAGATTGATACGCGACGGGTCAATGTTCACATGGTCAAAAAAGTGGTCGTGCATGAAATAATGATAGCTCTGATCGTTTTCCGGCTTCATGCCATAGTATTCATCCAGATTGACTGTAGTCACATCCGCAAAATCCAGATCGTCCTTTTCGTACCACTTGACCAGCTGCTCATATGTGCCGATCGGCGACGAGCCGGTGGCAAGGCCGAGCACGGAATCCGGCTTGAGGATGACCTGCGCGGAAATGATATTTGCCGCCTTGCGGCTCATATCCTTGTAATCCTTTGCACGAATGATTCTCATAACAAAAAAGCCTCCAAACGCTTATAAATCCTTATACTTTTCACGCAGTGCGAGCAGCTCGCTCTCCTGCACATACTCGGTCAGGCAGCCCACACCGGTGACACTCTTGCCGCCTGTGATGTTGCCGAACCGCACACAATCCGCGAACGGATAGCCATGGTACAGACCGTACATCAGTCCTGCAAGGAACGCATCGCCCGCACCGGTGGAATCCTTACAGGTGAATTCCGGAATATTGCGCAGCAGACGCGGCCTGCCATCCTCGAGGATGAGACAGCCGTCCTTATCCAGCTTGACCAGCGGGTGCTCAAAATACTCCGCCAGCACGCGGAGCGCCTCCTCCGGCGTGTCCCTGCCGGTAATCTTGAGCGCTTCCTTGGTATTCGGCGTATAGTAATCCGCCAGACGCAGATAATCACCGTACTTCTCAAAGCTCAGCTCATCATCCCAGCCCATGTCGAAAATCAGAATGGCTCCTTCCTTGTGCAGCTTGCGATATACCGGCAAAAAGCCCTCCTGCATCTGCACCAACTTAGCGCCCTTAGACATGGTATATACCCGCTCGAGCAGCTCGTCCGTGATGGCGGTCGGCTTGCAGTAGGTCGCAAATGTACGGTCGCCGGGCGTGAGCATGGCACTAGTGACATTCACCGGAATACCGGTCTCGCCCTCCGCCGCCAGATTGTACGGAGAAACGCCGTTCTGCTCAAACTGCGCGCGGGCAAAGCCGGAAAACAGATCGCTGCCGAGATAGGTCGCCAGACGGGTCGGAATGCCCAGCCGGGCGGCGTTTACTGCCGTACCCGGTGCACCGCCGCCGAGCAGCACGCGGAAATCCTGCGAAAAGATCTCCTCGCCCTCCTGCGGCACGCGCGGCATGCCGACATACATCAAATCCACATTGGTCACACCGACCGAAGCGAGAAACGACATGCGTCAGTCCCTCCAGTCCCCGATATACGGCGCGTTGAGCTTGATATACTCGTCGGTCAGCTTGCTTGCCAGCGAGTAAGAGCCGACCAGCGGGTGCATGGTCAGGCACTCGGTAATATCCTTTCTGGATCGGTTGACGATACCGCGTGCCGCCAGACGTTCGTAATATTTTACGCGGCGGATCATTTCGAGGTTGCTCTCCGGAATGTTCTCGATATGGTGCGGCTTGCAGCCCTCGCGGGAGATATCGCAGGTAACCTCGATAATATCGGTCGGCTCGAGGCCCTCGATGGCATTGCCGTTCGGTGCGCACAGGATCATCGTGCCCATGCCGCCGGAGGCTGCAATCTCGATGAACTTGAGCGCAACGCCTGCGTAGCCGCCCGCGTCCTTGGAATACACATCAAACGTCCACGGCTTGTCGCGGTGAATACCGGTCTCGTTGGCCATATAGTTGTTCTCGCGGATGCCGTACCACTTCTCAAAGCACTTGAGACCTGCCTCGAAGTCGTTCTCGATGTCGATCTTAGACAGCTCCTCGGTCATGTGGCGGTTGATGTCGCAGATCATCTCGCCGCGCGTCTGCTTGGCATTCAGAATGTTGGCAACCGCCTTTTCACGGTAGTAGAAGTAGTAGAGGTACTCATTGAGCACACAGCCGCGGTCCTCGAGCAGACGCTTCTCGAAAAAGCGCATATCGGTCTTGGCGTAAGCCTCGTCATTGGCGATCAGCTCGGTCATGATCTCCTTTCCGTCCACCTTGATGCTCTGGAAGTAGGACAGATGATTCAAACCGTAGCACTCGCCGTAAATGCGGGACGCATCCACGCCGTACAGGTCGGCAAACTGGTGCAGCATGCCGCTCGGTGCGTCGCAGATACCGTAGGTGAAATCATATCCCATATCGCGCAGCGCCTGCGAAACCACGCCTGCCGGATTGGTGAAGTTGAATACCTTGACGCCCGGCTTTGCCAGCTTTTTGATCAGCTCGCAGTATTCAGCCAGCGCAGGGATCGAGCGCATGGCGAACGAAACGCCGGCAGCGCCGGTCGTTTCCTGACCGAGAATACCCAGATCAAGCGCCAGTCGTTCATCGCGCACGCGAGTCGCATCGCCGCCGACACGGATGGTCGTGATGACGTAATCCGCATCGGTTACCGCCTCCTCCGCACTGGAGGTCAGCGTGAACTTCATGGTCGGGCACAGCATACGCGCAACGTGTGCCGCCAGACCGCCGTAGATGCGGAGCTTTTCCGGATCGTTATCCATAAATACCAGCTCGTCGATGTGCAGCTCCTCCGCACGCTGCGCAATGCTCTTTGCGAGGAACATGGAGCGTACACCGCCGCCGCCGATTACCGTTAATTTCATAAAAAGATACCTCCTGTTATCGAATCAGATACCGTTTGCAGCTGGACCAGCCGATCATGCCCGAGGTAAATCCGGACAGACCGCACGGGAACAGCAGCACATACGGCAGAGAAAGCGGGAAAAACAGCACTGCCGGAATCAGCAGCAGCGCATTTACGCCCAGCCCCAGCACAGTCATGCCGGGACGGAGCAGACACAGCAACCACGCATTTTTCGCCGCCGCCGCAAACGGGATGTCCACCGCCGCCTGTACTGCCCAGAAATTCTGGAAAAACGCAGCCGTGACGCAGAGCAGCAGCATGCCCAGCAGCGCCGGGAAAAATCCGTCCGCCGTTACCAGCATCACGCCCATCCACAGCAGCGCAAGCTCGGCCAGTCCGCACAGAAGATTGCGCACCGTATCCTGCCGCAGCGCCGCACGGAAATCGGTCCACACGTCGTTCGGCACATCACGCGCCATATTGACCGTGCAGCGCGCCATGGCGGCTCGAGCCGCACCGAAGGTCACGACCGGCAGACAGCACAGCAGAAACAGAACATTCAGCTTGACGAGCTGCCAGAACTCCCGCGCAAGGGTCTCTCCGACCCATGCAGCGCCGGTTTTTTCCGGTGCATCCTTGGCAACGCCCGGACCTTCTTTCAAATAGGATGGACGAAACACAGATTTTCCTCCTGTCAGAACGCGATCGCGCGTTCGGTCTGCTTATCGAACAAATGGATGCGGCTCATATCCACAGCCGCGGTGATGGTGTCGCCCGCATGAATCGGCTCGCCGGACGGCGTACGCACGGTAACGGACGTACCGTCACAGGTGCAGTGCGCGTAAATCTCCGCGCCCATCAGCTCGGCAATATCCACATGCATGGTGAGCGTATGCGCCGCATTCTGCGTAAACTTTTCACCCGAGGTGTGCAGATTCTCCGGACGGATGCCGAACACGACCGTCTTTCCGACGTACTCACTCAGCGCATCGCTGCCCGCAAAGTGCAGGCTCTGGTCCGCGAAGGTCAGCTTGTAGCCGTCCGCATCGCGTCCCAGCTCGGCGTCCATGAAGTTCATCTGCGGCGAACCAATGAAGCCCGCAACGAACAGATTGCACGGATGGTCATACAGCGTCTGCGGTGTGTCCGCCTGCTGAATCTCGCCGCCCTTCATAACAACAATACGGTCGCCCATGGTCATGGCCTCGGTCTGGTCATGCGTAACGTAAACAAAGGTCGTATCCAGCTTCTGATGCAGCTTGATGATCTCGGTGCGCATCTGGGTGCGCAGCTTGGCATCCAGATTGGACAGCGGCTCATCGAGCAGGAATACCGCCGGGTCGCGCACCATCGCACGTCCGAGCGCGACACGCTGCCGCTGGCCGCCGGAAAGCTGCTTGGGCTTGCGGTTGAGCAGATGCTCGATATCCAGCACCTTAGCCGCCTCGTGCACCTTGCGATCGATTTCGTCCTTAGGTGTTTTTCGCAGCTTGAGCGCGAATGCCATGTTCTTGTAAACCGTCATATGCGGATAGAGCGCGTAGTTCTGGAAAACCATCGCGATATCACGGTCCTTCGGCGCTACATCGTTCACCTTGCGGTCACCGATGTACATTTCGCCGTCCGAAATCTCCTCCAGACCCGCGATCATGCGCAGTGTGGTCGATTTGCCGCAGCCGGACGGTCCGACCAGTACGACGAACTCCTTATCCTTGATCTGCAGGTTCAGGTCGGAGATAACCTCGATATCACCGGGGTACACCTTCTTGATGTGATTCAAACTAATGCTTGCCATGTAATTTCACCTCGTTTATTCTTTGACCGAACCCGCGGTCAGGCTGGAAACGACCTGCTCCTGGAAGATCGCAAACACGATGATCGAAGGAATGACCGCAATGGTAACTGCGGCAAACAGCGCCGTGTAGTTAAAGCTGAACTGGCTGGTAAAGTAGCTGAGCGACAGCGGCAGCGTGCGGGCACTCTCGCTGCTGGTCAGGATCAGGGAGAACGTAAATTCGTTCCATGTATTGAGGAAGCACAGCACAGCTGCGCTCGTCAGACCGCCCTTGGCGCACGGCATCATGATCTGGAAGAACGTGCGCAGGAAGCCCGCACCGTCGATGTAGGCGGCCTCTTCGATCGCCTTGGGAATGGACTGGAATGCGCCGCGCAGGATGAGCAGGCTCATCGGCATATTCAGTGCGGTGTTGACCAGAATCAGACCCGCCTTGGTATCGTACAGGCCCAGATTGTTGACCACGCTGTACACCGGCTGCAGCAGTGCCGTCATCGGAATGACGAGCGACAGGCTGAGCAGCATGTACAGCAGCTTATCGCACGGAAAGCGGAAGCGCGCAAACGCGTAGCCTGCCATAGCGAAGACGAGCACATTGAGTACAGTCGCACAGCAGGTGACGATCACGCTGTTGCCGAAGAACTTGAAGATCGGCGCCATATCCAGTGCGGACTGATAGCCGTCAAACCCGAAGTGCGTCGGCAGCGAAATGCCGTTCGACAGGATCTCCGCATTCGTCTTGAACGAGGACAGGATGACCCAGATGATCGGGAACAGCGCAACAACCACGCACAGCGCCATAAACAGATATTTGAGCACAAAGCACAGGCGTTCTCTGCCGGTCATTGCACCGAAGCTGGTTTTCATTTGTCGAACGCCTCCTTAGTAGTCTTCTTCGTTGACGCGCATCGCCTTGTTGATGAGCGTCATGCAAACGACACCCGCGATGACGATGCAAACGCCGATCGCATTCGAGTAGCCGTAGTTGTTTTCGTTCTTGTACACGCTGTACAGCATGAGCGGCAGGTTCATGGTAGTTGAGCCGGGGCCGCCCTTGGTGGTGATGTAGATCAGGTCGAACATCTGCAGCATATAGGTTGCCGCCATGACCATGGTCGTGCCGATGATCTTGCGCAGCAGCGGCAGCACAACGAACATATCGGTCTGGAACGAGGTCGCACCGTCCACTCGGGCCGCTTCGAGCACCGAATCGTCAATGGTCAGCGCCTCGGCGAGCACGAGCGTCGTGGTGTAGCCCGCAAACAGCAGCCACGTCATGGTGACGGACGGGAACGCTGTTGTGGTATCCATCAGCCAGTTATGCGTCAGGTTTTCCAGACCAACAGCCTTGAGGATGGAATTGACCACGCCGTACTGCGGGTTGAAAATATTGAGGAAGATCATGCCCATTGCGGCGTTGGAGATGATATTCGGGATCATGTATGCCGTACGGACAAATTTCCAGCCGCGCGGCTTTTTGTACAGCACAAGCGCCAGGATAACGCCGATGGAGACATGAATAATACAGTGAATCAGAATCCAGACGACCGTGTGGCCGCACGCCTGCCGGAAGGTCGCATCGCTGAACAGCTGTGTATAGTTCTGCAGACCGATGAATGTCATCGAATCGCCCGTCAGCCGGTAATCAAACAGTGAGGAAACAAACACGATCACCAGCGGAACAGCATAGATCAGCAGGAACAATGCGACAGCCGGAAGCAGGAACACCGGCAGCCAGCCCTTTTTACGTTTCATAAAGCGGTTTCCTTTCTTGTTGAGGAGAAAAACAGGGACCCGTTTTTGACGGGTCCCTGCGGTAAACAGTTTACTGGTTCTTCGCTGCAGCATCCGTCAGCGTCTGGCAGAAGCCCTTTGCGTCCAGCTCACCCGAAGCGAGCAGCGGGAGCTGCTGGCTCATAACGTCGAGCAGGTTGGAGTACATCGTAGCCTGCAGAGTATCCGAGCGCTTTTCACCCTCAGTGGTTGCAAGGTCAAGGAACTCAGCAAGCAGCGGGTACTTGTCCTTTGCGGTGTCGGTCAGCTCTACCGTGTTGGAGGCCGGAACCATGCCCTGCATCTCCATTGCGGTCTGCTGTGCCTCAGCCGAGGTAAAGAACTTGACCATCTCAATGGCAGCCTCTTCTACCTTCGGGTCGTCCTGCTTGGTAACGATGTAGCCCTGAATCGGTGCATCGTATACGAAGTTGCCCGGGAACAGTGCTACGCCGACCTTATCAGCGAAGCCTTCCTCTGTCATGGAGGTATCGGAGAAATCACCGATCATCCACGGGCCGTTCGCCAGCATTGCAGTCTGGCCGGACAGGAAGTTGTTTGCAGCATTCTCATACTTGCCGCCGATTGCATCCTGCGTGGTGTAGTTCTGGTACATCTTCTGGATTTTCTCGGCTGCTGCGATCATTTCCGGCTTGTTGTAGTCGGTCGGGTTCATGGTATTCATGAACTCCAGGCCTGCGTCGGACTCGGTGCCAACCATAGCGCCCATCCACAGCTGGGTTACCCACGCAGAATCTGCGGTATCCATGGACAGCGGGGTGATGCCGGCTGCCTTCAGCTTGTCGCACTGCTGGAAGAACTCGTCCCAGGTCTTAGCCGGCTCGGTGATGCCTGCCTGCTTGAACAGCTCCTTGTTGTAGAAGTAACCGATAACCTGACCTTCCATCGAGGAAGCGTAGATCTTGCCGTCGCGGCTGTTGGTAGCCAGTGCGGTATCGGAATACAGTGCCTTCCAGTCTGCATCGGAATTTACCGCATCGGTCAGGTCAACTGCCAGATCCTTGGCAACGACCATATCCAGCAGATTGTAGCCGCCGCCGTAAATAACCGGCGGGAGATCGCCCGTGCCAAGCTGTACCTTGATCTTGTCGATGTAGTTCTGGTCGCCCGGAACGTCTTCCTTCTTGATCTCGTACTTGCCTGCGTACTTCTCATTGAATTCCTTAATCAGTTCATCGCATACCGGAGCGGACGTATTCGTGCCGCACTGGAACGTCGGATAGTTGATGGTGATCACACCGGAGCTGTCACCGCTCTGTGCAGAATCATCCTTCTTGCCGCCGCAGCCGGTCAGTGCGCCGGTCAGCAGCGCGCCTGCCATCAGCAGGGAGAGGATACGCTTTGTTTTCATGTGGGGTTCCTCCTCTTTCTCTCCTTACGGCATTTGTCTCATTCAAATACCGCTCTGTGTTTTGTTGTATTTATTATACCCGAGGAACAGTCTGCCCTCAATGCAGTAAACCGGTCAAAACATATGACGATTTTGCTTTTCGTTCACACGCTCTGCACTCCTCTTTGAAAACATAGGATTATTTTGCGCCAAAACAGGATATTTTTTTCTAATGTCGCTTCTCCCCCTCCGGATGGTACACAAAGCGGTCGAATTGTGGTATATTTAGGGTAACTCCGCAGCTCCATTGTATGGTGCTGCCCTTGTATGATTCGCAGAATCTCCCGTGAGGTGTATTGTATGGCAAAACGCAAGATCTCTCTTATCGGGCTGGTCGTTGTGATGATATGTGTTCTGGTATTCGCACCTGTTGTCACCGCCGGCATCTATTTTATCCATACCGTATCCGGTCAGCTGCAGCATACCGCCAGTGAGACGGTTTCCATGTATCTGAACGAATTCACCGACCGCACCGACCGCATGATGGAGACCCTGCGGGATGGTGTGTACTACCTGACCTCGGACAGCGCCGCCCAGCAGATGATGAGCAGCAGCGAGCCGCTCACCCAGATCCAGATTCTCCGGCTGGAGCAGAATTTCAGCCGCGCATTCTCGCTCGGCGATTCGCTCAACCCCGATGTGGTCAGCGCCATCTACCTGATCAAAAACGACCAATATGTGCCGGTCTACGGCGGCAACTACTATTTGAATACCTCGTGGCGCGTCCGGCAGATGTACCAGACGCACGAGGACTGCAACTCCGCACGCACGCTGTACACGCACTATACCATCGTTGGATACGCATATATGATCGTCGATTTTGTTGACCTCAACACCATGCAGCCGCTTGGCAAAATCATCGTGGAGCTGAACATCAACAAGCTGCTCTCCACGCTGTCGCTGAACCAGCTTTACCCTTCCACTGTCGTCATTTTCAGCGGTGATCAGGGCCAACGCATCAGCTCTCTGCAGACCGACCTGTTCCGCGAGAACGAGGATATGAATAAGTGGTATCATGCGTCCAGCTCACTCCGCAAAAGCCGTGAGCGCGTGGATATCTATATTCCAAACGCCGAAATCCTCGCCGGTGTGCGCCAGAGTACGCGTGTGTATTTTCTCGTCTGTGCTGCCATCCTGATCCTGGCTCTGCTGCTGGCTGCCACCTGTCTCATCCTGCTGCTGCGTCCTCTGCGGCAAATGCTGCACACCATCGGCAGTATCGGCAGCGGTGATTTTTCCGTGCGCATGGATGAAACGCCCTACACCGAAACGACCGCTATCTCGCATGCCTTCAACGACATGGCCGACCGGCTGGACACCCTGTTTCAGGAGGTCTATCAGCGCGGTCTGCTGCTGCGCGACGCAGAGATTCATCAGCTGGAGAGCCAGATTCAGCCGCACTTCATCTTTAATATTCTCGAGCTGATCAATGTCCGCTGCATGGTAGCCGGTCAGCCGGCCATCTGCACCACGGTGCAGAATCTGGCGCAGCTGCTGCGGGCAAGCGTTGTCAACCACGGCAAGCAGATTATCACCCTGCAGGAGGAACTGGATTCTGTAAAATACTATCTCGCCCTGCAAAAGGAACGCTTTGAGGAAAAGCTGCAGTACACCGTCGATGTGGAGGACGACAAGCTGCTCGGCTGCTACCTGCCTAAGCTGACCATTCAGCCTCTGGTAGAAAACAGTATCGTACACGGACTCGAGCCTAAGCGTCACGGCGGCTGGGTGCGCGTCAGCATCTGGGAGGAGGAGGACGCCGTGTACATCCGCGTGCACGATGACGGCGTAGGCTTTGACCCGTCCGCCATCCCCCAGCCCGGCAGCGACGACAAGCACCACACACATGTTGCGCTGCACAACATCGAGCGCCGTTTTCAGCTGCTGTACGGCGAGCCCTACGGCATGTCGATCAAATCCGAACCCGGACACGGCACGAGCATCGTGCTGACGCTCCCCATCATCACCGCACCGCCCGAAAAGGAGAAAGACCTATGCTGAAAGTTATGATCGTTGACAATGAATCCGCCATCCGCAAGGGTCTGGTACACTGCATCCACTGGGGCGACCTCGGCTGTGAGATTGCCGCACAGGCAGATGACGGCATGATGGCGCTCGAGCGGATTCCGGTCATTCAGCCGAATATCGTTATCAGCGATATCCGTATGCCCGGAATGGACGGTCTTGAGCTTGCCGAGATCATCGCCCGCGACCATCCCGGCATCAAAGTCATCATTTTGACCGGCTATCCGGATTTTGCCTACGCGCAGCGTGCCATCCAGTATCATGTGGTGGATTTTGTACTCAAGCCGATGACGGTAGAAAACCTGACCAATGCCATCGAAAAAGCCAAGGCCGCCATAGCGGAAGACCGCAGCAGTCAGGACCTGCAGGAGAAGCTCTCCACGACCTCGGCGCGCAACATGGAGCTGCAGCAGAGCATGCTGCTGCATGACCTCGTCCACCGTGTTGCATGCTCGCAGCTGTATGTGCTCAACCGCCTGGCTCAGCTGAAAATGGACCTGCACAGCTATTTTGTACTCAAGCTGTATATTACCTCGCTGTCCGAGGAAACGCTGACCGATGAAGAATACAGCGAGTATCTCAACCAGTCGCAGGAGATTCTGTCTGACTGTCTATCCTCCTACCCGCATTACTACATCGCCCGCGGCACGCAGGACTGCTTTGTGGTCATCTGTGCCGCCGGTGAAGCGCCCATTACCGCATTATGCAGGGAAGCGGTGAATATTGTCGGCAGTCTGGCACATTTTCTGCTGTTTATCGGCATTTCCAACTGCAATGACAATCCCATCAATCTTGCCGATGCCGCCGATGAAGCCGCGCAGGCGGTGCGCTTCACCGTCTTCACGCCCGACCATCCGGTGACGCACTTCGCTGAGCTCAGCTCGTTCCCGCAGCAGCTGACTGACGAAATCTTTGAAATGCTCTCTGCCCTAAAATCTGCGATGGAGCTGCGTAATCCCGCCGACACAGAGCAGCTGCTCGACTGCATTTTTGCCTATGCGGACAGCAGCAAGCTGCCGCCGGATACCGTGCGCAATATCTGCGTATATATTCACCAGTTCGGCATGGAGCTGCAGTTTCCCGGAATGGCCGGACATTCGCTCGAGGGCGGCAGCATTTCCTCGCTCAAGCGCATTATGGAGACCAACTCCATCGCTGAGATGGAATCCTGCACCCGCGCCCTCGTGCAGCAAACGCAGGACATGGCGCAGAGCAGCGCCGCCAGCGCAGACCATATCGTTTCCTCGGTACAGACCTACATCAGCGCACACTATGGCGAGCAGCTTTCGCTCGACCAGCTCGCCCAGCAGTTCTATCTCAGCTCAAGCTATCTCTCGCGCCTGTTTAAGCGCGAGACCGGCACAACGCTGACGACTTATCTACAGAACGTGCGCATCGAAGCCGCAAAAAATCTGCTGCGCACTACGGCGCTCAAAAGCTATGAAGTTGCCGAGCGGGTCGGCATTAACGATCCTGTGTATTTCTCACGCATATTTAAGAAGATCACCGGTCTCAAACCGAAGGATTACCGCCACAGCGTCCAGAACGAATCATCTGTATAAACGAAAAGAAGCGAAAAACGCTCCAGCACGCATCCCATCGGAACTTTTCCGCAATTCTCAAAATTGTCTGCACAAGCAAATCGGTTGCATTTTCCGCACCTTTACTATATAATATAGTTAAATATTTTTAATTATCAGCAAAATTCATGGCAATACCGCATGATCGAACAAGTGCGGTCTGCGAGCAAATTCTGCATCCGTATCTGTCGCGGTACTGCCCTATATAAAGGTAATCCGGAAAATGAATACAATCTGGGAAACACACAAATTTGAGCACTACATATTCAGCCTTTTGCTGGCGGTGGAAGTCATTATGTCCTTTACATTTTTAGGATATATGCACATTCCGCCGATTTCTATTACCACAGCGTATATCCCTATCGTCATTATCGCCTGCCTGTTTGGCCCGGCCGAGTCTTCCCTCGCGGGACTGCTGTTCGGTCTTGGCAGTCTGTATAAGGCTTCCGCGACCTATGTCATGCCTGCAGACGCGGTCTTTTCTCCGTTCCGGAGTGATTTTCCCATCGGAAGCATACTGCTGAGTGTCGGCACGCGCGTGTTGTTTGGTTTTCTGCTCGGCTGTCTGTTTCAGCTGGCACGTAAAAGCAAACGAAAGAATCTGTGCAAGCTGCTCATTACGATCGCGGCGCCTAAGCTGCACGCGCTTCTGGTCTATACTGCGATGGGGTTGCTCTTCCCCTCTCTCGGTTTTAATATTTCATCAATATTTATACTTAAAAAAAGCGACCTTATCATCCTGTCGTTCTGTGCTGCAGTCGTTCTGGCGATTGACAAGCTATATCACAGTCCCTTTATCCAGACCTATAAAAACGCGGTCAATGAATACGAAAACACCCCGTACTGGTCTCCAAAGATTGGTTTCGTGCTGGGGGGCGTAAGTACGTTTATCTTCTGTATGGCGGTTCTCTCGACCGTCTACTTCTCCAGCCGTATGTACTACATGCTCGGGCAGCACGGCGTAGATGTCACACAGCACATCCATCGGGATATTCTCCACCTGCAGGTGCAGTTTTTGACTGCCATGCTGGCGCTCAACTTCATTCTGCTCATCCTCATCCTGATGGTCTACCGCTACATGAAATTTCGTGAGTACACCGGCGAGCTGGACTTTCTGACCGGCATTATGGGCCGCAAGCTGTTCCTGCACACCTGTCTCCGCAGCCAGAAGTCCCACGCCGGAGCAGCCGGCTGGTTTCTGGTCTGCGATCTGGATTATTTCAAGCACATCAACGATAAATACGGCCATTCTGTCGGTGATGAGGTCCTCAAGCAGTTTGCCGAGCATTTACAGAACACCTTTCGTTTCTGCGGCTCTGTCGGCCGTATCGGCGGTGACGAGTTTGCCGTAATGCTCGATATAGATCTGTCGCAGGACCAACTGGAACATCTGTTGACGCAGTTCCTGCGCGATATTTCCGGTATTCTCGAGCAGGTCACGGTCAGTTGCAGCATCGGCGCGTACCGCTTTGTTTTCCCGCAGGAGATCAAGCACCTGCTCACCGAAACCGACCGCGTGCTCTATCAGGCCAAGGAGAACGGCCGAGCGTGCTTCGTGATGGAGGATTCGACTGAAAAGTAAATTGCAAAAGCCCGCACAGCGTAAAGCAACTGTGCGGGCTTTTGTGTCTGTCGAAACACTAACGTTTTCCGAGCAGCCTTTCGATCGAATTTCGAAGAAAAGCCGCGCCTTGCAGGCACATTTTTCTTCCCTTGTGTATCTCGGAATTTATGAATTTGCTCCGCAAATTCTATTTTATGCGTGCTGCCGCACGAAGTACAAGAGTCGAAATGCTGCTTTTTGACAGACTGAAACGGAGTGCAAACGCACTCCGTTTTACTTTCGATTTTAGAAAGGCTGTGTATAACTCCAGGTACCGATGCCGAGCGGCGAGAACGCAAGGTAAACCACTGCAACACAAATGAGAATCAGTGCAGTAGCAACCCATCTATATTTCCACGGAGTAAGATCGACAGCGCCGATGTCCTTCTGTACCCATGCCTCCGGATGCTTTGTCTTGTTTCGCTGATTGAAAATGAACATAATCAGCAGCTCAACCGGCAGCAGAACGAATACAGCATACAGATAATGGAACTTGCTGTTGAGGAACAGCAGGAACGAGCCGTAGCAGACCACATGCAGCACCAGAATGACCTTTGCACTGTATTTCGGCAGGTGCTTGAAGAAGAAGCCGCCGAATACGGCCGTCAGAACCGGCAGTGCAATCAGCATAACGAGGGAATCCAGGAAGGTCTTGAGACCTGCCGGGAAGAAGTAGATCAGCGGACCAACGATGGTGGTCAGCACCGCGAAGATGATGCCGACATTCTTGCCGACCTTGACGAGCTTGTCCTCGGAAGCGTCCTTGTCGATGAATTCCTTGTAGATATCCATGGTGAACATGGTATCTACCGAGTTCAGCACCGAGTTGAACGAGGACAGGATCGCACCGAGCATTACGGCTGCGAAGAAGCCCATCAGCGGAGCCGGAACAACCTGCGAAACCAGCTGCGGGTACGCTTCGTCCATCATGGATACCTGATCACCCTGCAGCTCAAACAGCGCATACGCGATAACGCCCGGCAGCGCAAGGTACATAAAACCAATAATTTTCAGAAACGCGCAGTAGAGTGCGCCCTTCTGTGCTTCCTTGAGGTTTTTTGCAGCAAGTACACGCTGAATAAACGACTGGTGCGTACACCATGACTGCAGACCGAGGAAGAACAGACCGGTAAATACGGTCGGCCACGGAACCGCAGGCGGCAGAGAATCCGCCGGAGCGATAGAGTTGAGCATATCCGAATGGTTTTCGATCAGGAAACGCATACCATCGATAACCGACAGACCGTCACCGCCTGCCGTTTTGCCGAGCACGCTCAGTGCGAAGAACGGGATCATGAAGCCGCCGATCAGCAGTCCGATGCCGTTTACGGTATCCGATACGGCAACGGCTTTCAGTCCGCCGAAGATGGCGTAAATCGAGCCGATGACACTGATGATGATACACAGAATGATAACGGCCTGGAACTTGGTTACGCCCAGAATACCGGATACGTTGAAGATATTTTCAAATACCAGCGAACCGGAGTACAGGATAACCGGAATCTGTACGACAATGTACAGCAGGATGTACGCGATGGAGAACCACAGCTTTGTGCTGCGGTCATAGCGCAGACCGATCAGCTCCGGAATGGTGGTAATGCCGCTTTTCAGATAACGCGGCGCCGCAAACAGCGCCAGCACGATACAGCACGGAGCCGCTACGATCTCGAACGCCATCGGGCTCATGCCCACACTCCATGTCTGGCCATTTGTGCCGACCAGCTGCTCTGCCGACAGGTTGGTCAGCAGCAGCGAACCTGCGATAACAAAGCCCGGCAGTCCGCGTCCGGCCAGAAAATAGCCGTCTGCGGTGCTCTGGTCATCGCCCTTTGTTTTTACATACGAAATGACTGCAACAAGTATCGTAAAACCGATAAACGTCGCCATAGTCCAAACCATTGGAATCCCCTCTTTCACGCGGTCCCTCAACCGCTTCAATTTCCCATATTTGTAATTTAATTCTCAAAAATGCGTATAGTTAGGGCGGACGCATGTGTCGAACTCTGCGTCCGCCCTGTCTATAAACTGTTTATGCTGTCAAATGTGTGTTTGAATTACTCCCACAGACCCTTGGACTTCATGTCGGAGACGTACTCATCGATATTGGAGGAGTCGATAACCTTGGAGCCGGAGTCGATGAAGGATTCAACCGAGCCGCCCTCAAGTACGGTAACTGCTGCTTCAACAGCCTTGTAGCCCATGTCGTAGCCCATCTGAGCGATGTCGATGGTCAGAGAGCCGTCCATAACAGCCTCAATGGCAGACTGGTTGCCGTCAAAACCGCACAGAACGGTATCTGCGTAATTGGTGTTGCCGGAATCCTTGATAACCTTTGCAGCTGCAAGCGCCATGTCATCCGCGATGGACAGAACTGCGTCTACGCCGTTCGGGTACTTCTGGATAACCGCCTCCATAGCGGCGGCTGCCTTGTCCGGCATGGTGTCGGTGTACTGCACTTCGAGCACCTGACCGCCTGCGGCTTCGATCGCATCGCGGTAGCCGCGCAGACGTGCTTCATGGGTCTCGTCGCCCTGTACGCCTGCGATGATAACCGCCGTCGGCTTGTCCTTGCCGAGTGCCTTGCAGGCCTCAGCAACCGCCTTGCCGCCGTTCAGCGCTGCGTCCTCGTTGCCGGTGCCAACGAAGCATGCCTTCTTGTCCGAGGTGAAGTCGGTATCGAGTGCTACGACCGGCTTGGTCGCGGTATCTACCAGCGTTGCGGTAGAGGTGGACTGCTGCGGAGCGATAACAACGGCGTCAATGCCTGGGTTGCCGAGTGCCGTCTCAATCATGTTGACCTGCTCATCATACGAGGTAGCCGAGGTCGGAGACTGGATTTCGACGTTTACATTGTCGTGCTCGCTGCCGTAAGCGCGCGCACCGGCAATAACCTTGTTGAAGTGACCGTCCGTATGCTTTACGATAACGGTTACGTTGTAGGCATCACCGGAAGCGTTGGAGCCGCTGTCGCCCGTACTGCCAGTCGATGCGGACGAACCGCCGCCGCAGCCTGCCAGCATGCCGGCACACAGAGCACTTACTAACGTCATTGCTAAAAGCTTCTTTTTCATAGTTCAAACACTGCCCTTTCTCTTCTTCTCATATTGATTTTCTTTCTTCTCTATGGGGGTGGTGCTGGAATTGCGAAAATGCTGTGGACTTAATGAAAAATCTTTTTCTTTTACGGTATCACCGGAACAATTCGACAAGAGCAATTTGCGAACAAATTTTGCGTCCTGATTAGGCGCGGCTTTGCAGCGATACTTTGTGTATTGCAAAAAGTCGGAACGACATCAGGGCACAAAATTTTCGCAAAGTGCCGCAGACGCAATTGTTCGGTGATGCCGCACCAATTACTGGCTGATGGTCTGGCGCAGCGCGTCGATCGAGGTGTTGACACCTGCATCAACAGTCATGGTCAGGTCCTCCATCTCGAGGGAAACGTCTCCGTCGTAGCCCATCATGTGGCAAACGGAGAAGAATTCCTTCCACCACTGGAGGTCCTTGCCGCAGCCGACTGCAACGTAGTTCCATACGCGGTCAGCGGACTCGGTAACAGGGCGAGGCTCGAGCAGACCGTCGGTGTCAGCCAGACCACGCTCGATACGGGCATCCTTGCCGTGAACGTGGAAGATGCAGCCCTTCAGAGCACGTGCAGCTGCGATCGGGTCAGCACCCAGAACCATCATGTGGGACGGGTCGAGGTTGATGCCGAGCATCGGGTCGGTAGCCTCACGCAGCTTGAGCAGAGTCGAAGCAGACCAAACCATGGTGCCCGGGAATTCCTCGATAGCGATGTGCTCAATGCCGCACTTCTTGCAGTGTGCGATGAATTCGTTCCAGAACTCGATCGTTACCTTCCACTGGTACTCATACGCCGGAGCCATGAAATCCGGCCAAGAAACGGTAGAGGTGATCCAGTTCGGGGTGGTGTCGGTTTCGTTGCCGGCCGGCAGACCAGCCATCGCAACGATCTTCTTGACGCCCAGCAGACCTGCCAGCGTAGCGCAGTCGTACATGGACTTCTTGTATTCCTCGCCGGTCTTGCTCGGCCAAAGCGGGTTGCAGGACGTGTTCAGTGCAGAGATGCGCATGCCGCGCTTCTCGAGTTCGCCCATGAATTCCTTGCGCTTGCCTTCGTCCGCGAGCAGCTCCGCGGTGTTGCAGTGCTTGCGGGCACCCCAGCCGCCTGCGGTCATCTCGACCGCGTCGATACCGAGGGACTTTACCTTGTCAAGCATGTCCGTGTAGGACAGATCAGCGAATACGTCAGTGCAAATTGCGAGTTTCATATAAAAAACCTCACTTTTCTTCTTTTTTGTTGTAGTAGAAATCGTTGGAGCGATTTTTAGAGAGAGAATTTCAAGAGTATGTTATATAGGAGGGAATTTTTAAGCACCTTAAAAGGTTGCCGCTGCCCGCCTTACGGAAGGCAGCGGTACAGAGAAAAGAAATGAGAGAGTATCTTAGGCAACACCGCACAATTAAAGCAGCGGCGCTTTGCGGAAATTTTGTATTCTGATTTTGTTGCGATTTCTTGCAATACGGCAAGTATTGCTGCGAAACCGCGCCTCATCAGTACGCAAAATTTATTCGCAAATCGCTCTTGTTCAATTATGCGGTATTGCCTTAGTTTAGATGGAAATTGGGAGAATTACTTGAAATCCACCCATACGCCGCCCTTGTCAGCGGACTCTACGCACTTGGTTACCCAGCGGATGCCGTCGATGCCGTGCTCCAGATCCGGGTAAACCAGATTCTTGAGGGTCTCCTCGTCGCCGCGGTTCTTTGCATCCATTGCGATAGCAAAACGGGTGTACAGGTTGCTCCAGGACTCGATCAGGCCGGTGTAGTGCAGAGCACCCAGGCGCTCGTACTCGAGAGCTTCCGGATTCAGGTAATCCATTGCACGAACCAGAGTCTGACGCGGCTGACCCTGTACTTCGTAGTACAGCTCATCCGGATGCATGTCGTTCCACTCGAGGGAAGCCTTGGTGCCGACAATGCGGATGTGCTGGCTGCTCATGTCACCTGCGTTAACTGCGGATGCCCACATACGGCCAACTGCGCCGTTCTCATAACGCATCAGGACGTAAGCATTGTCCTCCAGCGGTGCGCGGGACTTGATGAAGCTCTGGCGGTCGCACAGCAGCTGCTTCAGCTTCAGCTGCGGGCAGATCAGCTCGGACATGTAGAAGGTGTGGGTGGACAGGTCGCCAAGTACGAAGGACGGGCCGGACTTTGCCGGATCAACACGCCACTTCTGACCCTCAGCCTGCTTATCGCCGGTCGGATCGCAAGCGAAGCCATGTGCGTAGCGGAGGTCTACCATAGTAACCTCACCGATGTCACCGTTCAGGACCATGGAACGCATCTGGCTCAGCAGGTCGAAACCGGAGAAGCCGTAGGTTACGCAAACGATCTTGCCCTTTTCCTCAGCCAGCTTCTTGATCTCCTCGCCTTCCTCAACCTTGAAGAACAGCGGCTTCTCACAGATTACATGCAGGCCGGCTTCCAGAGCTGCCTTGCAGACCTCAAAGTGCTGGAAGTTCGGGGTTGCGATATCAACAGCCTCGATGCCGTCCTCGCGCTTTGCTTCCTCAGCGAACATGGTCTTGTAATCCGGATAGAGGCGTTCCTCATCCATGTTCAGGTTCTTGCCGAAGTCTACGCAGCGGGCGAAGTCCAGGTCGAACGCTGCAGCCTTGAGTACGAACGAGGTGTTGTCTCGCATAGCACCCAGACGATGCTTGTAGCCAACGCCGGAAGTGCGGCCGCCGCCTACGATACCCCAACGGAACGGACGAGCAATTTTCTTTTCACCGATAAACATAATGTTTTCCTTCTTTCTTTGATTTGCAAAAAAGTGTTTGATTCTGTTTTTGTACTGCTAATTTTGATGTTTTGTGAAATACATACAACAAATTCGATTTATCTTTGTTTATTGTATCCATTTCCTAACTTCTGGCCTAAGTATAAAATATTTTATGGATATATTCAATAAGCGTTTCTGCTGCAAAGTTCATCAATCCTGCTTTCTGTGAAAAAACACAGAAAACCAGTTCATCAATCCTGCTATTTCGTTCATGGATTCTATGAGTGCAAAATAAGGAAGGAGAAGAGTCTATGCAAAGTGTTGATCCCGGCATCCGAAGTGAGTCGGTTTGTTTTCCGTTTACGCCGTCGCAGACCGCGAGAGAACTGCTGTTTTACCCGACATGGTGCGGTCACTACTACTGCACCGCCAACTATTTTATGAAGCGCGACAGTTATCCGCCGCTTCTCATCGCCTACATCCGCAAGGGACGCTTCCGCGTGGAGTACCGCGGTGAGTTCAATGTCGCCGAGGCCGGTGACATACTGCTGCTCGACTGCATTGAGCCGCACTACTACCACGCCGAGGACGGACTGGAGTTCGTGTACATGCACTTTGAAGGCTCGAACGCGCGTGAGCTGTGCCGCCGCATCACCGACCGGCACGGCTGGCTCATCCGCCGCGATAACAACACGCTGATCGGCAATCTGCTGTACGACATGGTGCGCTTTTACGATGAGAACGGTGTAGAGACTGACATGCAGCGCTCGGCACGCATCTACCGCATGTTTGACCTGCTGCTCTCACCGAGTGCCGCCGAGCAGTCAGCGGATACGCCGGTCGAGCAGGCAATCCAGTACATCCGCTCGCATATCGGTCAGCCGATTTCCGTGGAGGATCTGGCGTCCACCGTGTGCCTGAGTGCGTCCTATTTCGCGCATATGTTCAAGCGCCGCACCGGCTTCTCCCCTGCCGATTATGTCATCAACTCGCGCATTGAGCGTGCGAAGGTTCTGCTCGTGCGCACGCAGAAGCCGATTGCGGAAATCGCCGAGGAGGTCGGCTACTCGACCAGCGGCAGTCTGATCAACCTGTTCGTTAAGAAGGTCGGTACGTCACCGCGGCAGTACCGTATCCAGCATATGTCCAAAGCGATTGATGCGGTATGCAAAACCGATGTACCGTTCATAGATACAGATGTGCCGGAGCTGTAACCGTGCAAATACGCAAAAAGACGCACATCGCAAGATGTGCGTCTCAGTCTGTCAAAATGTCATATTCCTTCAATTTATACAATTCGCGCGCCAGTGCGCGTTAAAAGGTTTACGGTCTGTTAAGACAACACCGCATAATGAGAACCACAGCTTCTTGCGCAGACTCCGGTCGCGCTGCTGCGACGCTTTGCTGAAATTCTGCGCCCTGACTTTGCTGCGCTTTCATGGTAATACCTCAAGTATTACCACAGAACCAAGCCTCGTCAGCACGCAAAACCTGCTCGCAAGTCGCCTTTTGTCTCATTATGCGGTGTTGCCTGAAAGGATGAAATGCAATAGATTTGTTCTGTTTTACAGTTCCTCGACCGACACGATGCCTTTACGCTCGCCGACCAGTGTCATCAGACGGTTTACCGTGCAGCTGCGCGGCAGGCGCAGCGTGAAGATGGCACAGGCATTGTGCTCACCGTTTTCCGCCGCACGGGTGATCTGGATATTCAGCACTTTGACATCACATCTGCGGTACAGCTGCAGCACATCGTCCAGACACGTTTTATCCTCATATTCCATATACACATTGATCTCGGGAACGTGCTCCAGCACACGGTACTCCAGCCGCGAGAACACCTGCTCTGCCAGCATGATAAAGCCGGTGGCCAGAATGCCGCCCTCATAAAAGCCGCCGCCGAACGCCAGACCGATGATAGCCGAGGTCCACAGTCCGGCCGCCGTTGTCAGTCCCTTCACATTCTGCCGCTTGGTGACGATGATCGTACCGGCACCGATGAAGCCGATTCCGGCAACAACCTGCGCGCCCAGACGCGCCATATCAGTGAAATAATGCATATTCAGATACAGATACTGACTGGTCAGCGTGGTGATCGCTGCACCGATGCAGATGAGGATATGCGTGCGGAAGCCTGCCGGACGGCGCTTGTACGAGCGCTCGATGCCGATGATGCCGCCGCAGATAAATGCACAGGCGAGACGCACAAATACGGAGAGCGTGGTAACGCTGCGCAGACCGTCAAAAACAGATAACATATTGCTTCCCTCCCGTTACAGCTCTTCGATTACACACAGACAATCCAGACCGGCCAGTTCGGACAGCAGCTGCGTATGCGGTATTTTTTCATTCAGACGAATCGAAAAGATCGAGCTTGGATGCAGCTGCTCACCGCTCCGGTTGCGCTCGATGTCAATGTCATAGATCTGCACATTCTGCGCCTTCAGCTGATTGATGATCGTGCTGACATCATCCATTGAGTTAAACTCCAGATACAGATTGATATCGCGTGCGTTTTCCTGAATGTATGCATCCACGATCGGGAACAGGCGGATGCTCAGAAAGATCATAGCAAACGCGATCAGTACGCACTCGTAAAATCCCGCGCCGACCGCAAGGCCGGTACACGCCGAAGCCCACAAGCCGGCGGCGGTAGTCAGTCCCTTGACCTGCTGACGGCCGGTGACCAGAATCGTGCCTGCGCCGAGAAAGCCGATGCCATTGATGACCTGTGCGCCGAAACGGGAAACGTCGGTTTTTATGCCGATCTCTGCGCAAATATCCGACCACGGCCCTGTCACCATGGTAAATTCGTACAGGCTGAGCAGCACGGTCAGCGTTGCACCCAGACACACCAGCATATATGTACGGAAGCCCGCCGGACGGCGTTTTCGTTCTCGCTCCAGACCGATGCAGCCGCCGAGCAGCATAGCCAGAGCGAGCCGCAGCACGACCGATGCAAAGTGAAATTCGCGAAGATATGCAATCGTTTCTGTCATGTTCTGCTCCTCCTCATTTCCTGCGGAAACCGTTTACGCACACGTTTGCGCTGATGGTCGTTTTGCACCCTGCGCTCCTTGGTATATATACAGTATAACACCGAATCAGGCAAAGTTTCATCCCTCACATTGTAAGAAGTATTTTGTTTATTTTTGTGTAATTTGTACATTCGCAAACGTTTGTGTATTTAGTTATCTCCATATTATTATATATTAAGTTCTAAATATCCGTATTTATGAAAATTTTTATTTCGATGCACCCTCTCCGAACTGTTTTTTCCCTTCCGCAGAGCGTAAATACCCCCATTCTGCACAGATTGTGCAGAACGGGGGTATTCGTTCTGTATCGCACGAACTGCGCCTGCACGCAGCACAAGGCACTTCCGCCTTACATGGTCCCTTCCTCCTCCATTGCGCTGAGCAACGGCGTTACCATCTGCTTTTTGCGGCTGACTACACCCGGCAGCACGACCGAATGCTCTCCACATTCCTTGCGGAACGCGGTATGCACCAGATTCTTTGCACCCCTGCCGACATAAAGCAGTTCGGTCTTTTCCTCGATGATATTGGTCAGCATGACAAACTGCATGGACAGTCCGCTCGTCTTGAGATAGTCCTCCATATAGCCCAGCATTTTATCCCGGATGCCGTTCAGCTCATTCTCGCTGACACTCGTGATCTGCGAAATGGCGATTTTTTTATTCTGTACCTGAAAATACTTGAAATCCATGTGGAACAGTTCATCCATTGAACGGTCGCGCAGGCGCGAGCTGGAGCGGAACATCTCCGTTGCATACTCTCTGATGTCCAGACCTGCGATTTGCGCCAGCTCCTCTGCAGCGGCGCGGTCGAGCGGCGTACAGGTCGGAGAACGGAACATCAGTGTATCCGACAGAATCGCAGAGCACAGCAGACCCGCGATTTTCGGTTCGATCGGCACATTATGCTCATGATACATTCCTGTGATAATAGTCGCGGTACAGCCGAGCGGCTGATTTCGGAAATAGATCGGCCCGCTCGTTTCAACCGAATCAATGCGGTGATGATCGATGATCTCAATGATATTGGTCGAACGAATACCATCTGCCGCCTGATCCCGCTCGTTGTGATCGACCAGAATGACCGACGGACGCTCCAGATCCAGCAGATTGCGCTGAGAAAACATTCCGATATACCGTCCCTGCTCATCCAGCAGCGGATAGTAGCGCATACGCTTTTTGGATACTGCGCGCTTTACATCCTCTACCACGTCATCGGGTTCAAAGGTGATCAGTCCCCTGCGGCGCATGACATGGCGCACCGGCACAGCCTGACTGACCACCTTGGCGCAGCTGTATGTCGTCAGCGGCGTTGCGATGATGGATACCTGATTTTCACTTGCCAGCTTGCGGATGGTACGCGAGACTTTCGCGCCGAGCCCGATAATAATGCAGCCCGCGTTCATCTCAATGGCGCAGAGCTGACTCTCATAGCGATTGCCGAGAATGACCATGTCTCGCGGCCCGATATAATCCTCCAGAACATCCGGATTGGCTGCCGCAACCACCACGCTGCCCTGCTCAAACCGCTTTTCGCTATCACCGACAATCAGCGTACCATCCAGTACATCCACCAGGTTGCGATAGCTTGTGCCGGCCTCCGCCAATGCGTTCGCGTCCTTATCCTCCATATAGAAGCGCGCGATATCACTCAGCGTCAGCAGTCCTTTAAGATGACGCTCCTCATCGACAACGGCCAGCGTCTGAATATCATTTTCGTTCATGTAATTCCATGCACGGTGCAGCGACATCTCCTCATCAATACCGGGGATCCTGCGGTACTGCACATCGCTCAGACACGGCTCAAACGACTTGATATAACGCGGCGCTTTTACGCCGAAGCGCTCAAGGACAAATTTGGTCTCTGTATTGACATGGCCTGCCCGGCAGGGGATATATGGTTCTCCGGTCAGCCTGTGCTTAAGCTCTGCATAACAGATCGCAGAGCAGATCGAATCTGTATCCGGATTACGATGTCCGATAACAAAAACCGGGTTCATACTGTACCGACTCCTTTGTCTGAGAAATGACCGCGGGAACTGCTGTGGTTTTCCCGACGGTGTATGATTGCGGGTAAAAGGAAACAGCAGCACCGACCATGCCACTGATTCGGGTGCTGCTGTTCCCCTCGGGAAGAAATAGGACAATACCGCATAATACTGCAAGCAAATTTTTCTGCACGGACGAGGCGTGATCTTACAGCAATACCTGATGTATTAACATAAAAGCACAGCAAGGTCAGGGCACAAAATTTCCGCCAAGCGCCGCGGCAGCGCGACCGGAGCCTGCGAAAAAAGCCGCTGCTCTAATTATGCGGTGTTGCCTTAGATATGGTCATTATGATTTTCCATGCGGATCATGCCGGAAACACCTGCCAGCTCCTGGCGGAATGCATTCTGCGCGGACTCATATCCGTTCGGTGGAAAGCTTGCACGGAAGCTGATGATATAGGTGTTATGCGGAGTTCTGCTGAAGGACAGATCAAGCAGCTTCGCGAAATGCCGTTCTGCCAGATGCGACAGTTCCACCATGATGTCGCCCATATGGTCACATTCGATCTGCAGATCCAGTTCCGAGCGGCTTCTGGCGCGGATTTTTTCCTGAATCCCGTCAAACGCCACCAGTGTTACAAAGGCAATCACCGTACCGACCGCCGTGAGCACATAGTATCCCATGCCGACCGACAGACCGAGACAGGCAACGACCCAGACACTGGCCGCCGTTGTCAGTCCGCGAACGGTAAATCCCTCACGCAGGATCGCACCGGCACCCAGAAAACCGATGCCGTTGATGACCTGTGCGCCCAGTCGCGCCGGGTCAGAGGGCGTTGTCCCAAATACTGCGATCGTCTGCTCATACAGGATGCAGCTTGTCACCATGACCACACACGAGCCGAGTGCTACCAGAATATGTGTGCGGATTCCCGCCGGATGCGAGGTCCGTGCGCGCTGCGCGCCGACGGCAAACCCGACGATCACTGCACCCAGCAGCCGCAGCACGATATCCACCACTGTAATTTTCCCCATTTTCGTTTCCCTCCTGTCTAAAATATTTGACCGCACCCTGCAATGGCAGGGTACGGTCAGAAAAAGAGAGAGAGATTGTTACGGTTACGTTCTTTTTCTTATTGCATCGTCAAGCGCTCTGCTCGATTTCGCTCCTCCAGATAATCCACCAGCTCCGGCAATTCCCGAATGATATGATCCGGCTGGTAAGCAGCATCTACACCGGCATCCTTCTGCGCCGACAGGAACGACTGGATCTGGATCGCGGCACCGAAATGCATTCGCTTTGCACCGATGATATCACGCGAGATCGTATCGCCCACATAGGCACATTCCTCCGGCTTCGCCTGCATCTGGCGCAGCGAGATCTGGAAAATAGACGGATGCGGTTTCCGGTATCCGGTCACGCTGGACAAGGTAACATCTTCAAAATAATCGCGGATTCCGTACTGCTCCAGCACATCGAACACCGAATAAAGCGATGCCGTGTTGGAGATGACGCCCAGATGATACCCGCGTTTTTTCAGTTCCTCCAGAGTCTCCTTGACCTTCGGACGAAGCTCGCGGTGATAATAGGTCACTTCCCACATGCCGGCCAGCCGTTCCGCTACCTCCTGCAGTTTTTCACGGTCCAGATTGAAGTCCGCCATATAATACTCCGGCCAGATTTCCTCCGGTTTTTTCTCCAGTTCGTTGGATTCGCTCCATTGTTTGTAGGTACGGATACCGCTGTTCAGCTTGTTCCAGAAGGTAATGTCATTACAGCCTGTACCCAAATCATGTTCATTGAGGAACGTCCGCAACTCTCCGGTAACCGAGTGAATCGTCTGATCATTATACCAGATATCCTCGAGCGTTCCTCCCATATCAAATAATATAGTGTTAATCACGTTTACTCCTCCTTCTGCGGCAGTGCAAGGGAGGCACGAACCACATTGTGATCGCTCAGCTCCGGCTGTGTATACCGGGCCAGCGCACTGTCCTGCGCAGCAAAGCCGCAGTCTGCCGTCAGTGTAGAAATCACACTGCTGCAGTGCACGGTAAAGCCGCGCGGCAGCAACCAATCCAGCTTCATATGCAGGCAGCCGCCCTCCGGCAGCGGTTTGCGCCGTGTGCAGTCCGCACCGCCCGAAGCCGCCCGCCATGCATAGCCTGCTGCGGTGCAGTCCTGCAGAAGCGGTTCATACAGGTCGATCATTTCGATCGCCGCAGCCAGTTCCTCCGGCTCGTCACACAGATGACGAATCACCGCCTTATCGCGTCCGTCAAAGGTATTGGTATTGAGATCGCCGCCCAGCACAACGGGAATCCCCGGAAATACACGCTCAACCTCCTGCAGTACAGCTTTCATCTGCTGCAGGCGGCCCGCGCCGCTCGTCCGGTTTTCCAGATGGATGGATACCGCGCCGACCTCCTGTCCCTGCACATCAAGCTTTGCAAAAACCGCATTGCGGCCGCCGATGCGCTTCTGTCGGTCATGATACCAGTTATACTGCTCCGGCAGACGGAGCACCTCTGCCCACAGGATCGGCCAGCGCGAAAAGATTGCATTGCCGTGAAACCCGTGTGCAGCGTCCTTCAGCTCGACAAACTCCAGCCCGAACACATACTGCATTCCCAGCGCACGGGCGATCTCTGCGGCAGTATCCCGCTCGCCCGACCGGGCACAGCCGCTATCCAGCTCATTGGCCAGGATCAGGTCATATGGCCGCAGCGCCGGGCATTCCCGGAGAAAATCTACTGTTTCGGCAAGACATATGCCCCGCTCCATGTTGAACACCAGCGGATTCAGTTCTTTCTTCTGCGGCACCGCACCCGCAAACCGGGTCACGATCTCCGCCTCAAAAAACTGAGGAATATCCCGCATCACCGCATCCTGCGATTCCTGCTCCAACCGTGCCGCAGATTGCAGCACGCACTCTTTTGTCAGTTTTTCCATACTGCTCCCCTTTACAGGCGGCGCGGCATCGGTTTTTTGTACAGCTTGAAATACAGCGTCCACGATACCGCGTTGCCGACAAGGATCGGCATCAAGGTATACAGGAAGGTCACATACAGCATCATATTCCGGGCAGCAGGCTCCAGCTGGAACGCTGCGACCACGCACATGATCGTGATAACCGGCAGGCTCGCAAAGCTGTAAGGCACGATCCGCTTATCCGGCAGCAGAAACAGGATGCAGCAGACCGCAGTACCCACCACAGAGATCAGACCGCAGTGGATCCAGTTCTCTGCCATGCCTCCGCCGAGAGGCAGATTGTCATGCAGTACGCCGGTCAGCAGTGCATACATACCGCCGAATACCAGACAGAACAGCAGATCCACGAAAAAGCAGGTAACTGCCATCGGACTCTTGCGCTTGCCTTCCTTGGTTACGAATAAAGCCATTCTGTATGCTCCTTCCGCTTTTACTATCCGCGGCAGGCTTTTCAGCCTGCCGCGTCCGTATCGTTTTCTCTTTTGATTACGTCTTAGCCAAGCAGCGTCCAGAAATCACGAACCGGGTTGATGTTCTCATAGATATCGGTAACGTTGAAATCAGAAACGTGCAGATCGCTGTACGGGGTGGAACCCTCAGCCGGTTCGATATCATCGCGTACCGGCCAGCCGCCCAGCGTATTGAAGTACTTGTAGCCGGATACATCGCCGTCTGCGCCGCCCATCATGAAGCGGACCAGCAGCTTGGCAGCATTCGGATGCTCGCACTCGCCGACAACGTACAGGGTGTTGATCTGCGGGATACCAGTGGTCGGCTCGAGGTTTACCGGAGCGAGGCACCAGTTGTTATCCTCGTTCTTACGCAGCTTGGAGGAAGCGCAGAAGCCAATCGGCGGATTGGTCTGACCCTTGGTACCTACAGCTTCCGCGATCTCGTCAGAAGAAGAGGTGAAGATGGGTTCGTTGTCATGCAGACGCTTGAGGAACTCATAGCCTGCGTTCTCGCAGCCGTCGGACAGCGTCAGCTCTTTACCGTACAGCTCCTTGTAGGAAGCAGCCAGCTCATCCGGAACATCGCCTACGCAGAAACCGGTGATCCAGGAGCCCCATGCCAGATTATCCAGCGGGTTCTGCATCATGACACGGCCCTTCCAGTCCGGCTCGGTCAGCTGCCAGATATTCGTCACCGGAGAACCGTCCGGATAGGCTTCACTGTTGTAGAACAGCTGCGTCAGCTCGACATACATCGGGGTCTGCGTCTTGGTGTACTTTTCATCAATGTGCGACAGGATATCTGCCGGCTTGTAGTTATAGAACTTGCGCGGCAGAATATACTCGTTGTACAGCGTACCGTCCTGATCCTTGATATGCACCACATCGGCAACGTGCTGACCGGCATCATACTCACGGGTAACCTTTTCCAGCAGCTCGTTGGTGGAAATATCGAACGGCTCTACTTCAACGCCGGGATACTTCTCCATAAAGGCATTGGCGACCTTGGTGATACGGGAGGAAATCGAATAGATGGTTACCTTGCCCTCTTCCTTCGCCTTCTCGTACAGTTCCTCATCGGTCTCATCCGTGTTGAAGATACCGGAGGACTCTTCCCACTCGCTCAGCTGGAGCGTGCCCGCTGCCGCTGCCTCATTCGGATCCTGCGCGGCATCGCTGCCCGGATCCGTCGTCGCTCCGCCTCCGCCGCACGCGGTCAGCGAGAACATCATCGTTGCTGCCAGAATACCTGCTAAAGTGCGCTTGTGCTGTAACATTTGTTTTTCCTCCTTCAGTTTCCTCTCTTCGTTTCTTGTGAAAGTGTGAATTGCTGGTATGGTGCTTATTCAACCGAATACTTGATGAGGTTTTCGGTTTTCTTATCAAATACGTTGATCTTGGTGGTGTCGATCGACAGATAAACCACCTGATCCGGGCTGTAATGCGTAATGCCGAGTGCCTTGATGACCATGCTCACGCCGCCGACCTTGACGGTGACCAGAGTCTCGGAGCCGGCAGGCATCGAGGTGTAGATATGCGCTTCGATGTCGGACGGGGACTGACGCGAGGTGTTGATGGCAATCTGCTCCGGACGAATGCCGAGCACTGCATCGAACGATGCTTCCCGCGGCATATTCTCGTCCTTGAGATGATCGGCCGGGAATGTCATCCGGCCCAGCACGCTGTTTACTGTCAGACCGGAAGCGGAAACCTCTGCCTTGCCGTCAACAAAGTTGATGCGCGGGTTGCCGATAAAGTCTGCCACATACAGATTGGCGGGGTTGTTGTACAGCTCCAGCGGATGTGCCACCTGAATGATGATGCCTTCGCGGAAAATCGCGATCTTGGTGGACATGGTCAGCGCCTCGACCTGATCGTGGGTAACGTAGATCATCGTCGTGCCGGTTTCGGTGTGCAGACGCTTGAGCTCGCTGCGCATATCCACGCGGAGCTTTGCATCCAGGTTGGACAGCGGCTCATCCATCAGCAGCAGATGCGGCTCGGAAGCGATAGCGCGGGCGATTGCAACGCGCTGCTGCTGGCCGCCGGACAGCTCGGACGGGTAACGGTCTACATACTGGCCGATCTGCATTCGCCCAAGGGCATCCTTGATGCGGCGATCTACCTCATCCTTGGGCAGCTTCTGGATATTCAGACCGAACGCGATGTTCTCGCGCACCGTCATATGCGGCCACAATGCGTAGGACTGGAATACCAGGTTGAGGTCACGTTCGCTCGGAGGCGCGAAATGAGCCTCCGCAGCGTTGACGATTTCCTTGCCGTCCATGTGAATGGTGCCGTTCTGCGGCTTCTCCAAGCCGGATACTACACGCAGCGTGGTGGTTTTGCCGCAGCCGGACGGGCCGAGCAGCGTCATAAAGTCACCGTCTTCAATCGTGAGGTTTACATCCTTCAGAATGTGGTTCTTACCGTAGAATTTATCAATATGCTTCAGTTCAATTTTGCTCATTTTCCAAACTCCTTTTTTCCGGTTATACCATGCGGATCAACCGCCCATGCTCTTCGCCAGATCTGCGTCGCCAAAGATATTCGCCAGTGCGTATACCAGGAATACGATGGAGAACATGACGATTGCCACGCAGTCAGAAGCCTGCGGAGAGTTACTGTTCTGATACTGGAATGCCAAATACGGCAGCGTGGAGGTTTTCGGGGTCATCAGCAGGATGATCAGATCGAGTTCCTTCATAATAGAAACGAAGATCAGCATGAAGCCCGAAATGAAGCCGCCCTTGGAAAGCGGGAATACAATGCGGATAAAGCGCTTGAAGAAGCCTGCGCCTGCAATCTCGGCTGCTTCCTCCAGCTCGCCGCCAATCTGCAGCATATTGGAGGTGCCGGCGCGGGAAGCGAACGGCAGATGCTTTACTACAGAGGTGATGGTCAGCAGTGCGAACGTGCCGTACAGGGACGGAACCAGCGTTACGCCGAACAGCTGCTGCGGAGCGGAGAACATCGACAGGAAGATACCGCCGAATGCGATGGACGGGATCAGGTACGGGATGAATACCAGCTGCTCAACAACCTTGCCGTGCAGCTTGCCGCGGCCCTTGGCGCAGATATAACCGATGATCTGACCGAAGATGGTGCCGAATACACCGTTTACAAACGTCAGCTTGAGGGAATTGATCAGCGAATTGATAAAGTTAGCATTCTTGAAGATACCCGGCTGACCTTCCATTACCGTTGCGATCGGATTGCCGATCCAGTAGTGCAGCGTCAGGTTGGACAGCGAGTAGTCACCCTCACGGAGCATAAAGGACTCGAGGATCAGCAGTGCGATCGGCATGATGATGCCGAAAACGAAGAACAGGAACAGCACGGCCGTGATCAGCAGCTTATGCTTGCCCAGACGGATCGGGGTGGAACGGCCGCCCTTGCCGCCGATGGTGGCGTAGGACTTGCGCGAGCCGATCAGCTTCTGGTTGACAAATACCGAGATCGAAGCGATGCAGATCATGATGAGTGCCATGGCAAACGCGGTCTGGGTATTCTGGGACTTGCTGTTCATGTACAGCTGGCTGGACAGGGTCACGAAATTGACCTTGGAGCCCAAGTAGTTGATAACGCCGAAGGTGCCGATCGCCTTGGAGAAGGTCAGGATAACGGCGGAAAGCATAGCCGGCAGTACCAGCGGGAAGGTGATCTTGCGGAGAATGGTTGCCTTGCCGGCGCCCTGGATCTCGCCCATCTCCTCCAGCTCGGAGTTGATGGAGTTCAGTGCTGCGGAAACCAGCAGATACGCATATGCGTAATAATGAAGCGAAAGCACGGTGATGATCGCGACCGGGCCGTATGCCAGCCAGTCGGGAATATTGATGCCAAGACTCATCAGGAAGCCTGGCGCACCGCCGATGCGTTCGGTCTTGAACATGGTCAGCCAAGCCTGCGACTTACACCAGCTCGGGATCATATAAGGAATGATAACTGCCAGCGAGAAGAACGGCTTGAAGGGAAGATCCGTGCGGACCATCAGCCATGCAAGAACCGATCCGATCAGGATAGCGAAGAACGATACGCAGACACCGATCAGCAGCGAATTGAGCAGCGGCTGGAGCAGCATCTGCTTGGTCAGTGCACTGCCGAGCAGGCGCTGCCAGTAATACAGTGTGAACGATCCCGCTGTGCCGCCCGCCAGTCGTGCATCCTTCTGTGCCAGCGTAAACGAGGTCGAAATCATATCCAGCAGAGGAAAAACGATCAAGTAGGTCAGCAGCACGATCGCAATCAGCACGATCAGGTTATACGGGTTGGTGACAACCGCCTTGATCTGGTTCTTTAACCTTCTGGATTTGGAGTAGTTCTGATCTTTTGGTTTCATTTCAGTTTTGCCCCTCCTTCAAATTCCGATTGTATTGTTCCACCGCGGTCACCACTTCGGGCAGCGAGCCGATCTTGACATCCGGCTCATACCCCATGCCGCGGTACTTTTCGTCCTTGTGATAAATGCGAGGGTTATCGATCTGAATCATCAGCGGCCATCCGGCGTTCCGCACACCGCGCACATCGCGGGAGATGGTATCTCCGACGTAGGCCGCCTGTTCTTTCCCGATTCTCATTTCGTTCAGCGCGATCTCGAAAATCTCCGGCCGCGGTTTGCGGATGCCGCAGACGCTGCTCATCGTAATCGTTTCAAAATACTGCGCTATGCCGTGTTCCTCCAGAATGCGCGGTACGAAGGTCGTGCTCATAATGTTGGAGATTACACCCAGCCGATACCCGCGCTGCCTGAGAGCCTCCAGCGTTTCCTTCAGCCCCTCGCGTTTGACGATGTGCTTGCGGTATCGGTCGAACATGTAGCAGAGCTCCTCGCCCAGTCCCGCAAGTTTTTCTGCCGGAATGTCAAAGTCCTTCAGGAAGAACTTCTGCCAGATCACATCCGGCGGCAGCTCGATCAGTTCCTGTTCGGTATAGGCCTTGTATGCTTTGGCGCCTGCATTGATGTGCTCCAGAAGCTGCTCCGGCGTTTCTGCTGTGTAAATATGATTCATATGAAGGAAGCACCACAGTCGGCGGATATAATCGCGGTCACTCTCCGGGGTAGCGTCCTGTGTATGTACGGTTCCTCCAATATCGAAGAAAACAGCTTGTATCATAACAACTCCTCTCTCTTCCCTTTTTTCTTTACTCCTGCATTTTCATTTGCATCACGTTTTACGCAAACGTTTTCATTTCCTGATTCAACCGTACCACTATCTCCCGGCTATGTCAATAAAAAATCACATTCTCCTATCAAAGTTTTATGATATTCACAATTTACATCCAGGTGTTTTCGTTAATTATGCACAGTTGCTTTTCTCTCCATATTCCCGTATACTGTAATCAACGCAAACGTTTCCGTAGAAATGAGAAAGAAGGATTCGTATGAAATATGATCTTATGCTGATCGGACCCGCCACGCGGGACATCAATATCGACTATACCGGTCAGGAAGTCCGCGAAATCGGCGGCGCTGTATTCTTCTGTGCATACGCTGCCGCAGCCGCTTCCGCAAACCTTTTCGCTTCAGTCAAGATCCATCCGGACGATACCGATGTACTGGATGCATTTCATCTGGACAGCGACCATATCGCCGTGCTGCCCGCCCAATGCACCACCCTGATGCAGAACACCTACTTCACCGCCGACCGTGAACGCCGCAAGGCCGAATGCCTGGCACAGTCGGATGCAATCACTCCCGATCAGATCCCCGATGTGGACTGCGGCCTGTATCATCTGGCCGGTCTGCTGTACGGCGATTTCCCCAACGAGCTGATCCCCGCGCTTTCCAAAAAAGGCAAGGTATCCGCAGATATTCAGGGATTTCTCCGGCACAACGAAAACGGCCTGATGAATTTCCACGACTGGAAAGACAAGCTGACCTATCTCCCCTATTTTGATTTTCTCAAAACCGATGCGGCAGAAGCCGAGATCCTCACCGGTCTGACCGACCGCCGCGCTGCCGCCAAGCAGCTTTATGAATGGGGCGCAAAGGAGATCCTGATCTCGCACAACAGCGAAATGCTGGTCTATGACGGCAAGGACTATTATACCTGCCCGGTCAAGGCACGCAATCTGTCCGGCCGTACCGGACGCGGCGATACCACCTTCGGTGCTTATCTTGCCAAGCGCATGATGGGCGTTTCCATCCCGGACGCGCTGCTGTTCGCTACCGCAGCCGTTTCGCTCAAAATGGAAACCCCCGGTCCGCTGCAGGGTCCCGAACAGGCTGTCCTCGACTATATCAAGGAATTTTACGCCTGAGTCCATCCGGAACCGCTTCGGCACCCGGAACATATCTGATATTTTTCCCGCCTTCTGCCGTTATCCTTGTCTTTCCCCGGCAAATACGGTATTATATTCTTATTAAAACTACTATGGGAAGGAAGCGGCATCTATGCGACAGCACATTACCATCAAAGATATCGCCCGCATTGCCGGTGTTTCGACTTCTACCGTCTCCCGCGCACTCAGCAATTCGCCTGAACTGAGCGAGCAAACCCGCCAGCGGATCCTGGAAATCTGCCGACGGGAGGGCTACCGTGTCAATGCACTCGCACGCAGTCTGATCTGCAACAAAACCAACGTCATCGGCCTGATCGTTCCCGAGATGACCAATCCGTTCTATGCCGAACTCTCTCTCGGCATCGAAACGCACGCACGCAGCCTCGGCTACAACGTGATCCTGTGCAATGGGCAGAATGATGCCAAAGTGACCGAAGAGCTGTTCGGTTTCCTGATCAGTCATCAGGTGGACGGCATCATCCTTGCCAGCTCACAGCAGGATGCAGGAACCATGATCCAGAAACTCGCTCCCCGACTGCCCGCCGTTCTGCTCGGAACGCCGGCACTCGTCAGCGGCGATGAGGTCAACTCGGTCTGCATTGATAATCTGGCAGGCGGCCGTCTGGCAGCAGAGCATCTGCTGGAGCTCGGCCACCGTGACATTGTCTATCTGGGCAACCGCCCCAACAGCCTGACGCACCAGCTTCGTCTGCGCGGCTTTACCGAAATGATGGAAAAAGCAGGTATCACCCCGCAGGTCATCGACAATCCGCATGGTTGCTCCTCGATCGACATCGGCTGTGCACTCAGCCGGAAGCTGTTCGCAAACGGCTGTTCCGCCACTGCGATCTTCGCCTCGACCGATTCCATGGCGCTCGGCGTATTGCAGGCAGCAGACGAATACGGCATCTCTATCCCCGAGGATATTTCCCTGCTCGGCTTTGACAACATCATTTATTCCGCACTGCCAAAGATCGAGCTTTCCACCGTCGATCAGCGCAAGCAGCTTCTTGCAGAAGCCACCGTTGATCTGCTCACGCGCATCATTGATTCGGATGAGCAGGACGAGTTCACGCACCGCATGATCCGTCCGACACTGGTTTCGCGCAGCTCATGCCGCGCATCAAAAAAATAAATCCACAGCACTGCGCACCGACCGCTTTTCTCTCTTAGCCCTTTTATCACACACAATACACCAACAGGTCAACCGCAGCGCTGCTGATCGAGAATGCCGCAGAATCCTGCGGCATTCTCATACACAAAAAGGAGGAGCTTATGTACCGCATTGAAACCCATCTGCATACCACCTATATCTCTCGCTGCGGCTGGCTTGGCGCGGAGGCCATTATGAAGTATTATACCGCGTGCGGCTATGACGCGATCTGCGTCACCGACCACTACAACCGCGAATGCTTCGACTATGCCGAGATTGACCTGACCACCCCCGGCAGTAAAACACAGGCCTTCCTGCAGGGCTATCACCGGCTGAAAAAAGTGTCCGAAAAATACAATATCCGCGTGTATGCGGGTGCTGAACTGCGTTTTGACGAATCGGACAATGATTATCTGCTGTACGGCTTTCACGATGCCCTGTTGGCAGATCCGGATCGCGTCATGCGCGAGGGTCTGGCGGCCTTTGCCCCGCAATACCGCGCAGACGGCGCACTGCTCGTGCAGGCACACCCGTTCCGCAAAAAATGCACCCCCGCTCCGGCGGAATATCTGGACGGCGTCGAGGTGCTCAACCTCAACCCCCGCCATGACAGCCATAACGATCTTGCGCTGGCTTATGCCAAGGAGCATCATCTCATCATGACGGCCGGCTCGGACTGCCACCGTCCCGGCGATCAGGGTACGACCGGTATTCTGTCCGACACCCTCCCCGAAGACAGCTTCGGTCTTGCAGATCTGCTGCGTTCGGGCAACTATACCATCATCCGTCCCGAATGCACCGAGGATTGAGACAAAACGATACCATGTAAAAGCTGCTGTTGCTTCAACGCAACAGCAGCTTTTTTGTCGTACATCACGCTTTATTTCCGATGCACCGCAAACGTTTTCTGTTTGTATTTCACCTTTTATTCTTCTTGTTTCATGCAGTTTGCCTTTTCGATTGTTCATTCTGCATAAAAGTATTTTTATTTCATTGTATATTCCGTATACGTTTGCGCTTGTTTTGCACAAAATAATCTGGTAGAATATCATCAGTTAAAAAAACAAGACTGAATTGAGGTAATTGTAATGCGTAAGAATTTTTCCAAGTTTCTGATGAACACCGCTATGTTTGAGCTGTCCTGCGATCCCTGCACCGCTAAGCTGTTCACTGCAAACCGCACCAACCGCAAGTAAGCTGCTCCTCAGAAAACGCAAACTCCGCAAGCGAAAACGCTTGCGGAGTTTTTTCTGTTCCGGGCAGCGGCAGCCGTCGGCTGCGCCCCCGTTTATGGTTTATCTTTCAAAGGATCATGCTGCAATGCGCTGCATGATGGTCGCCATCTCCGCGCGGGTGATGGTAGACTTCGGCGCAAATACCTTGCCCGGCTTGCCCTGTACCAGACCGGTCTTTGCACAGTAGGCTACGCCTGCTGCTGCCCAGTCGGAGATGGTGCTGCCGTCGGTGAAGTCCTTAACGATGGCGCTGTCCGCTGTGGTATCCTCGCCGCTCAGCTTGCGCTGACGGGTCAGCAGCGTTGCGGCCTCCTGACGGGTGACACTGCGGTCCGGCGAGAACTTGCCGCCGCCGACGCCCTCCATGATGCCGGTCTTTTCCGCCCACGCGATAGCCGTGCGGGCCTGATGCGTTACCGGAACATCGCTGAAGCTGTCAGTCAGCTCGGTCTTAGGCTGGCCTGCCAGATTGTACAGTGCCTGTGCGACCTGTGCGCGGGTCAGTGCCTTGCTCGCGCCGAACGTATACGCCTTATCGCCGGAGAGCAGACCGTTCTTGGTGACGTAATCCGCCGCCTTGTAGTACCATGCGTTCGCCGGAACGTCGGTATAATCGGTAACGGATTTGCCTTCGCGCAGGGTGTTGCGGATCTCGTAGCTGTCCACTGCCTTGAAGCTGTTCCAGTTGTCCGCATCCTGCTTCTGGTAAGCGGTGCCCTTGATGGAATCCTCGCTGAACTCGATGATGGAGAATACCTGCTTATCCTCTTCATCGGTGTAGAAATCGGTGGAGTAGTCCGAACGAGCCGGAATGTACTCGTAGAACTTATTGCCTACCGTACCGCCGGTCAGATAGGTCGTGCCGTCGCCGGTGTTGACCTTGATGTCGTTCTTCACGGTAGAACGAATATAGATATGGTCATGGCCGTTTAGGAACAGGTCAACGCCCATTGCATCGAGCGAATACTCGCTGTCGTTGATGTAATAGTCGCGCACATCCAGCGGATCGTGGTTGGAGGTGTACGGGCCTGCGTGCGTCATAACGATGCGCCATTTCTTGTCGGAAGCATCCAGCACGCTCTTGCACCACTGCAGCTCTTTCTTCATGATCTCTGCCTTCTTGTCGGCCGGCGTAACCTCGCCGTTCAGGATTACGAAGATCGCGTCGCCGTACTCAAAGTAGCCCATTGTGCGGTCAAACTGCGGATAGCCGGTGTTCGCGCCCGACATATTGAAGCGCTGTGCGAACGATACGAAATTCCAGTCGCCCTTCATCTCGTGGTTGCCCGCAACGGTAGCGGTCGGATACTTGGCGTAGTAATCGCCCATAACGTCAAAGCATGCCTCCCATTCGGTGGACTTATAGCCGTTCTGGGTGGTGTCGCCTGCGGAGATCATCAGATCCGGGTTCGGGCAGATCTTGAGTGCCTGATCGATAGAATCCTTGAAGCTCATGTAGTTCTCTACGGACTCAGACTGCGGGTCCGAGTAGAAGATAACGCTGAAATTCTTATCCGAAGCGGACTTCGGTGCGGTGAACGACTTTTCCTCGCTCATGAAGCTGCCGCCGTCGCCTACGCGGTATACATACTCGGCAGACGGTTTCAGACCGGTGATTTCCACACGATGTGCGGCTTTTTCCTTATAGCCTGCGGTTACGGATTCTACATAAGAGGTGCCGGACTTGCTCTCCCACTTGGAAGTGCCCTTGACCTTGTACTGAATAACGCTCTTGGTGACAGCGGGGTCAGTCAGCCAGCTGAAGCGCAGGCCGCCCTGCTTGGTATCCGGCGTAATGGTGATCTGATCGGGTTCGCCCTTTACCTTGCCGTCATCAATATTCAGCACGATCGGCTCGGACTTGGTGTACGGCTTGGTTACGGTTTCCTTGTTGGTCTTAACCTCGATGTAGTAGAACATATCGCCGGTCTTGTCGGTCGGCAGAGAAGCGGTGTAGGTGCCATTCGATTCCTTCATGGCAACAGCAGTATCGACCTTGGAAGAATCATAGCCGTAGTACAGGGTCGCGCTCTGTACCTTGTCGCTCGTGATGATGCGGGCAGAGACCTCGGCCTTGCCTTTATGCGGTGCGGTGTTCAGCGCGCGGGAGATAATGCGCGTGCCGCTGACGGTGTAATCCACTGCCGGGAAGATGGAGGCATCATAGCCGCGCAGAACAGGCTGCTTGCCGGAGGCACTCCAGTCCCAAACCTTGCTCATATCCCAGCCGAGTGCTTCATAGGTGGACTTATCCTGCATTTTTGCGGCGGAAACATCCTCCCACTTAATCGGCTGCTCGGTCGGCTCGTTGCCGGACAGCAGCGTGCCCTCCCATGCAATATTGCCGGTGATGTTGGTAGCTGCCTCGTCGTCGAGCTGACCGACGATCTTATCCACGTCCGCAACGCCGTTGATAACGGTCTGTGCAGAAACGCTGTCCTTGAGCGTTTCACCGGCGTTGAACGAGCCTGCAATACCGCCCGCATGACCTACCGTGCCGCTCTTTGCGATGGTATCGACCGTACCGGCTGCAAAGCAGCGTGCCAGATAGCCGCCGCCGTCCTGAATGCCGGCAACGCCGCCCGCATCATACGGAGCGGAAACGTCTGCGTTGACATAGCAGTCCTCAACATGACCGACGATCGGGCCTTCGCCCTCCTTCAGCTTGCCGCAGATACCGCCTGCGGTGTGCGAGTTGGACAGATCCAGGCACTTTACCTCACCGGTGACAACACAGCCGGTAATCGTACCGTAGTTTACGCCTGCCAGAGCGCCGACATTCTGCTGACCGGTCACATAGCAGTCGAGCAGGGCAACATCCTTGATATATGCCTGATCGTCCTGATTGCCGACATAGCCGAACAGGCCGGCATATTTCTTTTCATATTCTACGCGCAGTCCCTTGATCGCATGGAACTGACCGTCAAATGTGCCGGTAAAGCCCTGATCCTTTTTGGAAGCAATCGGCTTAAATCCTTTGACGCCGGTCATATCAATATCGGCAGTCAAAACATAATGTCCATCGCGGGGAGCGCCGTCCCTCCAGCTGCCGGACAGATAGAGCAGCTGGTCCGGGGTAGAGATTTCATAGCAGCCTGTTGCCTTATTATATACCGGCGGCTTTCCCTTGTCGCTGGCAGCAAAGGCTCCCGTCGGGAGCATCGTCAAAGCCATTGCAGCAGACAGCGCCAAACTGAGTATGCGTTTTTTCATGTATCTCGGACCCTCTTTCTTAAAATTCTGTTTCTTTCCCGATTCTGCAGCGAAATCTCATTCCTCCTCCCCGTGCAACAGATTCGTGTGGTTATGCATTCCGTTTTCTTTCTCGCAAACGTTTGCGTAACTTGTACTTATAATTCTATCCCTGTTCCGTCAGAAAAGCAATCTCACTTCTCACCAATCTTTTCAAGCAAAAATTATGCATTTCTTCCTTAACGCGTGTCCGCTGCTGCGCGCAGAAAAGCTCCCGCCGGAACCGATCAACCGTTCCAACGGGAGCTTTTCTGTAATTATCCCTGCTTGCGGGCAATGGCGCGCAGAGCTGCTGCCGCAATATCCTCTGCAGTGAGGTTATACTGCTGCATAAGGAAATCCTGCGGGCCTACCTGACCGAAGCGGTTCTGGATGCCGATACGCTCCACCGGAACCGGATTCTTTGCGCTCGTCAGGTTGGTGATGGCAGAGCCGAGGCCGGTGCCGACCTGATGGTTCTCTGCGGTGACGATGCAGCCGGTCTCTGCAGCCGCACGGAGCACCAGCTCCTCGTCAAGCGGCTTCCAGGTATGCATGTCGATCACGCGGGCGGAAATGCCCTTTGCTGCCAGCTGCTCCTCTGCCTTGAGTGCCTCGTCTACCAGAATGCCGGAGGCAATAATGGTTACGTCCTTGCCGTCGCGCAGCGTAACACCCTTGCCGATCTCAAAATCAGAGCCGTCCGCATACACGGTGGTGAAGCCCTTGCGGATCAGGCGCATGTAGGACGGACTGCCGCAGGCAGCCAGCTTCCTGGTCAGTGCCTTGGTCTGTGCAAAGTCGCACGAGTCGATAACGACCGCGTTCGGAATGTTCATGTACAGCGCACAGTCCTCAAACGGCATGTGAGTTGCGCCGTTGAACGCTGCGCAGACACCCGGGTCGGAACCGATCACATGCACCGGCAGCTCAGAGTAGCCTGCTGCCAGAAATGCCTGATCGAACATGCGGCGGGCAGCAAAGCAGCCGAACGAGTGCGCGAATACGGTCAGGCCGGTGGCGGCCATGCCGGAGGCAACGCCCATGGCGTTCTGCTCCGCGATGCCTGCGTTAAAGGTCTGGGCCGGGAACGCCTTCAGCAGCTTTCCGGTGTTGATGCAGCCCATCAGGTCGCAGTCAACGTGCATCAGCTTGGGATTTTCCGCCATCATTTCGAGCATGGCTTCTACATAGCCGTCGCGATTGGCGCGGCTGTCCTTTTCATGCTTGCCGATCAAAGTAAAACTCATTGCGTTCCCCTCCCTTACTTTTCGTTTTTCACTGCAGCCAGAGCGGCTTCGGATGCGGCGATCGCTTCATCCCACTGCTCCTTGGTCGGCTGCGAAGAATGTGCGCCGGACGGCTCGGCAAAGGTTGCGCCCTTGCCCTTTACGGTGTTCAAAATCAGGCAGGTCGGCTTGCCCTTGCACGCCTTCGCCTGCTCGAGCGCGTTATAGATCTGTTCAACATCGTTGCCGTCGGCTACGTCAATAACATTCCAGCCGAATGCGTCAAACTTGGCGCCGATACCCTTGCCGTGGCTCATAACGTCGGCAATCGCGCCGTCCAGCTGGCGGCCGTTGTTGTCCACGAGACAAACGAGGTTATCCAGCTTGTAGTGTGCGGCAAACTGCGCACCTTCCCAGATCTGACCCTCGTCACACTCGCCGTCGCCTACGGCAACGTAAACACGGCTCGGACGATTCTGCGCACGATTGCCGAGCGCCGCGCCGATGGCTTCGCTCATGCCCTGACCGAGCGAGCCGGTTGTCAGGTCAACGCCGATGGTCTTGCTGCGGTCGGTATGCGACGGGAAATTCGTGTTCGGCTGGTTGAGCGTGTACGCGCTCTCTATCGGGTAGTATCCCTTGAGACCGAGCGTCGCATACATGACCGGGCCGCCGTGTCCCTTGGACAGAACGAACCAGTCGCGGTCCTCCCAGCGGGGATTCTTCGGGTCGATATGCATAACCTCGCCATACAGCACCGCCATAGCATCCGCCATCGACATCGAGCCGCCCACATGGCCGAAGCCGCGCGACGCGATCACCTTGAGCGTTTCCAGACGGATTTCCGCCGCAAACACACGCAGCTCGTGCAGTTTTTGCTTATCCATTGCTTTCCTCCTTGAAATTACGGTTTGCAGAACAAAACCCGCCCTTCCGCAATAAAAAGGACGGGTCTTGTTAGTTTTTATCGGTGATATTGCCGCTTTCGTATCGGTCTGCCGGTTAGACATACTCCATTTTGACATGGAACCGTCAGACCTTCCTTATACAGCAGTTCTCACAGAATTTACTTTATGTTTTAGCCAATGCGCGCGATCTTCTTCGCCAGTTCCTTCTTCATTTCCATGTTGGACTGACGAGCGATCATAATGCGCTGTGCCTGCGGCGAGCCTGCGCCATGCATGGACTCGGGCAGATAGCCGACAGCAGCGGTGCCCATGGTCATGTTTTCGATGAGGCGCAGCAGACGCATACGGTCCTCGGTCGGAACGGAAGCCACACCCTTGAGGTACTTCTCGATGTAATCGTGGGTTGCCGGGTTGCGGTAATCTGCCTCGGACGGCTGAGTAACCATGATGCCGCCGGCCAGATCCTGTGCCAGACGAGCGATCTCATACGGGAAGCGGGTGACATTCTGCTTGCAGACGTTTGCCAGCAGCAGATCAATGAGGTAGTTGCCGCTCTTGGTCTTGGTGCCCTGAGAGGAGCACGCAATACCGCAGCAGTACAGGGTCTCGTTCAGGTGCGTCATCTCGATCAGCTTGTCCTTGACGTGGGACGCCTTCGCAGAGCCTGCCATTTCACCGGCAAGTGCGGTCGCGCCGATGAGCACATCACCGACGCCGACCTTGCAGCCGCCATAGGACTGACGGTGATAGCCTGCAAAGCGCTCTACCATCATGCCTGCGAACTGGGTCTCGCCGTTGAGGAAAATCATGTCATTCGGGATAAATACACGGTCGAAAATAACCAGAACCTCGTGACCGCCGTAAACCTTGTTGCCGACATCAATGTCGTTGTATTCCTCGGTCTTGCGAGTGTCGCAGGACTGACGGCCCAGAATCAGGGTGATGCCTTCCGCATCGGTCGGGCATGCGAAGGAAATCGCGTAATCTTCGTCGCCTTCACGCATGGAAATGGTCGGCATAACCAGAACGTAATGGCTGTTCAGATAGCCGGTCTGGTGTGCCTTTGCGCCGGTAACGTAAACGCCGTCAGCGGTGCGCTCGACAACGTGCAGGAACAGATCCGGATCCGCCTGCTTGGACGGAGACAGACCGCGGTCGCCCTTAACGTCGGTCATCGCGCCGTCAACGCCCCAGTCGTTGTTCTGTACATCGGTCCAGAACTTGACAAAATTCTCGTGGTACTTGGTGCCGCATGCTTCATCGGTCTCGAACGTAGTCGAATAAACCGCATTTGCTGCATCCATGCCGACACAGCGCTGGAAGCACGCTGCGGTCTTCTGACCGAGCAGACGCTGCATCTTTACCTTCTTAATGAGATCGTCCGTAGACTGGTGCAGATGGGTAAAACGGTTTACCTTTTTGCCGGTCAGATTGGACGTTGCCGTCATCAGATCTTCGTACTGCGGGTCCTCTGCCAACTCGTACGTTGCTGCAAACGAGTTAAGCGACGGACGAACGATCGGGTTGTCCACGACGTTCTCGACCTTCTTGCCGAAGCTGTACAGATTGAGGTGCAGCTTTCGCAGGGATTCGATGTACTGGTCTTTTGTCATCATGATATCATCTTCCTTGTCCTTTTTCTTTCTTTTCAATAGGAAAAAGCGCCGATTCACCGATTTTGATAACATATTTGAGGAGACATGAAGGGAATAGTCTTTGTAATGGAAAAGTTCGGTTTCTCGGCGCATATCCACAGAATTTATACGTCCATGAGCAGATGTGTGAGATAAACACAGCAGCCGGAGAGCACGATCAGCAGCAGCAAAATCACATGAATATAGATGATTTGAAAACGAGAGAATGTCTTTTTCATCGTTATGACCTCCTGCTGTATGTTGAATTATAATTGGTTACACCTTGAGTTTTTCACCGAAGCGCTTCTCGAATTCCTCGGCAAGTTCTTCGCGGAATTTTGGATGCGCAATGGCAATCAGACGCTTTGCGCGCTCGCGGAGTGTTTGACCGCGAAGCTGCGCCACGCCGTACTCGGTGACAATGTAATTGACATCGCAGCGGCTGGTGGTAACCGGGCCGCCGGTGGTGATGGTTGTAACAATCTTAGACGCAGACTCGTCCTTGGTGGTTGAGTGCAGCGCAATGATGGAGCGACCGCCCTTGGACAAGTTTGCGCCGCGCACAAAGTCCATCTGGCCGCCAATACCGGAAATCTGGCGCAGACCGATTGCCTCGGCGCAGACCTGACCCTGCAGATCCACCTCAACGCACGAGTTAATGGAAACCACGTTGTCGTTCTCCGCGATAACCGCCGGATTGTTGCAAACATCCACCGGAAGCATGTTGATAATTGGGTTGTTATCCACAAAATCATACAACTTGCGCGTGCCCATCAGGAAGGTTACGCTCACCTTTCCGACGTCGCGCTGCTTGCGCTTGCCGTTGATGTTTCCATTTTCAAGCAGCGGCAGCACGCCGTCCGAAATCATCTCGGTATGCAGACCAAGGTCGTGCTTGTCGCCGAGGAACGAGCAGACCGCATCCGGCACCGCACCGATGCCCAGCTGCAGGCAGTCACCATCACGCACGAGTTCAGCGATATATTTGCCGATTGCACGGTCTTCCTCGCCGATTTTCGGCGGCGCGGACTCCGGCAGCGGCTCCCACGAGCACAGGAAGCCGTCAATCTCGGATACATGAACGAAGCTCTCGCCATAGGTGCGCGGCATGTTCGGGTTGACCTCGGCAATGACCGTTTTCGCGGATTTGACCGCCTGTGCGCCGTAGTCGCAGGACAGACCGAGCGACACATAGCCGCGCTCGTCCGGAGGCGAGCAGGTAAACGCAAAAACATCAACCGGCAGCGTGTTGTCGCGGAACATGCGCGGCACGTCCGAGAAAAACGCCGGGGTGTAGTCTGCACGGTTTTCCGCGATCGGCTTGCGGGCCGGACCGCCGACAAACAACGCGTTGTGGCGGAAATGACTTTCCATGCCCGGCTGCAGATACTCGCCCGAGCCAAGGTATACCATGTGTGCAACTTCCACGTTATGGAACTGCTCTGCCATTCGCGCCATTGTGCGCTGGAATACAATGGGTTCGCCAACCGCGTGACCGAACACAACGCGGTCGCCGTCATGGATCACACCAACCGCCTGCTCAGGCGTCATCGTGTGCTCTTTATAGTATGCTCTCCAATCCATTTCTCGTCCCTCCCGCGCTCAAAATGCCTTGCGGTAGATGTCGAGCAGGTCGTCTTCTGACAGCTCCACATAGTTGTTGCCGAGCAGGCGCTGCTGGGTTTCGATGACATTCTTTGCAAAGACCGGCAGTTCATCAGCGGTTACCCCGTGTTCGTGCAGGGGATCCTTTTTCAGTACCTCGTCCATCAGTTCGTACAGATTTTCGAGTGCAAATACCGGTTCAACATCCAGTTCTGCGCTCAGAAGTTCTTCCAGCTGATTCAACTTGCCGATGGGCTTCTTTTCCTGATACTTGCGCATTACGTCCGCGAACATCAGCTGATTTGCCTGACCGTGCGGAATGTGGTGCACGCCGCCGAGCGGATACGCCATCGCGTGAACAGCCGCACAGCCCGCGTGACCAAACGCGATGCCTGCATAGTTGGAGGCGCGCAGGAACTCAAGTGCATGCTTCTTCCACGCATCCTTGCCGCCGCTTGCTACCGCGTCCTTCCAGCAGGACAGGATCAGGTGCAGCGCCTTTTCGGAGAACAGCTCGCTCAGTGCGCAGGCGTTCGGAGAAAGGTAGCTTTCGACCGCGTGGACCATAGCGTCAATGGAAGAAGTTGCAAAAACCGGATACGGCAGGCTGAGCAGCATGCCCGGCACGAGCGCCGCTTCGTCCGCAAACATCGCCGGAGACACCAAACCAACCTTGACGCCCTTAGTCGTACGGTTGATGATGGAAATGTTGGTAACCTCAGAGCCGGTGCCACAGGTAGTCGGCACGATGATCAGCTCATGCTCCTTCTCGATGTTTGCCATGCGGTCGTACAGATCGTCCACACGGTCGGTGGACTTGGCAACGGTCAGCACCTTTGCGATATCGATTACTGTGCCACCGCCGACCGCGATAATGCGGTCAAACTCCTTGCCGCGCAGGTCGTCGAGGATGGCGTCAACCATGACGTCGGTCGGCTCACCGCCGCCGAACTTTTCCTGAAAACAGGTGTGGCAGCCGAGATTCAGCGCCGCGATTGTCGGATTGTAAATATATTCATTTGTCAGAATCAGGTCTTTCGCGCCGAGGCTTAATTCCTTCGCCAGCGTGCGAAAATCGACGCATTCCGCAATAGAAGGTACGATTTTGAAGGCTTTCATGTTATTTCACCGCCTTAAATATCCGGGAAATACTTCGCGTCGGCCTTAGTTACCCACTCATACTCGGGCACAACGGTCGTCACGATGTTCTTGTCGTCCTGCAGGCGGATGCACCACAGGTAATACTCCGCGTAGCCGGGAGCCGCAGCCTGAGAATGGGTCACGTTTTCCGGCATGCCGGTCAGGTCGTTGTTCTTTACCTTAAAGGCATCGTCGCCATATTCTGCCAGACCGTAGCCGTTTTCCGGCAGGAACTTGTAGTAGTACAGCTCCGGCTCAACGTGCTGATGCGGCGGATAAGAGGACCACTTGCCGGGGAAATGCACCACTTCACCGATAAAGAAGTTGGTTTCCGGGCAGTTGGAGCGGTCGAAGAAGGTGCGTACCAGACGGGTCGAGCACTCGTTCATCTGACCGGCGCCGCGCTCCTCGTTTGCACACAGGCAGTCCTCCGGGCGCAGCAGACGAGCTGCGAAATCACGCTTGTTTTCCGTGCGGGAAACGGCGATTTCCACGTCGCTTACGGCAGAAATTGTCACTTGGGTGTTCTGCGGAACGTGCAGCAGGATTGCACCCTCGTGGAACACGTCACGGCGGGTAACGGTCTCGGACTTGCCGTTCCACTCGAAGGTCACGCTGCCGCTCATCAGGTCGTAAACGACCTCCTGCGCGTAGTCAAAGTGCATCACGTCGCCCTCTGCCATCTTGACAACACCGAACTCCATGCCCATCATTTCCGGGTTCTCGACTGCGGAGACCATGCCGTTGTAGCCCTTATCGAAGGGGGCCTTGTGCGTATATTTCATAATTCTTGCTCCTCTTTTCTTTGCTCGATACCTTATTATATAAGATTATATAAGCGAAGCCGCCCGTCCGAAAACGGGCGGCTCATATTGAATCTGCGTTTAATTAGTACATGCGTGCTTCTGCAAGGTGATCATCGATGCGCTTGCGTGCAGCCTTTACCTCGTCAGACTTGGAGGTGGACGCTACGCCGATGTGCCACCAGGACTCGTAGCCCTCAGCCATGGTCTTGGGCAGAACCTTTGCGTCGATGATGCAGGAAACACTTTCCTTCTTAGCATCCTGAACGGCCTTGCGGAATTCGTCCGGGGTCTTGGCGTAGAATGCCTTCATGCCGAAGCCTTCGCCGATCTTGCCGAAGTCGGTGTAGCAGTAATCGCCGTCCAGCTTGCCGGTGGTCTCGTTGCGGTGACGCATTTCGGTCGCCAGAGAGCCAACGCCGTTGCCCATCTGCAGATTGTTGATGCAGCCGAACGCGCAGTTATCGAATACAACAACGGTGATCTTCGCGTTCTCCTGCATTGCGGTCGGGATCTCGGAGTTGAGCATCATGAACGAGCCGTCACCGACCAGTGCATAAACTTCCTTATCCGGCTCAGCCAGCTTGGCGCCGAATGCACCTGCGATCTCGTAGCCCATGCAGGATGCGCCGTATTCCATGTTGTAGGAGTTCGGTGCGTCGGTGACCCACAGACGCTCGAGGTCTGCCGGCAGCGAGCCTGCTGCTGCAACCACGATTGCGTCGTCGTCTGCCTCCTCGCGGAGAATGCCGACCGCATTGGACTCAGTGATGGTGCCGCCGATCTGGTCAACAAAATCGTTCATGATCTTCTCGGTCCAGCTGGGAACGCACGGCACGAACTTGCCCTCGCCGAAGCCTTCGCCCTTGTACTGAACGCCCAGAACACGCAGACGCTCCTCTTCCCAAACCTTGCGGATATCCTGAATTTCGGTGGTGTAGCCGGACTTATAGCCGTCTGCCTTGAGTTTTTCCATGATAGCCTCGAGCGTTACCTTTGCGTCACCGATGCAGCGGGTTGCGTCCAGCTTTTCCGCGTGGAACTCAGAGGTGTTGATAGCGAGAACCTTAATATCCGGGTTGCGGAACAGCACCCACTTGGAGCCGGTTACGAAGTCGTTGAAACGAGTGCCGACACCGATAACGAGGTCGCAGTCCTTGCACAGTGCGTTCGCCGCCAGGCCGCCGGTTACGCCGATGCCGCCAACCGCCAGTTCAAACGAATCCGGCAGGCAGGAGTGGCCGGCCTGTGTCTGAGAAACCGGAATGTTGAACGCCTTGCAGAAGTCCATTGCGGTCTGACCGGCCTCGGAGTAACGAACGCCGCCGCCTGCAATGAACATCGGCTTCTTGGAAGCCTTGATCATCTCAACTGCCTTCTCGATATCGTAGTCATCCGCTACGCGGCGTGCAACGTGATGTACGCGCTTCTGGAAGAAGTAATCCGGGAAGTCGAAGCTCTCACCCTGTACATCCTGCGGAAGCGAGATAACAGCGGTGCCGCAGTTTGCGGTATCGGTCAGGACGCGCATTGCGTTGACCATTGCACTCATCAGCTGCTCCGGACGCGAAATGCGGTCCCAGTACTTGGCAACCGGCTTGAAGCAGTCCGAAGCGGACATGGACAGGTCGTTCGGAACCTCGAGCTGCTGGAGAACCGGATCCGGCTGACGGGTTGCGAAGTAATCGGACGGGAACAACAGCAGCGGGATGTTATTGATGGTAGCGGTCAGTGCTGCGGTTACCATGTTTGCTGCGCCAACGCCGATGGACGAGGTGCAGGCGATGATCTTGCGGCGGTTGTGCTGCTTTGCGTAGCTGATGGCGGCGTGTGCCATGCCCTGCTCGTTGCGGCCCTGGTAAACTCTCAGGTGGCCCGGATCCTCCTCCAGTGCCTGACCGAGACCGACTACCATGCCGTGACCGAAGATCGTGAACATGCCGTCTACGAAGGGTTCCTCTTTGCCGTCCATCTCGATGTACTGCTGATTCAGGAACTTTACGATTGCCTGACCGACTGTCATTCTGGTTTTGCTCATTGTGTTTTCCTCCTCAAATGCTTTACTCTTTTTCCCTGCCGAGGCTCTTTCTTTTCGCTCCCGGCGGTGTTCTCTTTTGATGATTTAAGTTTAGCATTTGAGCGTTTGCTTTTCTTCTAACATCTTGAGAAATCGCCTTTTTTCTTATATTTTTACGTTACATACGAATATTTTCACATTTTATTATAGAATTCAGAACTTTTCTCTCCCTTACCGCATTGTTTTCTGTGTCTGCCGCTCCCGCCTGCGGCCTGCGCTTTGCACCTGTTTTTTTAATATCTCGCTATCGTGCGGAAAACGCGGCATACTGTCATTACAGAATTTCGCATTTTCCGTCCTAAACAACAAGCAAAAAAGCATATATCTCAATATTTTATAAAAATACGCAATCTTTCTCCCGCCTTTATTTTTCACTCACAGGCTGCATTTTCACCACTTTTTATAGGTTGTTGCTGCCGTTTTCCGTGTATGCTGACCGTCTGTGCCGGTCAAATTATAGATTCTTGCTCAACTCTATGAAATACAAGAAGTTAGAAGAAAAACCGCGTCCAAGGGACTACAATAGAATCATCAAAGGAAAGCCGAACGCAAACGGCGAAAGAACGGATAACGGAGGAATAAATATGTTATTCACCATTTTTCTGTAGTAGTTATCCTTGCAAACATGGTCTTTACGCAGACCGTGCTGTATCAATAAGATAATTATGCTCCGGCAAACGATCATCACACACTCTCTAATTTCACACACATCCCCATTTCACCGGCGCAGCTGCTCTCTCTCGGCTGCGCCATTCTTCTATTTGTAAGTAGATAGAAAAACACCGTGCCAAGCGTTACTACTCTGCACGGTGTTTTCCGTTTTACGATTCCTCTTCTTCACTTTTTACTTTTTCGCTGTGCGTGATGCTCTGCTTGAACGACTGCCGGAACTTACCGGGCGGTGTGCCGGTGTACTTCTTAAACATGGTGTTGAAGTGACAGATACTGCTGAAGCCGAGTGTGTCCGCAATCTCGGCGATCGGGATGCCGGTATTCATCAGAAATCCCTGCGCCTCACCAATCCGGCGCTTCATCACATACTGCATAGGCGGCACGCCGAACTCCTGCTTAAACACATGCGCCAGATAATACTCGCTCACGCGCAGTCGCTCCGCCACCATACGAAGCGTGATCGGCTCACAGTGGTGTGCATCCAGATAGCGTCGCACGCGGTGCGCCAGCACAGACGGCATTTCACGCTGCTGCTCCTGCTGGTGGATACGACTGCGGAGCAGGGAATCGGTCAGATTCAGCATTGCCTCTGCCAGACTGCAGCACACGGCATGCAGGTTTCCCGCATCGGCGCTGAGCAGATACAGCAGGTGCATGGTCTCGCCTACCTGCCTGGCAAGCTGTCCGCACGAGACGACCGGACACTCCCCTTCTGCGATCAGGCAGTTGGGCGGCAGACCTTCTACATTGACATCGGTAATTGCGACGCTGTACGACCGGATCTGCCGCACCTGATCGGGTTCCTCGCCGTGCAGCACACCCTGATTGCAGATAACAATGTCGCCCTCTGCAATCGGATAATACCGGTTATCCACCATGTACTGTCCTTGTCCGCTGCACACATAGAACAGCTCCAGACGGTTGTCGTGCATATGCGGAAGTATAGACTGCTGGTTGTTGTAATTGCGATCGATCGAAATGCAGTTGAAGAATGTTCCGCTCAGTTTACAAGGCTTGTTTCCCATGTATGCTCCCTCCCAAGAATCGCAAGATTACGAAAGCCTTCCCTCGATTTTCTTTCTTCCCCTCGGAAAATCCTGCTGTTTTTTCCACAAGAACACGATAACGCTCTCACGGACTTTGTTTGTATAATAATCACAAGAAAAGCGCAAATGATTCAAAAACAGCAGTTTATATCGTTATTATATTCGATATTTCAACGTTGTTCTTCTCTGTGTGCAATTATTATATCATAGAAGCACAGAAAAAAACTTCTAACATACTGCTTTTTGAGCAAACGCGTCAATTCAGGTTTCAGAGTAAAAAAGGAGTGCAAGAAAAAATGGCAAACAAGGTAAGAATCGGTCTGCTGGGTGCAGGCAGAATCGGCAAGCTGCACGGCGAAAATCTGGCACATGCAGTGCCGAACGCAGACCTCTACGCAGTGGCTGATCCGTTCATGAACGATGCGACCCGTGCATGGGCAGCGGACATGGGTATCGAGAAGTGCTACGATGATCCCGAGATGATCTTTGGCGATCCGACCATCGAGGCCGTGTTCATCTGCTCCTCCACCGCAACGCATGCAGACTTCATCATGCGCGCTGCGCAGACCGGCAAGCACATCTTCTGCGAGAAGCCGATCGACACCAAGCTGGCAAAGATCGAGGAAGCACTCGCTGCGGTGAAGAAGGCAGGCGTTAAGCTGCAGGTCGGCTTCGTGCGCCGCTTTGACCACAACCACAAGGCCGTCCGCGATACGGTCGCTTCCGGCAAGCTGGGCAAGCCCAATCTCATCAAGGTCACCTCCCGTGATCCCGATCACCAGCCGATGAGCTATATCAAGGTTTCCGGCGGCATCTTCATGGATATGACCATTCACGATTTCGACATGGTCCGCTATCTGGCAGGCAGCGAGGTTACCGAGGTTACCGCTTACGGTGCAGCGCTCTCCGGTGCAGGCTACGAGGAGTACGGCGATGTGGACACCGCCATTGTAATGATGAAGTTCGAGAACGGCGCACTCGGCGTGATCGACAACTCCCGTGCCGCTCACTACGGCTACGACCAGCGCACCGAGGTTCACTGCGACCAGGGCTGCGTGCAGGTTGCAAACGATCTGAACAACACCGCCATGATCTCCTCTGCCGCAGGCGTCGAGGTTGCAAAGCCGACCTGGTTCTTCCTCGAGCGCTACAACAACGCATTCATCGCAGAGGCAAAGGCGTTCACCGATGCCGTTCTGAACGACACCGACACGCTGGTTACCGGCTTTGACGGTCTGCAGCCGGTCAAGATCGCAATGGCAGCAAACCTGTCCATGAAGGAAGGCCGTCCGGTCAAGCTGAGCGAAATCGAGTAATTTATCCCCCGCATATCACAGGAAAAGAGAAGGAAAAGAGTTATTCGGCAAGCCGCCGCACTCGGCGGCGGCTTCCGTTTTTTGAGAAAAGAAAGAGGGGTTGCTCCTTATGAGTGAAAAGAACAACACTGCCTCCCTTGGCTGGGGAACCCGTATCTCCTATGGTTTAGGCGATACCGCCTGCAACATTGTGTTCGGTATGATCACCGCGCTGCTCACCCTGTTCTATACGGATTACTGCGGTATTCCGGTCGTTACCGTCGGTCTGGTCATGCTGATCTCGCGTATTTTTGATGGCTCGTCCGACGTTATCATGGGCATCATCGTAAGCAAGACCAAATCCAAATGGGGCAAGGCCCGTCCGTGGATCTTGTGGATGAGCGTACCGTATGTTCTGTGCGCGGTTGCGATGTTCTGTGTGCCGCACAGCAGCAGCACGACCGTTCAATTCTGGTACATTTTTGTTACTTATAACCTGTGCACCACCGTATGCTACACCGCAATCAACGTGCCCTACGGCACCCTGTCCACCATGATGACCCGCTCCTCGCACGAGCGCGACCTGCTGTCCGTTGTGCGTATGTCACTGTCTCCGATTGGCAAGATCATTGCCGTAACCTTCACCATGCCGGTCATCAAGCTGTTCGGCAACGATCAGGCCGCCTGGATCAAGACCATGAGCATCTGGTGCGCCATCGCACTTGTTCTGCTTGTCATCTGCTTTGTCCGCTGCAAGGAAACCGTCAATTTCGAGGCCGCGCAGCAGGAGCAGCCCAAGGTTCCCGCTTCCCGTGCGCTGAAAGCCCTGCTGGGCAACCCGTATTTCTGGGCAACGCTCGTTCTGTGGACCGTCACCTGCGTACATACCACCATCATCGGCACCGATCTGCCGTATTACTGCAAATATGTTCTCGGCAACGATGAATGGTATTACAGCGTCATTTACACCTCCGAGATCGTCGCACTGATCGTTGGCGCGCTGCTGTGTCCAATGCTGCTGCAGAAATTCAACAAGCGCAACCTGTCGCTCGCCGGCTGTATCGTAGTTGTTATCGCCCATGCACTCATTATGGTAAACCCGATGAGCTTCCGGTGGATTCTGGTAATGACCATCATCCGCTCGCTCGGTCAGGCTCCGCTGACCTCTCTGGTATTCGGCATGATGGGCGACGTTGTAGAGTACGGTCAGTGGAAGAGCCATCTGCGTCAGGAAAGCCTGATCTTCGGCGGCGGTTCGCTCGGCTTTAAGATCGGTACCGGTATCACCAGTGCGGTTATGACTGCCATGCTCGAGGGCGCAGGCTTCCTCAGCTCGGTTACCGGCGGTGCTATGCAGCCGGCTTCCGCCCAGCAACTGATTTCCTCTATCTTTAAGTTCGGTCCGATTCTGGTCTGGATCGTTGCCATTATCGTCCTGCTGTTCTACAAGCTGGATAAGATTTACCCCACTATTATGAAGGAACTCACCGAGCGTGAAGCACGCGGTGAAATGTAAAGGAGACTGTCTTATGCTGAAACTCGGATATAACGAAGCAACCTGCAAGGAAAATTCCACAGTTGAAAACGACCTGCTGCTGTGTGAAAAGTACGGCTATGACTATATCGAGCTGCGTCTCGATATGCTGCAGGAGTATCTCAAGACCCACACCACAGACGATCTCAAGGCTTTTTTTGCAAAGAGCCATATCAAGCCGTTTGCATTCAACTCCATTGAAAACATCAACTTCTGCACGCCGGAGGAGTGGGAAAAGCTTGTAGCGCTGTTCACCTTCGGCTGCAAGGTGGCTCAGCAGATCGGCAATCCGTACATTATTGTTGTGCCGACTGTTACCAACGAGATCTGCACCAAGAACGAGAAGGAGATCTTCGACGACTCGGTGAAGGTGCTGAACGAACTCGCCGACATTGCTGAGCCGTACGGCGTCAAGCTGTCCTTTGAGCCGATCGGTGACAAGAAATGGTGCGTCAATAGCGTTCGTCAGGCGCTCGAGATCGTAAACGCCGTCAACCGCGACAGTGTTGGTCTGACCGTGGACTGCATCAATGTTTACCTGCACGACAAGTGCGCGGACGTTGATTTCATCCGCAAAATTCCCAAGGAGAAGCTGTTCGTGTTCCACATCAACGACTGCGAGGATCTGCCGCTCGGCATCCTCGACCACTGCCACCGTCTGATGCCCGGTCTGGGTGCCATTCCGGTGCAGGAGGTTGCTGATGCGGTACAGGCAGTCGGCTACGACGGCCCTGCGTGCCTCGAACTGTTCCGTCCGGAATACTGGAGAATGCCTGCTGAGGATGTGATCCGCATGGGTGCGGAAACCACCCGTCCGTTCCTCGGCTAATTTTCCCGAATCGCAGATCAAATTCCACATTCAATTTATTCTCTCTTATTTATATTCAAGTCTCCAAACAGAATACAAATATAATTTTCTCCTCAAAAGGACGGAAGGTACTTGGACCCCTCCGTCCTTTTGCTTTCCATCACATCAGACAATCCTGCAAAACCCCAAAGGGCGCTCCTTCGAGCGCCCTTTGGGGTTATGGAAAGACCTGACTTTCGCCAGACCGATCGCACTTGTCTTTACCGCAGCGTGAGCACCACCAGCACAACTGCCGACACGCTCAGCACAAGGCCGATAATGCGCGTTAGCCGCGTTACGCCGCGGATGCTCATCGCGTGAAAGCTCTCAAACGAGGTGACCGGATACGGAAACGCGATAAATGCCAGTCCTGCAACAAGCTGACCGGCATACGCACCGATCATGCGCAGCGGACTGTCACCGCCGAAAAATGCACTGATAACAAATCCGATGCCGCCCAGAAAGACCAGAAGATACAGCGCGGTCTTGAATCGCTTATCCAGCTTGATATACTGTTCGGTCTTTGCCGCACAATCCGCGCAGCACACCTCAAACGAGCGTGTGCGCACCTTTACCTTAGTCGGCTTTTTCGGCAGATCACCGCCGCAGTATACGCATTTTTCCTCCATAATGGTCCCCTCCTGCAAAATTTATTTCTGTCGGTAGGTCTGGAATGCCTCCAGCACCGAGCTGATCTGCTCGTCATTCAACAGCTTCGGCTCCTGACCGGCTGCCTTACAATTATAATAGAGCTGTGCGCAGAATTCGATCTGCTCGGACACATCCAGCGTGTAGCTGATATTGCCGCCGACGCACAGCAGACCGTGATTTCCGAGAATGCAGGCGTAATTATCGCCCATGCCGTCCAGCGCCGCCTGTGCCAGTTCATAAGTGCCGAACGGCACATATGGAATGCACGGCACCTCTCTGCCCGAATACGCCACCAGATAGTGCAGCGGCGGAATGCTCCAGCCGAGACACGCCAGTGTAGTAGCGTAGCGCGGATGCGTGTGCACGACCGACTTGATGCCCGGGCGCTTCTGGTAGAAAATACGGTGCATATCCACCTCGGAAGATGGCTTGCGGTCGCCGTCCGCCTTTTCGCCGTCGAGCGTCATAACGACCACATCGCTTGCGTCGGTCTTAAAATAGTCCATGCCGCTCGGACTGATGGCAAACAGGTTCTCCTTCTCGTTGTAAATGCTCAGGTTGCCGAAGGTGCCTGCGGTCAGACCGCGCTTGAGCATTTCCTGTCCGTATACAACGATTTTCTCTCTTTCTTCCTGCAAAAGCATTGCGCTTCCTCCTTACTCCAGTGTGATGGACACATGATTTACCACCCGATCGGTCACTCCGTCAGCCAGAAACCGATCGACCTCACGCATGAGCAAAAACGGCGCCCGCGGGATCGCGTCTACCGTGGTGCCCGCAATGTGCGGCGTTAGCAGCACGTTGTCCATCTGCAGCAGCGGATCGTCCACGGCGAGCGGCTCGCTGTCGTACACATCCAGCGCCGCGCCTGCCATGTAGCCCTGCTGCAGCGCCTCGACCAGTGCCGGCTGATCGACCAGACCGCCGCGCGCGGTGTTGATAAAGTACGCCGTTTTTTTCATGCGGGAAAAATACTGCATACCGATCATATGCTCGGTATCTGGTGTCAGCCGCAGGTGCAGCGATACAATATCGCCCTGTTCAAACAGGGTTTCAAGTGAATCGACTAGCTTGATTGCGCCGAGACCGGCCTTTTCCAGCTTTTCCGGACTGGTGTATGCGTCATACGCGATCACCGGCACGCCGAGTGCCAGCAGACGGCGCGCCAGCGCGCTGCCGACGTTGCCGATACCGGCCAGCGCCACCGTGTGGCTGGAAAGCGTCATCAAATGGTCCGAGTTGTAAAAGCTCTTCATCCATACACCTTCGCGCATTTTGCGGTGCGATAGCGCGATATCGCGCGTCAGATCGAGCATCATGCCGAGGGCAAAGTCCGCGACCGGCTCTGCATTGCGGATAACGTTGAGCACCGGAATATTGCGCTCACTTGCAGCTGCAAGGTCAATGTGCTCCATGCCGCCGCGGCAGGTCAGGATGACCTTGAGGTTAGGCGCTTTCTCAATCAGCGCACGCGGCACCGGATTGAAATGCACGAGCAGAACCTCTGCTTCGCCGATCACCTCGTCCAGACCATCCGCATACGGTACGGCTTCCGGACCGTTCCGCTCGAGTTTAAGCTGCCGCGAGGTGAATTCCTGCTTGTCGGAGCCGCCCCACATCAGCTTAGTGATCCTGCCGCAGCAGAGTGTGCTTTGCTGCACCGCCTGCTCCATCGTGTCCGGCGAAACAAAAGCATCGCCGACCAGTACGATATTCTGCGGCTTTTGTGTCAGTTCCTTCATCTTTTCCTCCTCTTCGGAATAAAACAACAGCCGGCTGCGCTGCATTTGTTTGCAGCAGCAGCCGGCTGTTTTCAGTTTAGAAGCAATCGCTTAGTATGCCGAGTAAGCAGCAGCAGCGTTCTCCAGATAGCCAACGAAACGCTCCTTGTTCTTCTTGAACAGGAAGTACAGTACGAAGTATGCAATGACAACCGCACCGATGATGATCGGATTCTGAGACCAGAATGCATAGAACAGACCGGCGATCAGCGGGTGGCACATAATACCGAAGCTGATGATGAATACGCCTTCCTGTGCCAGCTGGAAGCCGGCGTCAACAGCGACCTGCGTAAAGGTCGGCGCGAGAACGGACGCAACAACCAGGCCCAGAGAGAACCAGATCGCACCGGAAACAACGCTCTTTGCGATATTGCCGTTGGATACGCAAACAAATACCTCAACCATGTACGGCAGAGCGCACAGGTCAGCCATCGGCAGGATGGTGTTGCCCGGAAGAACAAATGCTACAACCAGCATGATCGGGATCAGCAGGATGCCGGTAACCAGTGTATTCGGCTCGCCGTAACCGCATGCATCGTTAACAGAGAGATACCATTCACGGCCTTCGCCGGACTTGGCAGCCTTGGACTTGTACGCATCAGTCAGAGTGGTAAATGCGCTTGCGAAGATACCGGCTACCTTCGGGAATACTGCCATGATCGCTGCGGTGGAAACGGCTGCAGAGGATACCGTACCCCAGGCCGTCAGCGCACCCTCGCCGACCAGAGCGTTAAAGTTGCCGATGATGCCGATCAGAGCGCCGACAACCAGGCCGATGAACATAGGCTCACCGAGGATGCCGAGCTTCTTCTGCAGGGTCTGTGCATTCAGCTTGATCTTGTCAAAGCCGATCTTGCCGAGGAACCAGTTCATGAATACCGCAAACGGCAGGCTCTCCAGATGATGAGGAGCGGTCATGCAGCAGTTATCGTAATCATAATAGGTAGACCAGCGCTTTGCGCAAGCCTCAGAGAACAGCAGGATGTAAAGCAGCTGAACGACCATCAGAGCCATGGAGAGCATCATGTTGTCGGTCAGAGCATACAGCATGGAGCCCCATACCATGAAGGAGTAGTTGTTCCACAGATCGGATGCCATAAATACGTTCGTCCACTTGGTGAAGAACAGCACAAGCTGCAGAATGATTGCAACGCCGATGAAGATCAGGCCGACCTTGGTCGAATACGCGATAACCGACGTGGACTGCCAGCCGGTATCGAGCGTCGGCAGGTTTACGCCTGCGTTCGTAACCATCTGGTTGACAACCGGTGCGATAATCGCGGAATAGCTGTTGATAACGAGGTTAAAACCCGTCAAGCCGACAGCACACAGCAGTGCCGTGTTAAAAGCCTTCTTGCCGGTAACACCCATGCACTTTGCGATGATAAACAGAATAACCGGTACGAATACTGCAGCACCGAATGCACTGAACACATCACTTAATGTTTGAAAGAAACTTGCCATGCTTGGAACCACCTTTCTTTTTACCCTTTTGCCTTTTGCCTTTACTCTTTGCTATGGATGACTATGAGAAAATGCGCCTTGCCCTTTACGCATTTGCCTCCAGGATCTTCAGGCAGTCATCGACTACCTTGTCCTCGGACAGACCGGTCAGCATGCCGACTGCCTTTACCTTCGGGATGCCGAAGTCCTCGTAAACCGGGCTTACACATGCAATCAGATCAAACTTCTTGCCGGTGATCTCGGTCGAAATGCTGTTCGGGCTTGCTTCCACCATGGCAGCGTCCCAGCCCTTTTCCTTCAGGCGCTCCTTGAGCTTGCCTGCTACCATTGCGGAACTTACGGTACCCGAACCGCATACACACAGAATGTTACAAGTTTTCATCATTTGACCCTCCAATAAATTAGATTTAACCGTGTTTTGAACAGAACCGCAGTCCTGTAATCAACCAATGTACTTCTGAGCCGCCTCGAACAGCTCGTCTTCATTTTTTGCTGCGCGGAATGCAGCAACGACCTCCGGCTGCTGGAATACGCCGAGCACCTTCTGCAGCAGCTCGACCTGCTCATCCGGATTCTTGATGGCCATCATGAACAGCATTTCCGCCTGCACCTTGGTATCCGGATCGCCCATATGTTCAAACTCGACCGGGTGCTTAAGCTGTGCGATGCACACGCCCGGGCGGTTAACATGCTGCGGATCGGTGTGCGGCATAGCTACCGCGATATCCGCCAGCTGCAGACCGGTCGCGTAATTCTTCTCACGCGCAACAACTGCATCAATATAGGTGTCCTTTACGAAGCCTTCATCGTAAAAACGCTGACCGACCTTGCGGATTGCCTCCTCGGCGTTTGCCGCTTCCACATCCCGCAAAATCAGATTGCGAAAGGTTGCCTGCTCCATCTTCATTTCTCCTTTTCTTCTCAGTCGGTCAAGCCTTCCAGGAATTCCATGATCTTTGCACCGGATTCCTGCTCGCTGGCGCCTTCTACCTCGATTTTGATTGCTGAACCTTTTTTCAGGCCTGCGGTCAAAATTCCAATTACATTTTTGGGGTTAATCGTGCCTTTTTCGCAGATCAGACGAATATCATCCGGAATATCCTTGCACAGCTTGGCCAGCTGGCTGGCCGGACGCGCGTGCAGACCGGTTGGATTTTTTACAACAAATTCACTGGTGAACATGGATGTTCCTCCTATTTCCTACTATTCCTATGGAGTATTACTACAATTCCTACGGGCAATATCATATTGGATTTTTCACTTTTTGTCAATACGTTTATTGACATTCTATACGAAAAACGCTATACTTTGTGTTGCGAACAAATGTTCATCTAACTTTTCAAATTTTTAAGGAGGCCTATTATGAGCAGCCGTACCGATTTGCTCGTACGAATCTCCGAGCTTTATTATCAGCAGAATCTCAGCCAGCAGGATATCAGCAAAATCACCGGCATTTCCCGTCCCACCATCTCCCGCCTTCTCGATGAAGCGAAGGAGACCGGCGTGGTTGAAATCATCGTTCATAGTCCGATCAACAAAAATCCGCAGCTTTCGCACCTTGTTCGTACAACCTTCGGTTTACGCGATGCGGTCATCGTTGCCGGAGATTATGAATTCGACCAGTCCCTGACACGCTGTGCACACTGTGCAGTAGATTTTCTTTCGACCGTACTGGAAAACAACATGTCTATCGGCATTTCGTGGGGCCGTGCACTGGAAGCACTGTGCGATGTCCTCGAACCGACCGATTATTCCGACTACTATAATGTAACTGTTGTGCAGATGGTCGGCTGCCTCGGCACCGGCAATCCGCGTGTGGACGGCCTCGAGCTTGCGCTCCGGCTTTCCAAAAAGGTGCACGGCACCTATTCCAACATCTATGCACCGGTCTATGTGGACAGCGAGCTGGTTTACTCCTATCTCACCGCCGAGCCGCAGATTGAAGCAACACTCAAGAAGGCAGGTTCGGTAGATATCATCCTCACCGGCATCGGTTCGCTGAATGACGCTAACGGCTCACTTTATAAATCCGGCTGCTACAACGCCGAGGAGCGCAAGGAGCTGATGCGCCGCGGTGCGGTTTCCAGTCTGCTCGGCCGCATGTTTGACATCAACGGCAACGAGGTTCAGCTGGACAGCCGCTACGTCATCTCCGCTCCGTTGGAGGCAATGCGCACTCCGGCGTGGTCGATCGGCATCAACGCCAGCGCCGAAAAGGCAGAGTGCACGCTTGCCGCCGTGCGCGGAAAGTACATCAACGTACTGGTCGCGGACGAGGCACTCGCCCGCCGCATGCTGGAAATGGAAGGCGTTGCCGTACCCGAATAAGCATCCCTTTTAAGAATCAACCAATACCGTACAAGCGGTATTGGTTTTTTCTTTTCTCTCATTTCTTTATCATAATCAGTTCATTCTTTATCCGTCGTGGAATTGCTTATTGCAGACTGTCATCCAGCACGATAACACCCTTGGCGCCTTCGCCTCGGATCATCTTGTCAAAGCCGTCGCGCCATTTCTCCAGCGGATCGATTGAGGTGACGATCTTTTCCGGTACAACTGTGCCTGCCGCCAAAAGCTCCAGAGCCTTGACCCACGAGGACGGCTTCTGGCTGCGGGAGCCAACATAGTTGATCTCGTGATGCAGGATCAGGTCGGTCCAGATACTCTCATGCGATTGCGGGAACACGCCCATCTGTACAACTGTGCCCTTGCGGCGTACCAGCTCAAGCGCCTTGTTGGCTGCCGGAACCGCACCCGAGCACTCAAAGCACTTGTCCGCACCGACACCGTTCGTCATCTCCATCACGATATCCTTGATGTTCTCGGTCTGCTGATCAACACAGCGGTCCGCGCCTGCACTCTTTGCAATCTCAAAGCGTTCCGCATCGTGGCTCAGTCCGGCAACGATAACGGTCGCGCCCTGACTCTTTGCCACCTGCATAACCATCTGGCCGATTGCGCCGACACCGAATACCACGCAGATATCGCCAGGCTGTACATTGCCCTTCTCGATAGCAGCATGTACGCCGCACGCAAGCGGTTCAGTGAGCGCGGCACTCAGCAGCGATACGTTATCCGGCAGGACGTGAACGCTTTCCTCTCTGCTGACCAGATACTCAGCCATCGAGCCGTTAATCTGGGTGCCAATGCCCTGCCGGTTGCCGCACAGATTGTAATCCTTGGATTTGCACATCGGGCATACGCCGCAGGTCTTGAAGGTGGTCTCGCTGGTAACGCGATCTCCCACCTTAACATCCTTTACGTCCGGACCGATCTCGGTGACTACACCGGAGAACTCATGGCCGAGTACAACCGGCGGCTTAGTGCTCGCGTAGGTGCCCTTGAACGCATGAAGATCAGTGCCGCAGATACCGGAGTACGCGATCTTGATCTTTACCAGATCTCCGGTCGCTTGGGGTTCCGGAATATCTGTATACTGCATATGATCAAAACCGGTCTCCGTTTTCACAACAGCTTTCATAATTCATCTTCCTTTCATGGAACTCGCGGGAATGTTTGAAATTTTGTTCATTGTTGTGAACCGTTTTCTAAATTCCTTTTATCTCATTATAGGCAACATAAACAGTCTCGTCAAGCCATTTCCGCGCTTCAATCGTCGTTTTTCACTATTTGACTAATTTCATCAACTCGTTTTTGGCACAAATGACAAGTTTTCTATCGTTGACATTTGTGCTTACATATGAAATAATGTTTTTAAGGGATCGACACCACAACCCACAGCACCGACTGTTCGTATAGGTATTGGATTCAGAAAGGAGTCATGCTCTTATGAGTGAAAAAAATTATTCCACCGCCGATATTCAGGCGGTCGCTAACGGAATCCGCAAGCAGATTCTCGGCGTTGCACTGAAAACCGGCGGCTGCTATCTGGCACAGGCGTGCTCGTCGGCAGAAATCATTGCCTCCCTGTACACCCGTGTGATGAACCTCGGTCCGTCCGTCGGCAGCTGGGAGCCGATTCCGTTCCCCGGCGTTCCGGGGCCGGATAATATGGATTATCAGCGAGGCTCCTCTTACAACGGCGCTCCTGCACCGGATAAGGACCGTTTCTTTGTATCCTGCTGCCACTATGCTTCGGTTATCTACGCCGCACTGGCAGAGACCGGCCGCATCAGCCCGGACTGCATGGACAAATTCAATGTAGACGGCTGGAACATGGAAATGATCGGTGCGGAGCACTCCCCCGGATTTGAGAATACCGCAGGCTCGCTCGGCCAGACCATCTCGATCGCAGGCGGCACGGCTCATGCCCGCAAGCGCCGCGGCGACACCGGCAAGTGCTATGTTCTGCTCGGTGACGGTGAGCTGCAGGAAGGTCAGACCTGGGAGTGCATTCAGGCAGCCGGTTACTACAAGCTGGATAATTTCATCGTTGTAATCGATGCAAACGACCAGCAGGTTGAGGGCAAGATTGAGGATCAGATGACCGAGGAGCCGCTGATCGACCGCTTCACCTCGTTCGGCGCGGTCTGCGTTGAGGCAAACGGCCATGACATTGAGGACTTCTGCAAAGCATGTGAGACCCCGCATGAGGGCAAGCCGCTCGTTGTTATCGCACGCACGCACGGCTGGACCGGCGTTAAGCCGCTCGAAAAGCCGCGTTCGATGCATTTTATCCGCATCGGCGCTGACGAGCGTGATGAATTCCAGAAGATCTATGACGAGATGTGAGAAGGAAGGAGTTCAAAATGAAGATCGAAGTTAATACACATGAAAAAAATATGATTCGCTTCGCAGCCGAGCATCCGGAGGTTCTGGTTATGTCGGCCGACCTCGGCTCCTCCTGCGAAGTAAAAAAGTTCCGCCAGACCTACCCGGACCGCTATCTGACCATGGGTATCGCTGAGCAGAACATGTGCTCCTGGGCAGCCGGCATGTGCCGTGAAGGCTACCGTCCATTCCTGCACACCTTTGCGGTATTCCTGTATCGCCGCATCCTCGATCAGCTGGAAATGAGTGTTGCTTATCCGAATCTGCCGGTTGTATTCGTCGGCTTTGTGCCGGGCATTACCACGCCGGGCGGTGTTACCCACCAGTCCATCAACGACATCGGCGTACTGCGCACGGTGCCGAACATGGCCATCTTCGACATCGGTGATGCAACCGAAATCGAAGGCGTGCTCGATCTGGCATACAACTACAACGGTCCGGTTTACATCCGCATGCTTCGCAAGGAAGTTCCGCGCCTGTTCCCGGCAAACGAGCCGATGCAATTCAACCGTGCCCGCGTACTGAGCGAAGGCGATGACATCGTTCTGCTGTCCTCCTCCATCTGCACCGAGGAAGCAATGCGCGCTACCGCAGTTCTGAAGGAAAAGGGCGTTTCCGTACAGCATATGCACGTTTCCACCCTCAAGCCGTTCACCGACCCGACCATCGTTGAGGCCATCAATAAGAGCAAGTACGGCGTTGTTACCATCGAAAACCATCTGGATATCGGCGGTCTCGGCTCCGCTGTTGCTGATGTTATCGCAGAGAACGGACTGGGCAAGCGTCTGGTCAAGATCGGCCTGCCGGGCTATCCGCACGGTGCGTCCAAGATGTATCTGATGAAGAAGTACGGCATTGATGCCATGCACCTCGTATCCGCTGTCGAGGACCTGACCGGCAAGAAGCTCGGCGTTGCAGAGTCCGATCTGGAAGCCGTTCGCTTTGTAGACTTCCTGGAGGTATAAATGGGCTTTCGCGCCTGCGTCTGGGATTTGGACGGCACGCTGCTCTATACCCTGCCGACCATTCACCATTACTGTAACCAGTCCCTTCGTCATTTCGGCTTTCACGACATTACACTCGACGAATGCCGTGACCTGTGCCGCCTTTCTATCGCGGAGTTTTACCATAAGCTGCTGAAGCTCGGCGGCTGCCCGCCTGATCGGGTTGCCGCACTTCAGCCCGCGATACGCGATTACGACTGCGCCGCGTACCTCAGCGATTTCACCTATCTCACCCAGCCGTATGCAGGGGTGTGTGAAACGCTTGCGGAGCTGAACCGCCGCGGCATCAAGAACGCCGTTCTGACGAATAAACCCAACGCCGTTGCCTGTGCGCTCATCGACCGATTTTTCGGAGATGCGATGGAGCTGTGCGTCGGACAGACGCCAGAGACCATCTCCAAACCCGATCCGCACTCGATGGACCCTGTGCTTGATCAGCTGGGCATACCACGTGAGCAGATACTCTATGTCGGTGACACCGATGTGGACATGCAGACCGCACGCAACACGCAAACGGCAGCCGCTGCTGCCGCATGGGGCTATCAGCCGCTCGAAATGCTGCTGCCCTACCATCCGGAATTCATCGTCCGCAAACCGGAACAGCTGCTCACGATTTTTTAGGAGGAATTCACCATGTTTTCGGAAATGAAAAAAGAAATCATCGAAGCCGGTATCCTGCTCGACCGTTATGAGCTGGTATCGCTGACCTGCGGCAACCTGAGCGTACGCATGCCGACCGGCGAGATTCTCGTTACGCCGTCCGGCATGATGTATGAGAAGATGGTCGAGGATGATATGATCGTCATGGATATCGACGGCAATGTCATCGAAGGCACCCGCAAGCCCTCGTCCGACACACCGGCTATCCTGCATATCTTCCGCGAGCGTCCGGATATCAACGCCGTTATCCACACCCACCAGCCGTATGCGACTGCGGTTTCGCTCATTCCGGGCCTGACCGAGTTCCGCGTATGCATCACCGCACTGGCCAATGCCGCCGGCGGCAATGTGCCGATCACGCCGTATTCGGCTGCCGGCTCGATCGATATGGGCATCGATACCGTCAAGTACGTCGGCAACGGTCATGCCGTTATCCTGTCTCAGCACGGCGTTATGACGGTCGGCAAGGACCTCAATCAGGCGCTGTACGCTGCGGTCTACCTCGAAGAAGCCGCAAAATGCTATCTGGCTGCCCGCGCAGCCTGCGTCAACGGCGAGATCAAGCAGATGAGCGACGCGCAGATTCAGCAGATGGTTGACGTATTCCAGTATTACGGTCAGGGCACTGCTAAGATTCCGGAGGATCTGGTAAAGCGAATCGACTAAACTCACACAGTCTACCTATTCACTCAGATAGAAATTTCCAAACCAAACCTTAAGGCAACACCCCTCTAATAAAATCAGGACGGAAGGTCTCTCGAGCCTTCCGTCCTGATTTTTTAACGAGCATCGTCCGCACCATTAAAATTCCTGTAGAATATTTAAAACCTCGCCAGAGAATCCGCTGCATTCTTTGACGAGGTTCTTTTACTGCAGTCTGCTGCCCTGCATATTCTCCAGATACTTCCTGCGATACCGAATCGGCGGCAGACCGACCAGCTTCGCAAAAATGGCGTTGAAGTGGTTTACGTTGGTGTAGCCGACGATGGCGGCAATCTGCGTTGCGCTGTAATCGGTGGAAATGAGCAGGTTCTGCGCCTCACCGACACGGCAGCGAATCATATAATGGATGGGCGACATACCCGTGATCTCCTTAAATATATGCGCCAGATGATACGGCGACATGGACAGCGCCTCTCCAATATCCTCGAGTGTCAGCTGCTCGGTGAAATGCGTGCCGATGTACTGCCGGATACGGTTCGCCAGCACCAGATTATGCGGCTGATCGGCGGCGCGCGCATCCGGCGGCAGATTGGCCGACAGCAGCACCAGCGCAGGCAGCAGCTGTGCGACGATTTCATCCGAGTAGGACGTTCTCCGTTCCGCGTGCTCGTAAATCAGTTCGCTGAGCGACTGCATGTGGTCAATCTCGTCCATCGCCGGACGCACAAATCCGTTTTCTGCCTTGGTGAAATGCCCTTCCGGCAGTCCGCACAGCTGCAGACCGGAAATGCCAAAGCAGAGCGTACCGATCTCGTGTTGCAGGGACGAGGTGACTTCATGCAGATCGCCTTGATTATATAGTAAGATATCACCCGTGCGGATCGGATAGCTGTAGCCGCCTGCGATGTACTGTCCGGCCCCCTGATAAACATACAGCATTTCCGTGAACCGCTCGTGCCGATGAATGGCGCGCGTGATAGCCGATGCCGCTACGATCTGCTTGGTGGCGTACAGCAGACTCGGCATCTGACCGGATACAAAACGTATTTCTTCCGCCATGCTCTTTCCCCCTGTGTAAATATGGGTATAGTATAGCGTATTTTTGCACAGACCGCAAGAATCCGTATAAACCAAATTGCTACCCCTGCTTTTTGTGCAATATTTCAATATTTTCCGCAAAACAAAACGCAAGAAGAAAGAAACACCATATTCGCCGAAATAGTATAATGAAATCATCAAAAAGAACAAAAACTTCAGTTAAGCCTCGAAAGGAGTTTTCAATTATGAGCATTCAAATCTGCGGTGCACCCTGCTGCTGGGGTGTAGACGACCCCAAGAATCCGTATTTACCTCCCTGGACGCGCGTACTGGAGGAAGCCGGTAAAGCCGGTTACAGCGCCATCGAGCTTGGCCCCTACGGCTACCTGCCCATCGATGCCGAGCTGGTCGCAAATGAGCTGAAAAAGAACGGTCTCGCCATCGTAGCAGGCACCATTTTCCACGATCTGCTCGATGCGGACAATCAGGAGAGCGTGCTGCACGCGGTTGACGACATCTGCCGCCTGATCACCGACCCCAAGCTGCCGGTGCTCAAGACCCACGACGGCCAGAAGTTCCCCACGCCGTACATGACCGTTATGGATTGGGGACACGACGAGCGCGACTACGCCGCAGGCCATCCGGACACCGCGCCGCGTCTGTCGGACGAGGAATGGGCGCGCTTCATGGGCAACGTCCGCGCTGTATGCGAGCGCGCAAACAAATGGGGCGTTCGTCCGGTTATCCATCCGCATGCAGGCGGCTACATCGAGTTTGCAGACGAGATTGCAAAGGTTGTCCGCGATATTCCGTACGAGGTTGCCGGTCTGTGTCTGGACACCGGTCACCTGTACTATTCGCACATGGACCCGGTGGAGTACCTCAAAAAGTACGCTGACAAGCTGGATTACGTCCACTTCAAGGACGTAAACGAAACCGTTTACCGTCAAGTACTCGGTGAGCGCATCCGCTTCTTCGACGGCTGCGGCAAGGGCGCGATGTGCCCCATCGGCACGGGTTCGCTCGACTATCCGGCCATCAAGAAGGCGCTTGCAGATATCGGTTATTCCGGTTACATCACCATTGAGCAGGAGCGCGACCCGCGCAACTCGGACACCAGCCTGCGCGATGTAAAGGCCAGCGTGGACTATCTGAAGTCGGTCGGCTACGAAATCTGATCACATCCGAGCGAGGAGCACGGCTCTTCTCTCCCGTGCTCCCACTCCACTCTCTCAATAGTTCAAACACAATAATTTAATATTCATGTAGTTTTTAAGGAGGATTTCTTTATGTATTACGGTGAAAAACGAGTAGAAAATCCCATTCGCTGGGGCATGGTCGGCGGCGGCCGCGGCAGTCAGATCGGCTACATCCATCGCTCAGCGGCACTGCGCGACTTCAACTTTGATCTGGTTGCCGGTGCGTTCGACATTGATCCCGAGCGCGGCAAGGACTTCGGCAAGCAGCTGCATGTTGATCCGGACCGCTGCTATCCGGATTACAAGACCATGTTCGCTGAGGAGGCCAAGCGTCCGGACGGCGTGCAGGCGGTTTCCATCGCAACGCCGAACGGTATGCACTACGAGGTCTGCAAGGCTGCTCTCGAAGCCGGTCTGCACGTTGTCTGCGAGAAGCCGCTGTGCTTCACTTCTGAACAGGCAGACGAACTGGTCAAGCTGGCAGAAGAAAAGCACCGCGTTGTCGGCGTGACTTACGGCTACTCCGGTCACCAGCTGATCCAGCAGGCGCGCCAAATGATCAAAAACGGCGATCTCGGTGAAATCCGCGTTATCAACATGAGTTTCGCATTTGGCGGCTACAACTTCAAGATCGAGGACAAGGTTCCGTCCGCAAAGTGGCGCTTTGACCCGTCCAAGGCAGGTCCGTCGTTCGCACTCGGTGATGTCGGCACGCATCCGCTGTTCATCATCGAGGCCATGATCCCGGACATGAAGATCGACAACCTGATGTGCACCAAGCGTTCCTTCGTTGAGGGCCGCGAGCTGGAGGACAATGCCTTCGTTATCATGAACCTCAAGGGCAGCGAAAACGTACAGGCAGGCGCTCAGGTATACTGCTGGGCAAGCTCAATCAACAGCGGCGCACGCCACTATCACAAGATCCGCGTGGTCGGCTCCAAGGCATCCCTCGAGTGGGATGACGAGCGCCCGAACCAGATGCTGTACGAGATCGAGGGTGAGCCGTCCCGCGTGCTCGAGCGCGGCGCAGGCTACCTGACCGACGAGGCGCGTGTCGAGGACCGCATCGGCGGCGGCCATGCCGAGGGTCTGTTCGAGGCGTGGAGCAACCTGTATGCCCGCTTTGCAGTCGCTATGGCTGATGCGGACAAGGGCGCTTACGGCGACTTCTGGTATCCGGATGTCAAGGCCGGCGCACAGGGCATCAAGTGGATCGAAAAGTGCGTGGAATCCGCAGACAAGGGTTCCGCGTGGGTGGATTACGAATAATTCCATCAACAGCATATCCCCAAGAATCTTCTGATAGCATTTCTTTTCTATTTTAATATCTGTTATTACCTGATTTCGGAGGAACGATTATGAAAAAGAGATTACTCGCTGCATTGGTATCCGGCGCGTTGATGATGAGCGCTCTCGCAGGCTGCGGCGGCAGCACCGCACAGACAAATAACGGCGGTGACACTGCCGACCAGACCACACAGCAGGATTACCATATCAAAGTCATCCTGAAAACACTGGCTTCCGAGTACTGGCAGTACGTCGGCAACGGCTGCAAGCAGGCCGGCAAGGATTTGGGCGTAACCGTTGATGTTCTGGGCGCGAGCTCGGAAACCGCATATGACGAGCAGCTTTCCATGATCGAAACCACGCTCAGCGCGAACGACTGTGATGCAATGGTGGTTGCGCCGCTTCAGGCGGAAACCGTTGCAACACAGATTGCAAATACCGACCTGCCGATCGTGGCGATTGATACCGCCATCGACTCGGACAAGGTGCTCAGCTTTGTCGGTTTCAACAACGAGGAGCTGGCCGCAATGGGCGGCAAGGCCGCTGTTGAGGCGGCAAAGGATAAGGGCTGGGATAAGATTACCGCCATCGGCATCATGGGTGTGCAGGGCGACTCCACCTCGGAGGCACGCATTGCAGGCTTTAAGCAGGGCATTGCCGAGGCTGGCGGCGAGTATCTCTCTGCCGAGACGCAGTACGCAGACAGCGTAGCGGACAAGGCTGTTACCTGCATGGAAGCCATCATTCAGGCACATCCGGAGGGCGTATCCATCATCGTAGCGAACAACGATGATATGGCAGCCGGTGCCGCCCGTGCCGCAGCCGCATTCCCGGCGTACAAGAACACCATCTTTGTCGGCATCGGCGGCAATCTGGCCGGTATCGATGCGATCCTCGCCGGTCAGGAAACCATGACAGTCGCGGTAGACGGCTACGATGTTGGCTACCTCGGCGTGCAGGCCGCAGTCGATGCGCTGAACGGCAAAAAGCTGGACGAGTTCATTGCGACCGATGCTACCGTTGTAACGGCTGACAACGCCGCAGAACGCCGCGCTGAGGTAGAAAAGCGCCTGGGAACCTCTTAATCAAACTCGCACCAACGAAATACCGCGGAAAACCGCCTCTTCAAAAGGGGGAGGCGGTTTTCCGCGCCCAAAAATCAGCCCACACAGTAAAAAAAAACAAGGGGGAAAACAACAAAATGGCATTTACTGTCGCAACCTTTATCGCGTTCACCGTGCTTGTCGCGGTGCTCTCGTGGTGGAAAACACGCGATGACGACCTGTCCACCAAGGAAGGCTACTTCCTCGCAGGACGCGGACTGCCCGGCATCGTTATCGCCGGTTCTCTGATGATGACCAACCTTTCCGCAGAACAGCTTGTCGGCACGAACGGACAGGCGTTTGCGGGCAACATGAGTACGATGGCATGGGAGGCCACCTCGGCGTTCGCGCTGATCGTGCTGGCGTTCGTGTTCCTGCCCAAGCTGCTGCGCGGCGGCATCGCAACCATCCCGGAGTTCTTCGAGATGCGCTACGATACCTTCACCATGCGCCTGTTCTCGCTGCTGTTCCTGATCGCGTATGTCGTTACTATGCTGCCGACCATCCTGTATTCGGGTGCGGTCGCACTGGTTAAGATTTTCGACCTCGAGAGTATGTTCGGCATCAGCTATTTCAGCGCCATCACCATCATCTGCATCGGCACCGGCATCATCGGTATGTGTTATGCGGTATTCGGCGGCCTGAAAGCCGTTGCCTACTCGGATACCATCAATGGCGTCGGTTTGATCATCGGCGGCTTCGCTATCCCGATCCTCGGCATTCTTGCCCTCGGCAAGCTGGACGGCGGCGGCTTCATGGCCGGTCTGGATCACCTCATCTCCGCAACGCCGGAAAAGATGAACGCATGGTCCGCGCCGAATGCACTTCCGCCGGAAGTACCGTGGCCGCTGCTGCTGACCGGTATGTTCGTCAACAACCTGTTCTACTGGGCGACCAACCAGTCCATCATCCAGCGTTCGCTCGGCGGCAAAAACCTCGCTGAGAGCCAGAAGGGCGCGATCTGGGCCGGCTTCTTCAAGTGCCTTGACGTATTTGTCATCGTTCTGCCGGGCATCATCGCGTTCCAGCTGCTGGCTGCAAACGGCCAGATGGACACCTCGGTCGGCATGGCGGCTGACCAGGCGTACCCGCTTCTCGTTATGAAAGTGCTGCCCAAGCCGCTGATGGGCTTCTTTGCAGCCGTTATGTTCGGCGCGATCCTGTCCTCGTTCAACTCGGTGCTGAACTCCGCATCCACTATCTTCACGCTGAACGTTTGGCAGCCCATCTGGGGCAAGCAGGCCTCCAACAACAAGGTCGTTAAGGTCGGCCAGATCTTCGGTACGGTTGTCGGCGTGGTTTCCATCGCCATTGCACCGTTCGTCATGTTCTTCGGCACCGGCATTATGAACTTCATCAATGAGTGCTGGGGCTTCTTCTCCATGCCGCTGCTGACCGCTGTTCTGTTCGGTCTGCTGAGCAAAAAGGCGCCTGCCATCGCCCCAAAGATTGTTATTCCGGTCCACATCGTGCTGTACGGTCTGACCAAGGTCATCCCGTTCTTCAGCCGGTTCCACTATCTGTACGTTGTATTCGCGCTGTTCGTCCTCGAGTGCATCATCTATGCAATCTGCATCAAGGTAAGTCCGCGTCAGCTGGCGTGGGAGATGCCGGATGCCAAGGTCATGGATATGACCCCCTGGAAGAGCGGCAAGGTCTGGGCGATTGCCGGTGCGGCAGTTGTTGCGATCATGTACCTTATCTTTTCGCCTCTCGGCATTGGTGCATAACGTCCGACTCCCCGTGCACTGCTGCCGTTAGACAGCGCCGCTGTGTCCCTCCGCAGTGGTGCAAAAGGCTCCTGTGTCTTGTGACACAGGAGCCTTTTGTTATTGCTCACACCAGCTGATCAAACCGCTCAAAGAACCGGAACAGCGTATCGCCGCTCATGGCCAGCGCACGGACACATATGCCCTGCACCGCGCGGCTTGCACCGGACATGCCGCCCGAATAGTCCGAACGGTATTTCTTGTCCAGTTCGTCTACTGCGGTGTAATCCTCGCCTGCCAGAACGTTCGCCTTGCTGCCGTTCATGCAGATGAAGTGTCCGGTGCCGCCGTTTGCATAACGGTCGCCCGCGAAAGAAGCGCCGTCCGAGCCGCCGGTATTGCGTACCGAAACGCGCATCGCGGTTGCCGGACCGTAGTCCACGATGTTCTGTGCGGCGGTGATCAGCGTATCCAGATGACCGAGCAGATCGTGAATCTCGTAGTCATCATGGCCGCTCCAGACGACCAGCTTGTCGAGGTCGATCTCGCCCGCTTCCGCCAGTGCAGTTACCTTATCGCGGAAGATGCGCAGGCTTGAAAGCAGTACGCGAACGTCATTATTTATCAGAGTCAGCGAATCTGCAACGCTGCGGCGGTTACAGCCCAGCTGATCGGACGAATAAAGAATGTTGTGTGCCTTGTCGAGCAGCATCATGCAGCCCGGCGTATGTCCCGGAATGTCGTAGTTATCCAGCACAACGCCGCCGAGGTCAAACTGATAGCCTTCGCTGATGCAGGTAAAGTCGCCTGCCGTTACGGTCTTGTCGTTCACATACTGCAGCGCCATCGGGATATCCTTTTCGTTGATGTAGACCTTGCGGCCTGCCTGAACGAAATCGCCCAGCTGCGTGATATGATCCGGATGACCATGCGAAATGTAAACATCAATATTATCCGTACCTGCCAACTGCTTACAGTATTCATACAGGTTGTTTGCGCCTGCCGGTGCCATGCCTGCGTCGATCAGCAGTGCGCCCTTAGAGCCTTTGATCAGATACATTTTATCGCTGTCGTAATCAATGACGCTCCAAACCTTCATGCTGTCCATATCGTACATCAGACGGCTCTTGTGCTCCATCTTGGACATGCGGTCGATCGTGTAAGTAAAGGTTACGACTTCACTGTCCTCCATGCCTGCCTTGGAGGCATAGGCTTTTAGTTCCACCTTGGTCTGCTTTGCACTGCCGTCCCAGTTGTCCGTATCTGCGCCGATGGTGATGAGTTCCTTCACTTCTGCACCGCCGACGTCGGAAGCCGCCTTGAACTTGGTCTGGTCGAACACCTTTGCCGTAGTCGAAGTCTTGGGGTCAGAACCATCCACCGTATACTTGATCTCAGCACCCTCGGTATCCGAGAACAGCGCTATGTACTGCGTTACCGTGAAGGTACCCGGCGTATCCGGATAGTACGGGTCGGTATAGCTGTCATAATCCGTATAGGTGTACGGTGCTGCAACCTGATTGCTGTTCTTCTTGCTGACGTTCAGCGTATAGGTCTTGCTGTCCGAACCGTTCTTTGCCGTTACCTTGATCACGAAGCGCGTAGTACCGCCGGTGAGCGCGCCCTGATACGCCTTGCCCGATTCTACCGTCTTGCCATTCACCGTAATTTTCGCGCCGGAGGACGCCGCGGTCGGAACAATCTCGATCGAGGTCGCGTCAGCATCCGCCTCAGCGGTAAAGCTGGTCGTGGTCTTGCGGGTCGGCTTGGTGCCGTCCGTCGGGTACTGCCAGTTTACATTGATGCCGAAATTCGGGTCGTTCCACAGCAGATTGCCCTTCTCGCCCTGCTTGTGTACGGACAGATTGGACAGATCTGCAATCTTATCTTCGTTGCCGTTGCGGTAGCCGTCGGACAGATAATTCTGCAGGTTGACGTTGATGCCGACCCAGTTGATATCCTTCAGACGGTCACCGACTACAACAGTCTTGGTGTTTTCGAGGTATCCATTAAAGCTGTCAAGCGTGCGCAGCGTCGGCGTCATAGCATCCTCGCCCTCGTCAACGACCTTCTGCACCGCTGTCTGCAGGTTATCCAGATAGCTTGCTGTGCCGTCCAGCACTACGTCGTTATGGCCGGTGAGAATGCGTTTTACTGTGCCGAGGCTGTCTACGCGCTCCAGCGCGATCTGCAGAGAGGACAGATACACGTCCATCGAGTCCGCGAAGAACGTCGAAGACAGGTTTGCGAACTGCATCCAGAACGAATCCGTGATGTGTGCACGGTTGTTGCCGACCTGATCGGTCGTGAACAGATTGCCGGTCGCGGTATCAAACAGCATAATGCCTGCTACCTGATGGCCCGGCAGCTCGATTACGTTGAACTTGGTGCCGCCCATGTCGTAAACGTCGCCGTTTTTCAGCGTTTTCAGCTGTGCAGCGTAGGCCGCGTCTGCTGCGTCCTTATCCGCGAACATGCCGGAGGCTACGCCGAACTGCTCCACGTACTCGCGCAGCACGTCGATACCGCGCTCGTTGACATAAACCTTAGCGCCCAGATTCTTGTTTTCTTCGCACAGGAACTGGTGCGTCATCTGCACATGATCGGGGTGCGGGTGGCCGATGATAAGGTCGATCGGCTTGCCTTCGCCGACGATCTCTCGTGCGGTCTCGTACAGATTGGCCGCGTCGTCTGCGTCAAAGTAGCCGGCATCCAGAACCATTGCGCGCTTGGCACCCTGCACCAGATACATCTTGTCGCTATCGTAATCTTGAATGAGCGTTACATCCGGAACATCATTGCCGTTCCAGTCCTTGGGTGCGCCTACCTTCAGCTCGTGGTGCGGAATGCTGGTAACATCGTAGTTCCAGTTTGCAACACTGCTGGTTCTGCCGTTCTTCACCGCGATCGCCTTGACGTTATAGGTCTTGGTGACCGGACCATCCGCACTTGCGGTCGGCTGGGTGATCTCGATCTAACGATACTGGTAGGTTTCAAACTTTTTGCTTGCCGTGGTCGGAACGGCTGCCTTGTCCGCGCCTTCCGCGATCTCGTAGTAAATGTCTGCACCGTCCTGTGCGGTCAGCGTGACAAAATAGGTCATGTCATAGTTGAATACGCCCAGACTCTTGGAGGTCTCCTGCCCCTTGGTGCGCGGGTACGCGCTCGGTGCTGCCGGTGCAGACGAGCCACCGCCCGAGGAACCGCCGGTCGAGCCGCCCGTGCTCGTGCTGCCGCTGGTTACCAGCGTGGAGTTGTGAATCTTAACAACCTTGCCGGTAATCTCGCAGTCGGTCGCCTTCACTTCGCCGGCCTTGCCGCCGAGAACAACCGTACCGCTCAGCTTAGTCTTGTTCAGTGTAACGCCAGACGTCTTGACGATGACAATATCGGTGCCCTTGGGTGTTACCGTGCCAGATTCGGTGATATAATCCGAAATCATGTTATCTAACAGCTTGACGACCTCTGCGCGGGTGATATTCGCCTTCGGCTCAAAGCGGTTTCCACTGCGGCCTGCGATGTAGCCATTCTCCGCAAACGCTGCCACGTTTGACATTGCCCACGAGGAAATGCGGCTGTTATCCGCAAAATTCGTCGAGCTGCCGCCCACTGTTACCGACAGTGCACGTGCCAGCATGCTGACCGCCTCTTCACGGGTGATCTTGTCCTTCGGGCGGACATTTTTGCCGTCACCCTGCATAATGCCCGCCTGCGCTACACGCAGGATCGGGTCGGTGTAGTACGCCGTACCCAGATCAGCGAAGTTGTTCTCCGCCTTAGTCTGGTAGTCCATTACGCGGTCTATTATAACCGCATATCTGCTCTTGTTATCGGGCTGTTCGGCTCAAAATCGCCGTCGTGGCCCTGAATGACACCGCGGTCGCTCCAGCGGTTGATCTCGTCTTTCGCCCAGTGTCCGCGGGTGTCCGCAAATGATACGGCAAAAGCTGACGGCAGCATCGTCAGCAGCATTGCCACAGTGATAAACCATGCACATATCCGTTTGCGTTTCATTTTCATTCTCCCTTCTTTACTCGTGTCGGCTGAATTTCATCGTTTTCCCTACTGGCATTATTGTACCGTGTTCGTACCAAAGCGAAAATGAAGAAAAGCCAGAATTGTTGCACGATACGCAGGAGTTTCGCCTGCCTGCGTTCTGTGTTGTACGATTCCTATGGGATTCGTTGTCCGATTGTTAGATCCCCCGGTTATTCGGCAAAGCCGAACACGCTCTGCAGACTCGGCAGCGCCTTCCGTTTCCATGCACGACCGATCGTCACCGGGTTGATCCCGCTCGTGCGCTGATAGACCATCAGTGCGGCATACTGCGAGCCGGAAAGTTCCGCGCAAAGCGCACGGCGTGCCTTGCAGGCGCTGCTCATGCGTGAGGTCTGCGCAATCCATGTGCCCAGCCGCTCCCTCTGCACGGATTTTCCCGCTTGGGCAAGCTGCTCCTGCACCGCCGCAAGCGAGTAATATGTTCCCGCCGGAAAGCAGTCCTGCATAGCTTTGCACAGGATACACGATGATTCCTGCAGGAACCGGTACAGCAATTCCGGTGAATACGACAGATCGGTTATGCCGAAGTGCTTTTGCAGCATGGCGGCGCCGTATTTCGCCTCCAGCCGGAGTATACCCTGTGCCTGCTGATAGTCGGTCAGCTGTGCGCTGTAATCGTCCCGCAGCTGATCCGCTTTGGAGTACAGCGAGATGGCATACTCCTCTATGCTGTACGTTAAATCGTAGGAATACGCGTATCGAATGAGTCTATTCCGCTTTTTGTTGTCAAACCGCGGATAGGTCTGTTTAAAGCCGTTCGGCACACCGCCCTTGTGCGCCAACGCAATATACGCAAGCGGGTCCGGTGTTTTTGCGTTCACGCTGAAGTCTACCCGTGCAAATGTGAAGGTCTCCGGTGTGCCGAGCTGTGCATCACGCAGGATATCGCGCAGATTGCAGTCCAGTGTTCTCATATAATCTCGGCACGGGCTGAATAATGCTACTCTCTGTATCTCCATATAGAGCAGCGAATTGAGATTGATTGTTAATTTGATAAAACCGCAGTTTCGCGCGGCCCGCAGGCTTATCATCACGCCCTGCGGTGCGTACATGTAAAAATAGTATTCATTTTCTGATTTTCGATAGCTGCCTGTTCCATATCTGTCAGACAAGCCATACAGCAGACTGCGATAGCTGCTTACTTCCTCAAGCGGAATCTTCCGCTGTAACGTGATTGTATGTATAGAATGATAAATGTCCATCTCATATACCTTCTTCTTTTATAATTTTATCAGACTGTTGTGCACAGATAAAAAGTTATATCGTCCGAACAATACAGTAATAAACAGTAATCATTCAAGAACGATATTTGTTATACAAGATAGAAATATATAGCAATTACTATCCTGTCAGTTTATACTATAACTGAGAATTGAAAATATCCTATGGATAGATCATTTATATCCTATAGGATTGGAATAAATGTACTTTATATATAGAGGTGATACTCTTATGATTACATTTAAAGAAACTCCTCAATTTCTATCCCCTTCCGAATCGTTTAAACTCCGAAAAAATATTCAAGAGGTCGAAGATGATCTGCGGTTTTTCTTTGCTTGGAAACCATCTAAATCTAACGCTAAGACTCTGCCAAATTGGCTTGATAAAAAACTAAAAAAATTTCCGTATCTGCAGAAACATACATAAAATTTCCTATCTTTTCTGCACACACAAACCTCAACTTTTAACGGAACACAACAATCCTTATACGACATTTTGATCAGCTGTGTCATCACAGACTGGATCATGGCTGCGCTTCAAAAATATGAAAAGCAGTACCGTATAAAAGAATTTCGCACTGTCCTGCACCCGCAAACTACTGAAAAGGATCCCCCCGAATAACCATATTCTGGAATCCAAAGCCTATTTTGATTGGCTGTTCCCCAACCTATCCGACAGCATCAAAATGTCAAATCTCCGGCGCAAACCGCTGCACAGCTATTATAACGACACAGACGACAATTCGTTCCTGCCGCGAACGCTGGACATGGAATTTCTCCAAGCAATAACCGTTCTGTATAACAACTATCTGCGTAAAGGCGATCTGCGCTATATGTTATCACCTGCCTGTTTCCTGCCTCTGATGAAACAGCACCCCTATTTCGTCTATTCACTTGAAAAATATTTTGGTTATTACCAGGCACATTGCAAGCGAAATGATTTCTCTCTTTCTACATGTGACGAACTTATTCGTTCTCTGTATGATGATTATGATCATTCTCCACATATTTACAATTACTTGCAAGCCTTCTATAGGTCTGTCTGCGTTTCATATACGGATCTTCTATCTTACTATGAGGATTTCTCCATTGTATGTAAAAAAAATCAGCTACGCTATGATGACTTTGATTTATACGATAATCTTCAGACTGCTCATCAAGACTTCTCTACTTCTTATGAAAATCTTCTGGCCTATTATAACGATTTTCCGGTCGTATGCGAGGATTTGCTAACCTCTTATGACGATATCACAGATTTATATGAAGCCCTTCAAACAGAAACTTCATACGATCTCAAAGATGCAACCCGTGATTACTATTATTCGCTTTTCCAACTTGTTCAGCTGCTGCGAGAATGGCTCCGACTATTTTCCAATCGGTATTACAGTTTCGCATTTCAAGATGAAGGCAACAGCAATTCACTTCTCCGCTTTCAAAACGCCGATGATGCTGTCGCAATCGATCCATTGATATACAACTGCTTTACTACAAAAGAACGACTTAAGCATTACCGCTTTGCCGTTAATCTTCTCAAAAAGCGTGGTCATTCACTCTCTCCCGACTTGGACAAGCAACTCTATTATTCTTTTTTCTGTACAAGCTATGATGAGGATCGATACAAGATTCTTTGCAGCTTAAAAAAGCAACTACATAAAAACGATATTCCTACCAATATCAGCAAACTATTTTACCTTTGCTTTTCCACTCTTGAATTCGTAGAAAATCCTCAATTCTCCGCATTACGCCAATTCCGTGAACTGGTTTGTTCCCCAGAGATCACGCGACGATTGGCCTATACTTTAAATGAAGCCAGCTTAAAAAAAGTATCCTCGGATTCCAATAAAGATACCGATACCAATCTGCATGTTTATTTGCAAAAACTGCAGACCGCATTGGAATCTGCAAAACGCAGCCATCAGTATGATGATATCTTCTGTACGCTAAGTGCATTGTTCTCGGATTCGAAATCATTTAAAATACCGCCAATTCCATCAAAACTGATGGATAACAAAACATTGAACAAAGAAATCAGCAAATACCGCAAACAGGCACAGGCAGCCAGAAAAGAGCTTCCCTCCTCTGTTGCCTCTTTTGTTGCAGCACTAAATGATTTTATCGCTGACGCACTCGAGCTGTCTCTGGAGCACAAGAAACAACGTCACTCGTATGGATATACCCACCCCTTCTGGTTTCAATGTGAGCCACATGCCCTCGATATGCTTGAAGGGGATCCTCCATCTGTTCCGATACTGTTTGAACCGAATGACTATGTGACCGGACCCTGTACCAAGATGTTTTTTACCCGTCTTCATCGTATCATTTGGCCAAAGGCATCTTCTGATCCAAACACATCTTACTCCACCGCGGACTATTTCATCGGTGCTTTTGTAACAGCGCATCTTCTGGAACAGCAGATGGTCTCTGCTCCATCACCTGCACTTGATGAAGTTTACTTTCCGGGGGATTCTTTTCTGGACGAAGATGAAGAATCTGAAGTTACAAATCTCTGGCTGTGGGCACAGAACTTTTTGAAAACCGCGCAATCTTATCCCCAGTATGTGGATAACTATGAAGGACATGCAGCACAAGTACCTCACAAACTGCCGCTGAAGATGTCCGGTACCGATTTTCCATTACTGACCCATACAATCCAATGGTTCTATCCAGAAGATACTCTAACTAACCTGATGTACGATATATTGCTTTCCACAGAAGACAAACTGCTTGATTCATGTTGGTTCTTGTTGCCGTCTGATCAGCTTATCTCACGCACTGAAGACTATCTTTCAAAAGGTGCTGATTACTGGAACTCCATTCGCCAGAATCAAGATCCTTTTGCGAATGATTAAACATTCCCATTTCCTATTTTTCACTGCGACCGTCTGCCTCGTGCAGACGGTCGTTTTTTTCATAACATAAATTTCCCCTGCTGTGAGCACACATCTTCTTTTCTCCCTGCTCATATCATTACACATTACATTTCCCGAACAATATTTCTATTTAAAATCGTATTATATCTATTTTTACTTTTTTTCAAAACTAGCTGTTACATTTCCCCTGCTGTGAGCACGTTAACTCGATTGGAGTTCTTTCATTATGTATAATAAAATCACAAACAGCGAAAAACGTTTTTCAAATCATCAACCCCACAAAAAGGAGCAAAATTATGAACAAAAAACAGATTATCCGCACTCTTGCCGCGCATGCGGCTGACGCTGTCGTCCTGCTTGAAAAAATCTGGCCCGACGACGACGCATTTCCTGCAAAGCTCTGCGATCGTGTCGACGCGAGCGATTACTTCATCACGAACCGCGGTGCTGTGATCGCCAGCGACCTGCGCGTACCGTTTCTCGCTGAGCAGGTCGGTGCGGTCGGCATTTCGTCCGCCGATGTGCATACCCGTTGGAAAATCGTAGTAATTTACCAGACGGACTTTCGCCTCACCTATGCCGTCCGCACGACCGCTTGGGACAAACACCCGCGCTTTCCCGGCCTTGACCTCAGCGACCGCGAGGTTGACCTGGTGTACGAAATGTGCGACACCTTATCCCGCAATCGTGCGTACATTGAGAAAGATTTTTCGACGGAAAAGACGCTTTTTGCCGATATTCTCAGCAACACGCACGCTGCCAAGTCGCTCGGTACTTTCGACGAATCCCGATTCATCGAGCTGCTGCAGAATGACCCGCTTGCCCTGCCGGTTCTCGAGGCTGTACTGCTCGCAGGTGTGTGGAGCGAATCGACACTGGAAAGCGTCCCGAATTTCCTCATGGTTTTCACGCTGCCGAACGCGCAGGCACTTTCGGTTCGCGAAAACCTCGAGGAACACTTCCATACGGTTGACCTGCTCCGCTCTCCATCTGCGCCGTTCGAGCGCCCACTTACGCTGCGCCTCGAAAACAGCCAGCCGCCGGTGTACAGCCCCGCCGCAAGCGGGCGGCTCGTGCTACTCGAGCCGATCGGAGACGCACCGCGCAAGCTGCTGATCGACACGATCGAACAGCATTCACGGATTCAACTGCTCACCAGCAACGCCGAGGCACGCCCGTTTGCCGCGTTCCCCATCGTCATCTCCACGCGCACCTTCCCGGCAGCGTATGCATACACCGTCACTGTGCCCAAACAGGTACACGCTCTGCGCGAGTCAGACGCAGACTGTCTTCGCCTTGCAGCCGCCAAGCTGCTGTGCTGCATTTCTGGAGCAGCAGGCACGCTCACCGAGGCCATTGATGATCTTGCCGGCAATCCACATGCCTACCGGCTGAATCTTCCGGAGCGCTGGATTACCATTGCACGGCAGTTTATCCGCCACGCTCTGCTGACCAATGAAAACAGCCGTGCTGCATTCGACCGCATCTCCGGCGAAGCTGAGCGCGTCGCAAAAGAGGCACAGCTTTCCCGCGCGGAAACGATTGATAAAGGCGTCACCTTCCTGCTTGAGCCGGAGTGTTACAAGGACGCGATCCATCCGCGGCCGCAGTCACTCGAGGAACTTGCTGAGACAACGGCGTTCGAATACACGTATCAGAACGAGCCGCTGCTGGTCTACCATCCCGACCGCTTCGCTGGTCTGCTGCAGCGTGCCGGCGTCGGCCCCGAGCTTGTCGAAGATGTTGTACAGGCATTGAAGGACCGTTCACTCTGCACGTCTGAAAAGGTCAAGATTAACACTGAGGGGGCTGGCAGACGCTATCTTGCAATCCCAACGAAAAAGTTCACGAATTCCCGCATTCCAGCCGTTCCGGCGGGTAACTAGGAGGACAATAATGTATAACAATGATATATATCCTGCACTGCAGACGTTCGGTATCGAACGTCTGCGCAAGGAACAGGAACGCGCACTGTCACCGATTCTTGCCGGACGTGATGTCCTCGTTCGGCTGCGAACCGGCGGCGGAAAGTCATTACTGTACCAGCTGCCTACACTGCTCGATGAGCCGGGTTCGCTCACGCTTGTTTTCTCGCCCTTGCGCGCGCTGCAGCGCGATCAAGTACAGGCACTCGAGCGCAGAGGCGTGCACGCCGCCCTGCTGAACTCCGACCTCAGCACGTCCATGCACGCTGATATTCTGCGAGACTTTGCCGTAAACGGCGGCCTTCTCTACCTTGCGCCGGAGCAGCTCCGCCGTGAGGACGTGCGCACCGCACTTGCCGCCGCGCATGTGCGCCGCGTGGTCGTTGACGAGGCGCATATCCTGCCGCAGGTCGAGCACGGCTTTCGCAAGGACTACCGCCGTATCGGGCCGTTCATCGAATCGCTGCCCGAACACCCGCAGGTGCTGGCGTTCACCGCGACCGCTACGCGCTCCGACCTCAGCTACATCGCCGAGCGGCTGTGCATGCGCGACCCGAAACGCTTGCTGTTTCCGATCGCAAGGAAGAATATTAAACTTTATATCAAGAAAATTACCGTCCAAGGCAAGACCAGAAAGACCCGCAAGCTGCAGAACGCACGGCTCAGACTGCTGGACGATGTACTGCGCAAGTACCGCAAGCACGGAGCGACTATCATCTACTGTCCATGCGTCAAGGATGTCAAGCGCACGACCAAATGGCTGCGCTCCCGTGACTATCCGGTGAAGGCTTATCACGGCAAAATGAAACGACGCAAGCGTGCCCGCGTGCAGGACTACTTTCTGACGGAAAAGAAACCGATCATCGTGGCTACGAACGCCTTCGGTCTGGGCATTGATCGTCCCGACGTGCGGCTGGTCGTGCACGCCGGACTGCCCATCGGCATCGATGCGTACACGCAGGAAATCGGCCGCGCCGGACGTGACGGAAAGAAGGCCCGCGCCGTACTGCTCTATTCGCCGTCGGACGAATACGTGGTGAAAAACCTGATCCGCAGCAACAAGGACCCCGAAACCGTTTCCCGCGGCAAAAAGCGTCTGAAGGCGCTAAAAAAGGTTCTGCGCGAGCCGAACAAGGTGTGGAAGGGTATCACGAAGTACTTTCGATAAGCGTATCAACCACGCCTGTCATTGATATAATATTTATATGTATGAATGATTAAACCGCCCGCATCACGGCAATCCTAACTACCAGAAGGAGGAATTTTCATGACCAACAATTTCCTGTGTGCGCAGATCTACCAGATTCTCGCACTCAACGACGAAATGCTGAAGAGCGGCTGCATCACCCGCGACGAGCACGATTTTGTCCGCCATGTGCAGACGGACAAGCTGACCCGGCTGCACAGCACGCCGTAAGGAGGCCGCCCAATGGACGTCCGCAGACTGGACGAAATGCAGGCACAGGGCCGCAGTATTTTCGATACCGAGCTTGCTGTGGCGTACTACGCCCGCGTTTCGACCGACAAAGACGAGCAGATCAACAGTCTCGGCAACCAGAAACGCTATTTTGAGGACTATATCGCCGCAAATCCGCACTGGACATTCGCCGGAGGCTATGTGGATGAGGGCATCAGCGGCACGTCTGTCGAGGGACGTGAGCAGTTTCTCAAGATGATCGAGGACGCGAAACGCGGCCGCTTTGACCTCATCGTCACCAAGGAAATCAGCCGTTTCGCCAGAAATACACTCGACAGCCTGCGCTACACGCGTGAGCTGCTGCGCTGCGGCGTAGGCGTGTACTTTCAGAACGACAACATCAACACCTTTGACAAGGATGCCGAACTGCGGCTCACCATCATGTCCTCCATCGCGCAGGACGAGGTGCGCAAGCTGTCCGAGCGCACGCGCTTCGGCTTTAAGCGGGCGCAGGAGAACAGCGTGCTGCTCGGACAGAACAATCTGTTCGGGTACAACAAGGTTGACGGGCGATTGGAGATTGTCGAGCCGGAAGCCGCCGTCGTCCGTGAGGTGTTCGAGCGCTATGCCGCCGGGGACCTCGGTCTTCGCGCCATTGCCAACAACCTGGACAGCCGCGGTATACGCGGACGGCAGGGCAAGCCGCTTACCTACTCCACGCTGTACGGCATGATACGCAACCCGAAATACAAGGGCTGCTATGCCGGTCGGCGGTACGCCTCACGCGACTACCGCGACAAGCGCAGCTACCGCCTGAGTGCAGACAAATGGCTCGTGCATGAGGACGACCGTGTGCCTGCCATCGTGCCCGAAGCACTGTGGGAGCAGGCTAACCGTCTGCTTGCCTCACGCGGCAAGACCATGAAGCAGCACGCGCAGGCATCCCAGAATCGCTACGCCTACAGCGGCAAGCTGATCTGTGCCAGGCACGGCACAACTTTCCACAGGCATGTGTATAAAAGCAAAATCCGCGGCGAAATGGAGTGCTGGAACTGCAGGCTGTACCGCGAAAAGGGCAAAACCGGCGGCTGCAATTCCCCGACGGTTTACAGTCACGAGCTGGACCGCATTTTGGAGCGCGTGTTCGAGCAGGTGACGGACGAGCGCTCAGCCGCCGTGCAGGAGTACATCGACAATCTCCGCGCCTTTGCCGCACAGCAGGACAACGCGCCTGCGCTTGCTCAAGTCGAGCAGGAAATCGAAACCGTCACCAACCGCAAGGACAAGCTGCTCGATCTGGTGCTTGCGGGTGCGCTCTCCAACGACGAGTTCAAGCAGCGCAACGAGACCTGCAACGAACAGCTTGCCGCCCTCGAGCAGCAGCGAACAGAACTACAGAACGCAGACAAGACACTGGAGGAACGTATCCGGCGGGTGGAAAACCTACGCCGCACCATCGAGGAACGGTGGCAGATGAGCTGCGGGTTCTCGCGCGAGATGTCCAAGGCGCTCGTTGACCATATCATCGTTGACTCGGACGAGAGCAAAACCCGTATCTCGCTCGATATTTTCCTCACCACCGGTGCAGAGCCGATCGTATCTGAGACGCAAACCTCTAACGCGCAGCTGCAAATGCGCTTTCAGCGAGCACGTTCCGGTTATCAGGGTGAGTACACGGTGACGTATCTCGTGCGCTGGCATTTGGAATAAAAAGCAGTGATACCTTTCCAATTGGGAAGCATATCACTGCTTTTATCCTTTTTTACAATTCCAGCGGAGCCAGTGTTGTCGTATCAATCGAGCGAATCGCCGACCGCAGCGGCAGCACCGCCGACGGCGAAACCGAAAGCTCGTCGATACCCATCGACAGGAAGGTTTCGGTCAGTTCCGCGTCTGCGCCGAGTTCGCCGCAAATGCCGATCCAGATTCCGGCCTTGTGCGCGTTCTCGGCTGCCATGCGGATCATGCGGAGCACCGCCGGATGATGGGCATCAAAAAACCGGTCGAGACCCACACCCTGTCGGTCAACCGCCAGCGTGTACTGCGTCAGATCGTTCGTACCGACCGAGAAAAAGTCTACCTCATGTGCCAGCTCTGCGCTCATCATGACGGCGGCCGGCGTCTCGATCATAATGCCGAGTTCCACCTTGTCCGCCATCGGCACACCTTCCTCCGCGAGTTCCGCACGAATGTTGCGGCAGATGCGCTTGATCTCCTGTACCTCCCAGACCGAGGTGATCATCGGGAACATGATAGCAATTTTGCCGTACGCCGATGCGCGGTACAGCGCCCGCAGCTGTGTGCGGAACACCTCCGGACGGGTCAGGCAGATGCGGATGGCGCGCAGACCCATCGCCGGGTTTTCCTCTTTGTCGAGGTGGAAATAGTCCGCCTGCTTGTCCGCGCCGATGTCCAGCGTTCGAATGATAACGCGCCTGCCGCCCATGCGCTCCGCGACCGTCTTATAAGCCTTGAACTGCTCGTCCTCGGTCGGATAGTCGCTGCCCTGCAGGTACAGAAATTCCGAGCGGAACAGGCCGATGCCGCCGCCGTCATTCTGCAGAACCGCATCAATATCTGCCGGAGAGCCGATATTGCAGTAGACCATCACATTCCGGCCGTCCTTGGTCACATTCGGCTTGCCCTTGAGTTGATCGAGCAGTTCTTTCAGTGCCTTCTCCTTGGCCTGCTTTTTGAGCAGGCGCTCACGCTCGGCGTCATCCGGCTCCACGACCGCCTCGCCGGTCTGACCGTCAATGATGGCGTACTTGCCCTCCATTTCCAGCTGCAGCGCATCTCCTGCACCGATAATGGCCGGAATGCCCATCGTGCGGGCCAGAATCGCCGTGTGTGAGTTCGCCGAGCCACCTGCCGTGATGAATCCCAGAATAAGCGCCTTATCCAGCTGCACGGTCTCGCTCGGCGCAAGATCATCTGCCGCCACGATACACGGCACATCGGACGCGATGCCGCTTTCGCCTTCGCCGGTCAGAATACCGATCACCCGCGCGGAAATATCGCGGATATCCGCCGCACGCGCCTGCATGTAGCTGTCGTCCATCGCAGCAAACATTTCCGCGAACTGTGCACCGGTGTCGCTGACGGCGGCCTCGACGTTTACACGGTCGTTCTCAATCATACCCTCGATGCTCTCCACGAAATCCAGATCGTCCAGCATCATCTGGTGCGCCTCGAACAGCATTGCCGCGTCCTCACCGGCCTCAGCGAGCGCTTTGTCGTACAGCTTTGCGAGCTGCTCCTTCGCCGTCTCCCGCGCTGTGCGGAATCGCTCCAGCTCTGCCACGGTGTCGCTCACCTCATGGCGCGGAATGACGCCGCTTGCTCTGCAGTAAAAGCTGATCGGGCCTGCCGCTACGCCTTTGGATACGCCTTTGCCGAAAATCTGCTCCATCTCGCTCACTCCTTACAGGTTCGCCTTGAAAAATGCCTCGATCTGCGCTGCCGCTTCCGCTTCGTCCTCACCTTCCACTTCCACGCGAACGGTGTTGCCGTGCTTGATGCCCATGCCCATGATGGCGATCAGGCGGCGTGCATCCGCTTTTTTATCGCCGAAATGCAGGAAAACCTTGCTCTTGAACTTCGCGGCCTCCTTCGCCAGCATGCCTGCCGGACGTGCATGAATGCCAATGGAATCCGTAATGGTGTACTCAAATGCTGTCATGATGAAAACTCCTTTTTTCTTCATTCAAATGGTGGATTGCGGCGAGAAATACCGCTGCAACCTGCGGTTCGTGTCCATAAAAGTCCACTGCGCCCGGTCGATACGGCGGCTTGTCCTCGCTGAGAAATCCGCTGCCGCCGGTGACGATCAAACCGTGTCTGCGTGCCAGTGTGTGATACCGCGCGGTATCTGCTTGGCTGTGACTGCCGTATGCTGCAATGCCGTCGAATGCCGCCACCGGAAAGGTGTCGTCCATCTCATTCGGCGGCACGAGCACGGCCAGTCCGCCTGCTTCGTGAATCGTGTGAATCGCCTGCTCGGCTGCAAACGACTGCACCGAATCGTTCCGCGTCCGCTCAATCTCGAGCAGCGCCGGACAGGTGATGTCAATGCCGATGCCGAGCGTAAGGAAATCCTGTTCCCGCCAGCGGCAGTCGAGTTCAATGCCGGGCACAATGCGCACACCGAGCTGTGCGCCGCGCCAGATACATTCCGGCACACCGCTGACTGCCCGCCGGTCGGTCAAAGCCGCCAGCGTCAGCCGTCCCTCACAGCAGCGTTCAGCTAGTGCACGCGGCGAAAGCTCACCGCCTGCAGTCAGGCTGCTGTGGATTTGCAGATCGGTTTGTGCCATGGAAAGACCTCCGACAAGGTTCAGGATACGGGAAGGATTTCGGAAGGACAGGCCGCGTCCTCCGGGATAAACCAGCGCTGATGCACGCGTATCGCGCCGAGAATCGCATGGTTTTCGCAAAGCTGCCGCAGTTCGGCGGCGGAAATGTGCCATAAAACCGCAGCTTCCGGAATGGTCATAAACGGCATGTCTCTTCCTCCTCTTGTGTTATTGGAATAGGTGATAGACCGCCTGTGCTACGCCGTCATGGTCGCAGTCTGCGGTGATGTATTTTGCCAGATCCTTGAGCGCTGCATCCGCGTTGCCCATCGCCACCGGCATCCCGACTGCACGGAGCATTTCCGCATCGTTGTCGCTGTCACCGATGGCGACCATTTCGTCCGGCGTGATGCCGAGCATCTCGCCTAGGCGGGTGAGCGCGCGTCCCTTGTCCGCACCGGCAGGCAGAATCTCAAAGTTGTCCGAGCCTGAGCTTGTGATCGTTAGACCCGGCAGCGGCCGAATCTCCACAAGCGCCTGTTCGAGCACCTCGCGTTCACCTAGTGCGTACACCTTGGTGACGTTCAGATGGTTTTTCCGAATCTCACCGGCGATGTCCTCCACGACGATTTTATTCGCATGAAAGCCCTCTACGCGGTAATTTGCGACAAAATCGCGGTTGGAATATTCGTTGATATAGATTTTGCTGCCGACGTAGATCATCACGCGCACCGGCCGGCTCTGCACCGCCTCAACCACCTTTGCGCCGATTTCGCACGGCATGTCCCAGCTTTGCAGAATGCGCTCATCCGATGCAGTGGCAATCGCCGTGCCGCCCGCCGTGACCATCAAATCCTCGCAGGGCAGCTCACGGGCGAACTCCGCCGCTTCGCCGACAATGCGTCCGGTCGAGAGCACAACGTGTACGCCGCGTTCCTTGACCCACTCGAGCGCCTGTTTGACCTCAGGCGTTACCTCCTTGCGGGAGTTCAGCAGTGTGCCGTCAAGGTCGAGCGCGAGTAAACGGTATTTCATGCCTGCACCTCCTCCGATATGGCGATAAATGGCGCACGCCACGCCGTCCTCGTCGCACGAAGCGGTCACTTCGTCGGCGGCTGCCCGTGCAATCGGAGAAGCGTTGCCCACTGCAATGCCCAGTCCGGCAGCGCGGAGCAGCGGCGCGTCAATGTCGTGATCGCCGAGTGCCATCACCTCATTGGGCGAGATGTGCAGCGAATCGCACAGCACATGCATGGCCGTGTCCTTGCCCGCGCCTGCCGGTACGACTTCAAGATATTCGTCCTTGGAGCTCACGAGCGTCATCGGCAGGTGCTTTGCCTCCAGTACCGGAATCATTTCGTCAATCTGCGATTTCTCGCCTATGCAGAGCAGTTTGTGCGCGCCTGCGTCGCCCCAGTCTGCAAACAGCGTCTCCAACGGCGCGACGGTCGGCTGTACGCCGGTTATCTGCGCCTCGGCGCGGCTCCACTCGTCCTCGGCGGCAATGAGCCAGTCGAGGTCGCGGTAAACGCTCAAGTGGATACCTCTCGCCTGCGTTTCCTGCCGGACAGCCTGCGCACATGCACGGGTCAGGCGGCTGTCCGCCAGCCGGTTTTCGCCCGAGAGAATAAGTCCTCCGCCGCAGCACACCAGCGGTCCATCCACGCCGAGCGCATCCCGAATCGGGAACACCGCCCGCGGCGGTCGTGCGCTCATCAGGCAGATGGTCACGCCGTTCTTCGCCGCAAACTGCACAGCCTCGCGGTTGGCGAGCGGCAGCTTGTGCGCCGAATTCAGAAGCGTGCCGTCAATATCCATGCACAGCAACCGATATTGTTGTTGATTCATTGCATTTCTTCCTTTATGCCTGCTCTGCCGCCGACAAAATGTTGGCGACATTGCGGTTTCCGTTGCGGATGCCCAGTCCGATCACAGCCGCGCAGACCGCGCACACCAGCGCAATAATCACGCCGCATACGCCGCCCGCAAAGCGCAATCCGCTGCCCGCGATGCCCCACCATGCCAGCACCGCCGCGCAGGAGGAGAGCAGCATAGCGATTCGCTTCCAGAGGGAAAGCTGCCGAAGGGCCTGCTGCTGCTGTTTGGCCTCGTGCAGTAATGCGGTCTTGTTCATTGAGAAAACTCCTTTCCTGTACGGCGGCCGCTGAACGATTTCGTTCAGCGGCCAGAGGGGTGAAAGTGTGATATAGTCTGAGTGAAACGATTTTAGTATGCAAGCTGCGGATCAAAGAATCCAACCAGCACGCCGACCAGCGCAATGCCGACCAGCACGAGCATAACGGTCGTCGGTGCCATTTTCTTCTTACTCATCAGCCAGTAACAGAGCATAACGGTAGCCAGCGGCAGCATCTTGGGGAATATGGTATCCAGCACATCCTTTTGGAGAGAAATGTCACCGGGCAGGACAAGCGGCGTTGTGATCGAAATCCAGCTTGCGGCAACCGCGCCGATAACGACCGTGCCGAGCATGATGATGCTCTCGCGGATGGCGTTCGCCTTTTCACCGACGATCATTTCAACCGCCTTGCCGCCGAGCTCATAGCCCTTGAAATACAGCAGGCGCATGCCGAGCGTCAGAATGACATTGTACGCGATGATGTAAAAGATCGCGCCGAGCGGCGAGCCGCCAGAGGATAAGCCGAGCGCAACGCCCAGCAGAATCGGAATCAGCGTGCCAACCAGCAGGCTGTCACCGATACCGGCCACCGGTCCCATCAGACCGGCGCGAATGCCGTTGATCATCTCACCGTCGATGTCCTCGCCGTTGGCCTTGGCTTCTTCCAGACCGGCGGTCATGCCGACGATGACGGTGCCCAGCTGCGGCTCGGTGTTGAAGAATGCGGAATAAGTCTTGAGGGCTTCGGTCTGCTCCTCCTTGGTGTCGTACAGCTCCTCTACCAGCGGCAGCATGGCGCACAGGTAGCCGAACGTCTGCATATGCTCCTGCGAGAAGCAGGTCAGATGGCCGTAAAACCAGTTGCGGAACGATTTGTTCAGCGCTTTCTTGGAAAGTTTCTTTTCTGCCATGATCAAATCTCCTCCTCATCGTCGTCAAACTCTGCTGCAGAGGCTGCAGCTGCGGGAGCGGCTTTCTGCAAAGCAAGGATCTTGATGCGGTAGTTGATGACCGCAAAGAAACCGCCGACGATAGATGCCGCAATCAGGTTGAGGCCCATGCAAGCGGCCAGCGTGAAGCCGAATACGAATACCAGAATATCAACCGGCTTGGTCGCAACCTGCTTGAGCAGGATGGCGATACCGACTGCCGGAAGCAGCGAGCCGACGGTGAACAGTGTTTTCATTGCCACGCCGTCCATTGGCAGGTAGGCCTTCATCAGATCTACCATACTGGTGCCGACCTTGGTGATGATAAACGTCGGAATAAACGAGCACAGGATGTGGGAAATCCACGGGAGACCCATATCGACCACATACAGCTTGCGCAGATCGCCCTTTTCCAGAGCGCGCCAGCCCATATGCTGCCAAACGAGGTTTACGGTAGCTGTTCCGTAGAACAGCACGGTGCCGATGGTGCCGACAGCCGAACCGAGCGTTACCGCCATTGCCTGTCCCTCAGCAGATGCGGGATTGAGACCCATGGAATGCACGGCAACCATGGAAAGCGGAATGCCGATGTAAGAGATCGCGCGAACGTCAGCGGAAACCGTGCCGCCCGGCGTTACCAGTGCGATGTATACGACCTGAATAGCCGCGCCGAGATAAATGCCCGTCTGTACATCGCCCATGATGAGGCCGACGATCAGACCCGCTACCAGCGGACGGCCCAGTGTGTAGTTGCCGAGCACCGTACCGCCCAGACCGGGCATGGATGCCAGACATGCGAGCAATCCGAACAATGCAGCCTGCCAAACTTGAACTTGCATAAGTTCTCCCTCTTTTCTTTTTTATTTTGTGAAATAGAATTTAGTAGCCGAACTGACCGCGGAACTTCTTCCAGTTGCCGATGGCGGCCTCCTTGATGAGCGCGAACTCTACTTCGTAGCCCTTCTGCATAATGGCCTCGAGTGCGTCCGCCTCCGGCTGGGTGATCGCCTGATTGTTGCCCAGCTTAGTCGCGCCCGGGCGGTCGTTGCACGGTCCGATGATAACCGTCTTTACCTCACCGGGATCAAAGCCGTCGTCCACAAGGATGCTCTTCATCGTGATTGGGTCCTTGGTGATGAGGAAGTAGCGATCCTTGCTGGCAAGCACCTTGCCGCACTTGGCGCGCCACTCGTCGAGCGTCCACACGAAGGTTTTCTTGTCGCTTGCGTTCTTGTACGCCGCCTTGAGCACCGGCGTGGTAGCCGCCTTGTCGTTTACGGCAATGAGACCGTCGCAGGGATACTCGAGCGCCCAGCGCGTGCAGGTCTGACCGTGGATCATACGGTCGTCAACACGAATAAAAGAGATTGACATAACTTTTTCCTCCTTAATACTGCTCTCTCATATTTTTATTAAATATCGTCGTCTTCATCGCCGCCGAGGTCAAACCGCTTGATCTGGTCCTTGGCCTCGCCGGTCAGCTCCTGTTCCAGCTCCTCGAGCGGTGTCTCTGCATCCGCGAAGGCCGCCGTCAGCACGAGCGGCAGGTTCATGCCGCCGATGGCAAGCGTTTTGCCCAGCAGACCCTTTTCGGTGAGCACATCGAGTGCAGTTGTCAGCGGCGAGCCGCCAATGATGTCCGCCGTGAGGATGATCTCGTCCTCTGCGGTAATGTCCTTAACCAGCTCTGCGAAGTTGCCACGGAAGGTGTCAACGTCCATGCCGTCGAGCAGGCTGGTCGAGCGGATGTCCTCGCGATCGCTGCCTGCCATCATGCCGAGTGCGTTGTGCAGACCCGGTGCAAAGGTGCCGTGACTGACCAAAATCAGATATCTCATTTTCCGTTCCCTCTTTCCTGTTTGTTGAGCATAGTATACCGGATTTGGGGGAGCGTGAAATCTGTATTTTGTCATGACCCTCGTGTGATAATCGTCCTGTTTTTCTATGACAAATGTCATGCTGATTATCAAAATATGCAAATAAAATACGCTCTGTCTGTGCGTGTTGCACAAACAGAGCGCGTATCGCGTTCGATATCGTCAGTTTTTCTGTAAATATTCCTGCACTTCGTGCTGTACTCTTTGCAGCTGGAGTGACAAATTATGCTCATCCTCCATCGCGGTCTGTACCAGTCCTTCGGTCAACAGCAGCGCCTGATCGTAATTGCGGAACCGCGGTGCCGCCACCGCCTGCTCCATGACATCCGACAGCATTTCCACGCCGGACCGGCTTTCGCCTGGTGTGTCCTGCCGGAGAATTTGGCGGGTTTTTTCCGAGTCAGTCACGCTCCGCAACGCGGACACGCTGTGCGAATCCGTAAACAGCATGGACTGATTGTCCGCATTGGCGGTCAGCTCGCGCAGAAACTGCCACGCGAGCGTCGTATGTGCCGAGCGGCTGCTGATGCCGGCCAGCACGGTGCTCAGCTCCGAGCTGTTGCTGCCCGCCGGACCGTGCGGCATCGGAATGCAGTCCCACGAGAAATCCGAGTAGCGCTTGATGCGCCACGGATACGGCTGATATGTCCGGTAATCCGAGAACAGGAACGGCCGAAACGCCACCCTGCCCTCGTCAAAGTCCCGTGCAGAAGGCGCGGTCTCTGCGGTGAGCTTGTCCAGCCGCTGTGCAAACGCCACCGCCTGCACGGCTCTCGGCAGAGAGATCAGACAGCTGCTGCCGCCCTCAGTGAACAGCGATGTGCCGTTCGCGATCAGCGCATCCTGCCAGGTATATCCATAGCAGCCAAACTGATCGATTTCGCCGTCACTATCCGTGTCGTGCGTGACCTTGGCGCAGATGTTGTAAAAATCCTCCCACGTCCAGTCACCGGACGGCACAGCAATGCCTTCGCTTTCGAGCAGCGTCTTGTTGACGCACATCAGCGTCGGTACGCACTCATACGGCAGCGCATACTGCACGCCGTTCTCCGCGCCGCTCTGCAGCGCCGCCGGATAGAAATCCGTGTCGGACACCGCCTCGTCCTGCGCAAGATAGCCGTCCAGCGGCGCGAGTGCACCGAGTTCGCACAGCTCACCGAAATCCTCCGGCAGCACGAGGAACACATCCGGCTCACTGCCGAGCAGGTACTGGTCGATAAGCCACTCCGAGTAATCCCGTTTGAGGATGCCGCTTGTGTAGGTGACGTGCACATTCGGGTGCTCCCGCTCGAACCGCTCGATCGCCGCGTCGATGACGGCGTAGCAGTTGCCGTTTGGCGCATCCCAGTAGCTGCCCGCCATAAAGCCGAGTCGCAGTTCGACTGGACGTGTGCGGCTGTAAACGACCATCGTCAGGCACACCGCTGTCAGCACGATGATCGCTGTCAGACGCTTCGCCAGCCCCTTCATTGCGGACCTCCAAACGGACGGCCTGCTACGCCGGTCTGCACCGCCCAGATGGCAAGCTGCGTGCGGTCGCGCAGATCCAGCTTGCTGAGAATGCTGCTCAGATAGTTGCGCACCGTGCCTTCGGACAGGCAGAGCGCGGCCGCGATTTCCTTGTTAGACAGTCCGGCACCGACCTCACGGATGATGCGCCATTCGTTATCCTGCAAATCCTCAGTCTGCTTTTCGTCCACACCGATGGTGAGGTTGCCCTTGGCCATCCGCGCGAACATCTGCAAGGCTTTGCTTGCCACGTCCGGCGCGATAATGGAGCCGCCGCGCACGACTTCGCGCACCGCATTGGTCAAATCCGCAACAGACACACCCTTGAGCAGATATCCGGACGCGCCGAACCGCAGAGCGTTGAACACATACTCGTCATCGTCGAACGTGGTCAGCACAATCACCTTGATATTCGGATGCGCCGACTTGATCAGCCGCGTACACTCTACGCCGTCCACCTCGGGCATGCGGATGTCCATCAGCACAACATCCGGCTTTTCGCTGCGCACCAGTTCGATGGCCTCACGGCCGTTTTTCGCCATACCTACAATGGTAATATCGCTCTGTGCGTTCAAAACAAAGCCTAAACTTTCCCGAATCAGCTCCTGATCGTCTGCCAGCAGCACTTTAATCATATACATCACCCCATCTTAACGAAATTTCCGCGTGCAGCTCAAATCCGTTTTCACTCTTCACCTTTAACGTGCCATTTAACAGCTTAAGCCGCTCGCGCATGTGCCGCAGACCAAATCCCGGCTCAATTTTCGTGCAGCCGCAGCCGTTGTCCGTTACCGTTATGCCAAGCCGACGCTCCTCCGCTGCAATGCGCACACGCACCGCAGTTGCGTGTCCGTGCCGGATAGCATTCGTGATGCTCTCCTGCACGATGCGGTACACCGCGTCCTCCTCGTCCGGCGACAGCCGCAGATCCTCAGCCTGCAGGTCGAGCATAATCTCCGCCTGCGAAGTCGCCTGCATTTCGGGCACAGCTTCGCTATCGCATCTGTTAATTGCATGCGCTCCAGTGCATCCGGCCGCAGTGCCCGCACCGAACGGCGCACCTCATTCATGCCCTCACGAGCGGTAGCCGCAATGCGTTCCATCTGCTTTTTCGCCATCTCGGGCGAGATTTCCAGCATTTGCAGACATGCGTCTGCACCGGCGGTAATGCCGGTCAGTGCGTGGCCGAGCGTGTCGTGAATCTCGCGGGCAAGGCGGTTGCGCTCGCGCGTTTCGGCCATACGTTCACTCTCGGCGGCGTAAGCCTTGAGCTGCTCGTTCATAACCGAAAGCCGATCGTTCGCCTGTTCCAGTTCGCCGTTGAGACGGCGTATTGCCGAATTTTCCTCGGTCCTCTGCCCGATGAGCACCACCATGTACACCACGAACAGGATAAGGTGCAGTGCGCCCAGCAAATCCACCGTGCTCTGCAAAAGCTGCCGCGTGTGCATGTCAAAATACAGCAGATATTCCGAAAACGGAACCGTGTGCAGCGCTCCCTGCAGGGCACCCAAACCGGTCAGCAGGAACAGCGCCGTCATGACGCCGAGAAACCGGCGGCGCGTTCTGCCGTGCAGGCCGTCGATCAAATCCACAACCACATACAGCAGCAGGCCGTTGTAGTCCAGATGCAGCGCAAAAATCACGCACAGCGCGAATAACGGCTCGATCCAGCCGACGAAATGATAGCTGCGTCTGCGCAGTACACCAACCACAATGAGCGCCGCCATGCTGAGAATCGCTACGGTCAGCGTCCACGGCTTGGCCGGCAGCGCGCTTAAATTCTGCGTGAACGCCACACCGTCCGACTGCCGCGCCGCCAACACCGGCGTCATGCCGAACACCCATGCGAGGAATACGCACACGGTGATATTCAGCAGCAGCATAATCCGGCGGAAAAACTGCAAACTCTGTGCCATACCGTCCCCCCTACTGCCAGCCGTCCATGTCGTAGCTGTTTACGTTGTCCCTGGTCACCAGTGCTACCGGAACCGTGATTTCCTTTTCGTAGTCCTCGCCGTTTAAGATGGCGTAGACCGTCTGCGCGGTAATCTGCCCCAGCCGAATGGGTGACTGGGCCGCTGTCGCCGTCATAGCGCCCTCGCTGATCATGCTTTTCGCTTCGGGAGCACCATCCACGCCGTAAACCGCCGTATCCTGCAGCATGCCATGCTCCTGCAGAGCCGCCATCGCGCCGAGTGCACTCGGGTCGTTGAGGCACATCACTGCGTCCGGCACGATGCCCCGCTCGAGCAGCCGGTCCATCTGCGGCATGGCGACCTCAAGTTGACCGGCACTGTCCGCCCGACCGATGATCTGATAATCCGGATGCAACGCCAGCGTATCGCAGAAGCCCTGGATACGGTCTCGGCCGGACTTGGTAGATGCGTGCTCAAGCAGCACGACCTTCGCGGAATCACGCGTGTTCATCAGGTGCTCCGCGCAGAGCACACCCGCACCGTAGTTGTCGGACGCGATCGTGCACGCTACCAAATCCGGGTTGCCGACCTGCGAGTCGATAACCACGACCGGTACGCCCGCCTTCTGTGCCTCCTGCAGTGCCGGCTCGATCTCACGATAGTCCACCGGATTGAGCACCAGCAAGTCGATATTTTCGTGCAGCAGATCGCGTATCTCCTCGTTCTGCCGCTCCTGATCGAGCGCCGGATCACGCGTCAGCAGAATATCGCCGCGGCTTTCGATCACCAACCGCAGTTCCTCGTCAATGACGCTGTAAAACGGGTTGTTCATCGTCATGTACGTCGTGCCAATGCGGAGCGGCTCGTCCGCCTGCGATACGGCCTGATGCGTCACGGCGGCAAGTCCGGCCGCCAACAGCAGCGCCGCTGCCGCAAGGATTGGTCTTGTGCGCAACGGTATCCCGCCTTTCCCCTTAGTAGTTGATACCATTATAGCATAAATTTTTCCGGTGAAAAAGACGGATGTGACGGGTTTCTTGCGGCTTTGCTTCTCTATTGGTCAATCGCTTGATTTTCCCTGTCCATCTTGACAAATCCGTACTTTTACCGTACGATAAGCGCAGGAATCATCCTGAAAATCACATCCTTTCGTTTGATGAGATACACATCTCACAGGCGCAGGTATCCCGTTTGGAGAAGGGCGCACTGGAGCATATCCGCAAGCAAATTTAACAAATTGAGGATGGAGAATGAAAGAAACTGCCCGAAGGGCGGTTACAGCTTGTCGAAAAGTCAGATTTCTATTTTGTGCTTCGTGCGACAGCACGCATAAAATAGAATTTGCGCAGCAAATTCATAAAAACCGGGGGCGTGTACCTCGGTTTTTATACAAGGGAAGAAAAAATGTGTCCGGAGGACGCGGTTTTTCTTCAGCATTCGATCGAAAGCGTGGTTTCGATCGAGAGGCTGCTCGAAAAACGATAGTTTTTCGACAGCCTCAAACCGCCCGAAGGGCGGTTATTGAATAAACGCGCTTTGCGCGTTACCGAAATTCTCAATTTTCAATTCTCCATTCTCAATGAAAGAAAAAACAGCAAGTCCAACTGAACTTGCTGTTTTTCTTTACGCTGCCTGACTTTCGCCGGAGGCATAATCAATTTCCACGCCCGGCTGGACGTTATAGCAGTACACGTTAAAGCAAATGCCTTCGCCGTCATCCTCGACCGACCACGCCTCTATCTGCACGCCCGAGGCGACAAGATTGCTGCCCTCAAACACCGGCGTGACCCGATAGAGCACATGGTTGCCGGTTTCCTTCACATAGTCAGCGACCATATTCTCAAACGGCAGCATACCCTCGATATTGAGGTATCGCGTGCCGGTGATCAGGTTCTGCTTGTTGGCATTCTCGGCGGTAAGCTGCCAGCCGATCAGGTGACAGCGGTTATACAGATATTTGCCGTCCACGCAGTCATACTTGACGGTATGCCATCCGGTTGGCTTGACCTGACCGATCGAACCGCGTTTTTCTCCATCTGCGGGCATCAGCTCCTGTCCGACATTGGCGTATGCCGTGCCGCACCGTCCGAGATAATCCAAATCCGAATATTCCTCAAACGCTTCGGTCTCCTGCTTGTCTGCGTCGGTGAAGAATGGCTGGTTGCCGTCGATCTCGACATAAGCGGAACCCGAGTAGGCGGGCAGCTCGTCCATCGAAACCATACTGCTCGACGGCATGGGCAGTGCACAGCTGGAAAGCAGCAGGCTGAGCACGAATACAATCGGCGCAAACGCGCGGGTCAATTTTCGCATTTAACAAATACTTCCTCTGTTATTTTTTCATGCGAGGAACCGGCAAATTCGGTCTCGCTCTGCTTTGTCCATCCGGTTTCCGGCAGGGTGAAATACCGGTCGGCGGGATAGACACGATTCCAGTGATATAATATCACCTGCTGCACCCTGTTTAAGTATGGTGCAGGATTGTGCACCTCAGCGAAGCAGTAATCGTCCTCTTCCGCCCGCTCGAGGCAATCCTCGGCGATGCAAAGCCGTACTGCCGTATCCGCTCCGAACAGCTTTGCGGTGTACGGACTTATCCACAGCCTGTGTATACCGCAGTGCATAAGAATGTGCTCATTCAGCACACGGTCGCGGCTCTGGCGGCGATGGTTGAAGGCCAGGCCGCCTTTATCATCCACACATAAGATCAGCTTCATAGAGTCCTCCCTTCATCGGGTATCGGATGCACTGTTGACCGGCGTAACGCTGTATGTAATGCGTCCTGCCGAAATACCCTGCCGTCCGATATACGAGCACAGTGCTTCGGTCAGCCTCGGGGTTGCCTTGCTGTGGTGCAGCCGCACGACTACCACGCCGGACGTGGAGGCGAAATACTGTACGGTCTGCGTATACGCTTCCGCCGCATTTTTCTCGGCATCGCCGCTGTCCAGACCGGCATCCCACAGGCGGTAGCCTGCACCGATGAGCACGCTGCGCTGTGCTTCGGTGAGTGCGTCGCTGCCGCTCTGGTTGGCGGCTATGCGGGCTGCAACACCGGTCAGCAGTGTCAGGCGTTCGTTCGCAGCGGCAAGATCCGCCAGCATGTCGGCTCCGTCGGTTTTGCTGTCCGCCTGCAGCAGAAAGGCTGCCGTATGTCCCTCCGCTGCGATTCGGCGAACCAGATCATCGTCCCATTCGGAGGTATCCGTCGGCAGAAAAAACGCCGCCTGCCTGCCTGCGTCATGCAGATTGTCCAGAACAGCCGCCGTGTTTTCGTTCGGCGCGCCGTAATAGGCAAGATACACGCGGACCGGCTTCTTCGCTGGCTTTTCCTCTACCTTCGGTATTTCGATGGTATCGTTGTCCACCGGCTTTGCCGGTGCGGGATTGGTATTCGTATTATTGCTGCGGTCCGACCCGGAGGTACTGTCCTTGTAGCCGTCGATCGTGTTCTCAATCACCTTGGTATGCGCTGCAATAAACGCCGAATCGCTCTGTGCCGAACCGTCCGCGACACGCAGCACATTTTCCCCCTGCAGGGTCAGTGAAGAATAGGTAAAGCCGAACTTCGCACAGCACAACTTGACCGGCACATAAACCGTTCCGTTCATCTCATACGCGGGTGTGGAATAGCTGTTCAGATTCTGGTCGTACACATAGCCTTCCGCAGTCGAAAAGCTGAGCGTTTCGCCGTTTGCGGAAAGATCGAGCACGCCGTCATTCTCCGAGGCTGACACGCCAAGCGTGGTAAACACACTGTACGGCACATAGGTTTCGCCGCCGAGACGTGCAGGCATGGTGTTCTCGTCGAGCGGCAGGATGGAGTCGTTTATCGCTGTCAGCGTCACCGCATGCGCCGGTGCAGGCAGAAACGTCAGCAGCAGCGCGGCACACAGCACACAGCTGATGATTTTTTTGATACGCACTCACTCCTTTCAGCAATTCGTACGAACATATTATACCAAAGCGCAGCGGGTTTGTCACCCTTTCTGCCGAAAAACACCTTGCGTTGTGAGAATCGAGTGCTATAATAAAAGAGTACAAATTCTTATAAAGAAAGAGTGAATCAACCATGCTGCAGATCACAACACAGCGCACCACTACTCCTAAAGCAAAGCCGGACGAAAGCAGCCTCGGCTTTGGTGTTCATTATACCGATCACATGCTGATCATTGATCACGATGAGGAACAGGGCTGGCACGATGCCCGCATCGTACCGTATCAGCCGCTTGAGCTTGATCCGGCAGCGATGGTTTTCCATTACGCAATGGAGTCCTTTGAGGGTCTGAAGGCTTACCGCACCCCGGACGGCTCCATCCAGCTGTTCCGCCCGGACAAGAATGCACAGCGCATGATCAACACCAACCATCGTATGTGCCTGCCGAGCCTGCCGGTAGAGGATTTTGTTCAGGCTGTCAAGGCCATTGTTTCCTTCGATCAGGACTGGGTTCCGCACGCTGAGGGCACCAGCCTGTACATCCGTCCGTTTGTCATCGCTACCGAGCCGCATCTGGGCGTTCGCACCTCCCGCACCCACAAGTTCATCATCGTATGCTCTCCGGTCGGCGCTTACTACTCCACCGGCATCAATCCGGTTAAGATCTTCGTCGAGGATGAGTACACTCGTGCCTGCCCGGGCGGCACCGGCTTCACCAAGTGCGGCGGCAACTACGCTGCATCCCTGATCTCTCAGGTAAAGGCACACGAGCTGGGCTACGAGCAGACCCTGTGGCTGGACGGCGTTGAGCACAAGTACGTTGAGGAAGTCGGCTCCATGAACTGCTTCTTCAAGATCGACGGCACCGTTTACACCGCTCCGACTGTTGGCACCGTTCTGCCGGGCGTTACCCGTATGAGCTGCATCGAGCTGCTCAAGCACTGGGGCATTCCGGTATCCGAGGAGCGCCTGCCGATCGCTGACGTTATGAAGGCTTCCCACGACGGCAAGCTGGAAGAGGTATTCGGCACCGGTACTGCCGCTGTTATCTCTCCGGTTGGCGAGCTGCGCTACGAGGGCGATGTTGCTCACATCAACAACGGTGAGATCGGTGAAGTTACCCACAAGCTGTACAACACCCTGACCGGCATCCAGTGGGGCAAGCTGCCGGATGAGCTGGGCTGGACTGTGAAGGTAGACTAATTTCGATTAAAAGGCAAAGCCTTTTAGCGGACGCGGTTTGCAAGCAAACCGACATTCAATAAAAAAGAGGCTGACAGCTGTGAACTGTCAGCCTCTTTTTTTACAATGCAAGCGTGTGATATGGTTCGCCGCTCAGCGTTTTCCATGTAAAAACGCCGTTTTCGAGTGTCATATAGCCATGTGCGGTATCATTTTTCGGGATGGACACTGAACCCGGGTTCAGATACAGGTTTTCCCTGCCAAACGGCTCCCATGCCGGAATATGCGTATGTCCGTGCAGCAGCACATCGCCCTGACACAACGGAGGCGGTGTTTTCGTGTTGAATTGATGTCCGTGCGTGACATACACCAGCCGCTCCCCTGCCGGCAGGACGGCATAGTCCGCGAGGATCGGGAACGCGAGTACCATCTGGTCCACCTCGGTGTCGCAGTTGCCGCGCACACATAGGATTATATCCGCCATGCCGTTCAGCATGGCAATCACCTTCTTTGGCGCATAATCGCGCGGCAGATCGTTTCTCGGACCGTGGTAAAGAATATCGCCGAGCAGCAGCAGACGCGCAGCCTGCTCGCGCTCGAACGCCTGCAGCAGCTGTTCGCAGTAGTATGCCGAGCCGTGAATATCGGATGCAATGAGAAATTTCATGCCTAGCCTCACCTGCCCGCCTGCTTTGGCACATCCACGATGGTGCCGCCGCCTACAACTACATCGCCGTCATACAGCACCGCCGCCTGACCGATCGCTGCGGCTCTCTGCGGCTCGTCAAACACCAGCTTGACGCGGCCGTCCTCCATCGGAGAAACCGTCACCGGCTGCTCCGCATGGCGGTAGCGAATCTTCGCCTTGATGTGGATTGGCTCGGTCAGCTCCGGAATCGAAATCCAGTTCATATCATCTACGATCACAGTGTCCGAGAACAGCGCCGCCTCCGGTCCGACCGAAACCGTGTTCTTCTCCATATCCTTGCCGCAGACGTACACCGGCTCACCCATCGCAAGACCGAGGCCGCGTCTCTGACCGACGGTATAGCGGACAGCACCCTTGTGCTTTCCCACCGGCTTGCCGTCCAGATCGAGGAAATCGCCTGCCGGATAGTGCTTGCCCGTATACTGCTCCATGAACTTGACGTAATCGCCGTCCGGCACAAAGCAAATATCCTGGCTGTCGTGCTTGCGTGCGTTGCAGAAGCTGAGCTGCTCCGCCAGCTCGCGGATCTCCGGCTTGTTGCGGTCGCCCAGAGGAAATTTGGTGTGCGCCAGCTGCCGCTGTGTCATCGTGTACAGCACATAGCTCTGGTCCTTGCCCGCGTCCACGCCCTTTTTGAGCAGCCAGCGACCGGTCTGTTCATCCTGCTCAATGCGGGCATAGTGACCCGTGACAACGTAATACAGGCCGTGCTGCTCGGCAAAATCCAGCAGCTTGTCGAACTTCATAAAGCGGTTGCAGTCAATACAAGGATTAGGCGTGCCGCCTGCCTCATAGGTGCGGACAAATTTACCAATGATCTTCTCCTGAAAATCCAGTGTAAAATCCAGTACCTCATACGGAATATCCAGCTGAAATGCGACCTCACTTGCGTCCTCGATATCCTTTTCCGAACAGCAGGTGCGGAAATTACATGCGCCGAGATCCTCGTTGCGGTACAGCCGCATGGTCGTGCCCATGCAGCGGAAGTCCGCCTGCCGCATCAGGTAAGCCGCGATCGAGCTGTCTACGCCGCCGCTCATCGCAATGAGTGCGGTCTTCTGTTCTGCGTTCTGCATCAATGCCGTCCTCTCTTTCGATATATTAAGTGGTAAGTATAATTTTCATCAGATAGCAAAAAACTCCGAAAACCATGTGGTTTCCAGAGTTTTTGTGGTCGAGGTGACAGGATTTGAACCTGCGGCCTCTTCGTCCCGAACGAAGCGCTCTACCAAGCTGAGCCACACCTCGAAATATTGTTATTTGATTTGAAAAAAGTGGTCGAGGTGACAGGATTTGAACCTGCGGCCTCTTCGTCCCGAACGAAGCGCTCTACCAAGCTGAGCCACACCTCGAAATCAAGCTGCCAACGCTTTTCCGTGACAGCTTTATCAGTATATCGCAGAAATCGCTTTCTGTCAACACTTTTCTAAAAATATTCGTTAAATTTTTTGAGGTAATGCCGCATAATTGAACAAGAGCGATTTGCGGGTAAATTTTGCATGCTGATCAGGCGCGGTTTCTTGCAATACTGTCATATTGCAAGAAACCGCAACAACATCAGGACTCAAAATTTCCGCAAAACGCCGCAGCTTTAATTGTGCGGTATTATCTCAAGGAGTCTTGCTACCAGACGGCGCAGCTCTGCGCCGCGGCGCTCGGCAGTCTCGTTGACCTCAGCGCCCGAGAGCGGCTGCATAAGCACGCCCGCCGCCATATTGGTGATCATGGCAATACCGACGAGCGGCAGACCGCAGTGCGCGGCTGCAATGACCTCGAACACGGTGGACATGCCGACCGCATCCGCACCGAGCGTGCGGAACATGCGAATCTCCGCCGGTGTCTCAAACTGCGGGCCGTTTACGCCGCAGTATACACCCTGATGCAGCTTAAGACCGCAGTCCGCAGCGGCCTGCAGGGCTTTTTCACCGAGCTCATGGCTGTAGGCGAACGTCATATCCGGAAAACGGGTACCGAGTTCAGGATCGTTTTTGCCGGTCAGCGGACTTTTACCGGTCATGTTGATGTGGTCGGTGATCAACATAAAATCGCCCGCATGATAGCCGGTGTTGATGCCGCCGGAGGCATTCGTCACGACAAGCGCCTTCACGCCCAATGCCTTCATCACATAAACCGGATACGCCACCTCGTCCGGCGCGTAGCCCTCGTAGCCGTGCAGACGGCCCTGCATGCAGATAACACGGCGTCCGGCCAGCGTGCCGCATACCATGCGTCCTGCGTGGTCAGGCGCGGTGGATACCTTAAAGTGCGGAATCTCGCCGTAGGGCACATAGACCGGGTTCTCCACCTCATCCGCCAGCGGGCCGATGCCCGAGCCGAGCACCAGTGCGATTTCGGGCACAAACGGCAGCTTTTCTTTAAGATATGCTGCAGATTCCACTACATTTGCTTTTGTCAGCATAGGTCTCCCTCCTTACAGCCGGCGCAAGATAGCGTCCGTGCGCTTCTGCGTTTCCGCCTTTACCTTTTCAATGTCGATGGTCTTGAATTCACCATCGCGGTACAGCACCTCGCCGTCCACCATGGTCAGGCGAACGTCCGCGCCCTGAGCCGCATAGACCACGTTGCAGGCAGCATCGGTCATCGGCGTAAACTGCGGCGTATCGGTGTCGATGACGCACAGGTCAGCCTTATATCCAACCGCCAGCTTGCCGCAGTCCGTGCGTCCCTGCGAAAGCGCACCGGCGCGCGTTGCCGTGTGCAGCACCTGTGCAGGCGTCAGCAGCGTAGAATCGTGATAGAAACCCTTGTATACCACGCCGAACAGGTAAATATCCTGCAGAATATTCAGGTTGTTGTTGGAGGCTGCGCCGTCTGTGCCGAGCGCGATATTGATGCCCTTCTCCAGCATTTTCGGGATGTTCGCGTAGCCGGATGCCAGCTTGAGGTTGCTCGCCGGACAGCAGGCGACCGAAACATTGTGCTTCTTGAGGATATCGAAATCCTCGTCCTCCAGCCAGACGCAGTGCGCCGCCGTGGTCGGGGAATCGAAAATGCCGTGCGCCTCCATGTACGCCGCCGGCGTCAGGCCATGACGCTGCTTGCACTCCTCGTGCTCGGTCTGCGTCTCGGACAGGTGGATGTGGATACGCGCACCCGCGTCCTTCGCGTGAGCGGCTACCGCCTCGACCACCTTGGGTGTCGAGGTATACTCGCCGTGGATACACAGATCACCGATCAGATGGCCGTCCAGCTCGCCGTTCCACTCGTTCAGCAGGCGCAGATTGTCCTTGTAGGCGGCAAGGCTCTCGTAGTCGCTGTCGTCAAATACGGTCAGACCGCGGCTGAGGTTGCACTTGATGCCGCTCTCGCGAATCGCGGGCATCATGCCGTCGAAGAAGAAATACATATCCGAGAACGAAACCGTACCGCTCGCCAGCATTTCCGCAATGGAAAGCTGCGTGCCGTAGTACGCCGCTTCGTCATCGATCTTGTCCTCAAACGGAAATACCTTCTCGCCCAGCCAGCGCTGCAGCGGCAGATTCTCCGCGTAACCGCGCAGCAGCGTCATCGGCGCGTGGCTGTGGACGTTGTAGAAGCCGCTCATCAGCAGACGGTGTCTGCCGTCGTAGCGTTCGCCGTAGTCCTCCTGCGGCTCGGTGTCACCGATATAGGCGATCTTGCCGTCCTTCACGCCGACGTACTGCCCGCGTTTGAGCGCAAAATTCTCATCCAACAGATCAATGTTGCAAAAAAGCATGGTATTCTCCTTTTCTCTTTACAGAACATGGTAATGCGGGATAATATCCTCGTATTCGCCGTCCTTGTTCAAAAATCCGCCCGGAATCACACCAAGCTGTGTGAATCCCAGCCTTTTGTACAGCGCAAGCGCACCCGTGTTGCTCTTGACGACGGCGTTGAACTGCAGCACGCGGAATCCGCATGTTTTCCCCTGTTTCATGCAGTGTATAACGAGTTTTTCACCGATATGCTGTCCGCGCACGGTCTTTTTGACGGCGTAGCTGGCGTTGCAGATATGACCGCAGCGGCCCACATTGTTCGGGTGCAGAATATACAGACCGACCAGCTCGCCGGTTGCCGCGTCGTACGCTACGCCGGTATAGGTCTGCTCAGTGAAAAAGGCATGACCGGTCACCTCATCCAGTTTTTCCATCTGTGGAAAGGCTTTACCGTCCTCAACGACCTCGTTCCAAATTTCTGCTGCCTGTGCAGCATCACGCTGCTCGTACTTCCGAATTTCGATCTGCATGGTATCTCATCCCTTGGGTTTTCTTTTATTATAGCATAGTGCAGGAGAAAAGAAAACTGTTGCATCGGCTGCAAACCGAGGAAACGCGCTGACGCCGCGCGGGCGCATGTGCGCCCATTTCTCTACCTCTATGCAACGTCAGATACCTTACCGCTACACATGCGGGTTACTCTCCGCAAGCGCGGCATGCATGACAGTGTCGCGCAACTCGTTGGCCCGGAGAATATTCTGCACAGCATTTGTGAATTATCTGCGACTTGTCGAACGATATCCCATTGCGTTCTCTCCCCTCTCAACTTTTCACTCCTCGCTCTTTCTTAAGGCAACACCGCACAATTAAAGCGGCGGCTCCTTGCGCAGGCTCCGGTCGCGCTGCCGCGGTGCTTTGCGGAAATTTTGTGTCCTGACTTTGGCTTCGGTTCCTTGCGCGAGTTCCGTCCGCGCTGCCGAAGTTTCACGGTAATACATCAAGTATTACCGCAAAACTGTGCCTCGTCAGTACGCAAAATTTACTCGCAAATCACTCTTGCTCAATTATGCGGTATTGCCTTAAAACGCCAAATACTTCAAAATATCTTTTCGCATTCGCGCGATAATCCGCTTTTCCAGCCTTGAAATGTAGCTTTGCGAGATACCCAGCAAATCCGCGACCTCCTTCTGCGTCAGCGCCTTCGGCGTGCCGATGCCGAACCGCAGCGAGATGATCTGCCGCTCTCTCGGCGGCAGATGACCCAGTGCACGATGCAGCAGCATTTTGTCCACATCGTCCTCGAGCGGCCGCATGACGCTGTCCGGCTCGGTGCCGAGAATATCACTCAGCAGCAGCTCGTTGCCATCCCAGTCCGAGGACAGCGGCTCGTCGATGGAAACCTCGCTCCGCCGTCCGGCAATCTTGCGCAGATGCATGAGGATCTCGTTTTCGATACACCGCGATGCATATGTCGCCAGCTTGACGTTTTTGTCGCTCCGGTAGGTGCTCACCGCCTTGATGAGTCCGATTGTTCCAATAGAAATTAAATCTTCTGTTCCCACACCGCTCGACTCAAACTTGCGCGCCAGGAACACCACCAGCCGCAGATTGTGCTCGATAAGACAGTTGCGCGCCGCAACATCGCCCCCGCTGTTCGCCTCCACGGCAGCGGCCTCCTCCTCCGGAGACAACGGCGGCGGCAGAACATCGCTGCCGCCGATATAATGTACACCTTGCGCTCGAAACCGCCGTAAAATCCTCTTTAACCACTGCAGAAGCTTCATTTTTGCTCTCCCTTTCACACCCCGATAAGTCCCTCGTATGCGCCCTGTCCGATGGAGACCGCACTGACTGCACACACACAGTCGAGTGCCGTGCCGTCCGCTCTCAGCACGCTGTCCGGCCGGAAATACAGCAGCAGACCGCCATCCGTGCCGACCGCGTGAAACGGCAGCAGACCGCAGCGTGCAGCCAGATTTTCCGGCAGAGCCGCCAGCTGCGCGGACGCACTGCCGAACGGCAGTTTCGTGTCCAGCAGACACTCGGCGGCCTTGCGCTCGAGCACCACGACCGGCTTTCCGGAAACCGGTTCGAGCAGGTCGTTGCCCGTGTCGTGCAGCACGCGCACGGCGGTCTGCCGATTGCCGAACCGGATGGTCAGCGTTTCTGTTTCGCGGTGCAGCGCGCCGTGCTTCGCGTCTCCGCGCAGGAGTATCCCGCTTGCCGCATAGCCGACAGTTGCCGCCAGCACGAGCACCTGTATCGGCACCGCAAAGTAGTACCCGCACGAGAGCAGCAGCCTCCTGCCGCTTGCGGCACTCAGTGCCGCCGCCAGTCCGGCGAACGAGGCTGCGACTACCCCGTACAGCGCACACAGCCGCGCAAGGTGCCGCTCTCTGCCGAAAGCGACCATGCACAGACCCAGTCCTGCAAGCAGGCGCAGCGGCGCGAGTGTCAGCACCGGCCAGACCGCACCCAGCACGGCATAGCCGCCGCCGAGTGCTGCTGAGAAAATCAGCCGCATTTTCCGCACCTGTACGCCGCCTAAGCGAGCCGCCGCAAGCAGCGTTGCGCCATCCATCAGCGCGTTGACGGCAAACAGCACATCCAGATAGACGACCATACCTCACCTCCCGAACAAGATTCAGTATAGCACGGACAACGTGCACGTTTTGCCGAATAAAGAGCGTAAAATGCCCGAAGCCGCTCTACCACAAAGTAGAACAGCTTCAGGCAAAGAGTAGTATGTAAGTACGATGTGGTCGAAATGAGAAAGGGTATAAAAAACAGCAAGAGTCCTGCACCTTTTATCGGTATCAGCCCCCTTGCTGTGTCTTTATCATACTGCAAAATCGGCAGCTTGTCACCTGTCGTTTTTTGCAAAATTCCCAGTAACTCTATCGGTTATTTTTGGAGTGCATACTGTGTCAGCAGCTTTGCCGCGTCCTCGACATCGGAAACCGCACACAGCTCGCTCGGAGAATGGATATAGCGAGTCGGGATGGAGACCGCGCCTGCCTGCACGCCTGCGCGCGCCTTCTGCAGCGCTGACGTATCCGTGCCGCCGCACAGCAGGATTTCGCGCTGCGCGGATACACCGCAGTCTTTCGCCGCCTGCTCGAGCGCATCTACAACCGCCGGTGTGCAGATAACCGAGCGGTCCATCACCTTGACTGCCGGTCCCTTGCCCAGCTCGACCACCATCGCGGACTTCATCTCCGGCAGGTCGCCGGTGTCGGTCACGTCCACTGCGATAGCCGCATCCGGCTCAACTGCGAACGCTGCCGCGCCTGCGCCGCGCAGGCCAACCTCCTCCTGTGCCGTAAACACGAAGTACAGGTCGTTCTCGATTTCCTTGTCCGCCAACTGCTCCATCATCAGCAGGAGCGTCACACAGCCGATGCGGTTGTCCAGATACGGACCGCACAGCACGCCGTTCTGCTCGAACCGCGGTGCCTCGTACACAGCGAAATCACCGATCTGCACCAGCTTGCGCGCTTCCTCGGCGTTCTTTGCGCCGATGTCGATGAACAGATTATCCAGCGTCAAATCCTTAAGCGGCGTCTTTTCCTCGTAGGAGATCACGCCGCGCGTGCCGTTGGCAAACTTCACCTGAATATTCAGCAGGTCACCGACATACAGGCCGCCGATCTGCGAAAAACGGATGAAACCCTTGTCCTCAATATAGGTGGCAACCACGCCGATGGAGTCCATATGCGCGGCAAACAGCAGCTTTTTGCCATTCTTTGCGCCTTTTTTACGGCAGATAAGATTGCCGAGCGCATCTGTCGTTACATCGTCGATATACGCGCCTGCAATTCCCGCGATGGTCTCGCGCACCGCATCCTCACGGCCGGAAGGGCCGAATGCACCCGCGACCGTGTTCCATAAATCAAAAATCTTGCTCATTCGTCGTTCCCTCCGAGTTCTTCCAGAAATGCGCGTGCGGCAGCGAGCACCGCTTCGCAGTCGGCTACTGCCGCCACCGAGGACGGCGAGTGAATATAGCGTACCGGAGCCGCAGCCGCGCACACGCGCACGCCTGCACGGCTCTTGTGGATGCGGCCTGCGTCCGTGCCGCCGGCTACGCGCGTTTTCGTCTGCCAGCGGATGCCGCGCTTGTCGCAGGCATTGCGCATAAGTTCAAACAGCTCCGCATCGTAGATAGTCGCGCCATCCATGAACGGCAGAACAACACCGCCGCGTACGCGGCAAACGGCTTTGCCGCCTTCCACCTCTGCGAGATCAGCAGCTGTCGTACCCTCGAGCACCATTGCAAATCCCGGATCGAGCGCATACGCCATGCTTGCCGCACCGCGCAGACCGACTTCCTCCTGCACAGTAAAGCAGAACCAGGTGTCGATCGGCGGCTCGTCCTCGATGAGCTTGAGGAGCGCAGCACAGCCGACACGGTCGTCAATCGCCTTGGCCTTGATAAGACCGTCGCCGAACTCGACAACCGCCGAGTCAAACACGCCGTAATCGCCAAGCGAAACCTTGTCCTCAGCGGCAGCTTTGCTCGCTGCACCGATGTCGATATACAAATCCTTGGTCTTTGGCATGGTGCGGCGTTCTGCGGCAGTTGTCAGATGAACCGCCTTGATGCCGATCACGCCCTGCACATCACCGAAGCGAACCGGTCGGCCGATGACAACACGCGGGTCCACGCCGCCGACAAAGCCGAACTTGAGCATGCCGTCGTCCGTAATCTGCTTGATGATAACGCCGACCTCGTCCATGTGCGCGCACACAACGACCGGACGCTCGAGCGCCTTTTTGCCCTTTCGGAACACCATAATGTTGCCGATGGCATCGGTTTTAATTTCATCCGCAAACGGTTTCACCTTCTCGAGCACAAACTCGCGCACCGCATCCTCACAGCCGGACGGCCCTGGCAGTGCGCACAGCTGCTTCATCAGTTCGATCATGCACCCACCTCCCCGTCAAATCCGCGCAGAAATTCCGCCATCAGGTCAGCAACCGCCTGCACATCAGACAGCTTCACAACCTCGACCGGCGTATGCATGTATTTTTCCGGAATGGACAGCAGACCCATTGCGATACCGCGGCCGACGATCTGCATCGTCCACGCATTCGTGCCGGTGTTGCCCTCCATGATTTCAAGCGTATAGTCGATGTCGTTCGCCTTGGCGGTCTTGATGAGCGCCTTGGTAAAGCCGCGATGCAGGTTCGGTCCCATGCCGACTGCCACGCCGCTGCCGAGGTCGAACACACCGTCCGACGGACCGTCCGGCGTTCTGCCGTGGGTCACGTCCACCGCGATGGCGTACTCCGGCTGAACCGTAAACGCGCCGGTCTGCGCACCCAGCTCGGTGACCTCCTCCTGCGTGCTGATGAGCACCGCGACATTGCACTTCAGCTTGTCCTTTGCCGCGTGCAGCTTCTCCATCGCCAGCAGGATGGCGGCAACGCCCGCTCGGTCGTCAAGGCACTTGCTGCAAAGCTGACCGCCCGCCAGCTTGATCGGCTGCTGCGCGAACACGATGGGCGTACCCACGCGAATGCGGCTTTTGGCATCAAGCAGACCGGTGTCAATCGCCATCTGGTCGATGGGTACGGCCTTGTTCTGCTCACCTGCTTTGAGCAGGTGCGGCGGCATGCAGGATACCACGCCGTACAGCGGCTCGTCCGCGAGAATGGTCACCTCACCGCCAAGCAGCATGCGCGGGTCCACACCGCCGACCGGCGCGAACCGCAGAAAGCCGCCGTCCAGTACCTCGGTGACAAGAAAGCCGATCTGGTCGAGATGCGCGTCCAGCAGGACGGTTTTCGCGCCCTCTTTACCGCAGGACAGGCTGCCGATCACGTTGCCGTTCTTATCCACATCCACGGTGTCGCAGTACGGGCGGAACAGCTCCGCGACGGTGTGTGCCGCCTGCATCTCAAAGCCGCTGACCGCCGGCAGTGCACACAGCGTTCGCAGCGTTTGTTCTAACTGCAAGGAAATTCCTCCTTTTTTCGTCGTTTATCGTACAGGTTCTATTATAACCGTTTCATTGCTCGGTTACAAGGTACAGCAAATGAAAAAGGCACCGAGTCGGTGCCTTTTTCGTGTTTATCAGATTTCCTCACCGGTCGGGAGGTACAGCTTATCCATTACGCGGACACAGCCGTTTTCAAAGGTGATTTCCTGCGTCATTGCACCATCGTTCTTGATGGTGCCGAGCGTCGTGCCGAAGCGGTCAAAGCAGGTAATAGTGTGCTCATCCGTGCGGAGCGCATACACGCCTGCACCGTCGGTCGGCAGTGTGCCCGGACGGCCGTTCGGGCACTTTACGCGGAACAGAACCTTGTTCGTGCCGTCCGCATCACAGCGGATGTACTCGTATTCGGTATTGCTGATCCAGCGGCTGTAAATATTCTGACCGACCTCATTGAACGCATTCTGATAGGTCTTTGTCAGCTTTTTGCCCTTGAAGTTGTAGAGTGCGTAATAACCGGTCGATTCTGCGGCGATGTAGGTATCGCTGTACTGACTTACATCCAGCGCATGAGAGCTGGATGCAATGCGCTTGCCGCCTGCGATAATCGTGTACGAGGAACCGTCCCGATTTACAACAACAAAGCGGTCACCCTTGCCATCACCAGCAAGCAGAATTTCAACAGCCATCTTGCTGTGGTCAAACGCAAAATTCATGCTCCACAGGGTCTTGCCGGTGGTGTCAATTGCGGCAATGGTCTTGCTGTCCACGCGGACAACTGCTTTGCCGTCCTTGAAATCGGTCAACGCGTCATACGTCTGCGTGCTGCTTGTGCCATCGGCATAGATAATGCGGTCCTTTCCATAAACCTCACCGCCATTCTCCGGAGACGGACGCAGCCAGCCTGCCTGCTCGCCATCCGTGCCGATAACAGCGTAGTTTTCCAGTGTTTCGCCGGTCTTCATGTTGTGTACATCATGCTGATAGTCCACGGTTTTCCGCAGCGTGACCCACTCACCGAACAACTCAATATCGTAAAATTCACCCTTGGTGTCCTTGTAATCTGTCAGCAGGCGATTGCCTTTTGCATCTTCCAGATAGACCTGCGAAACACCCGGACCGACAACCGCACGATTGATATAATATTTGCTGTCTGTGCTGCTCGTGCTGTCGTCCTTGACAGCATACTTGGTATCATACAGGCGCAGCATGGTCGCGATGGACTGCTCGTGCGTATAGCTGTTATTCGGTGCAAAACGATTGCCGCTGACGCCGTTCATTACGCCCTGATTGTAGACCCAGTACACATCATTCCGTGCCCACGCCTGAATGTCCGCGCCGTCCGCAAAAACGTGCGGCATACGGTCCTTGACGTTGTCCTTGGCATTCTTGCGCAGATTGCCCAGACGGTGCAGCATGCTTGCCGCCTGCTGACGGGTCAGCTGCTGCTGCGGTGCAAACTTTCCGCCGCCAACACCGTTTACCACGCCCAGAGAGGCACAAAGCAGCACATCCTCGTCCTTGGTATCCGAGAAGGAGACCACAGCCTTATCAACGGATTTTACGTTGCCGCTCTTTTCCCAGGTGCGATAAACCGCTGCCGCCAGTGCGCAGAAATCCGCTCGGGTGATGCTCTGCGTGTACGCCTGATCAACCTGCTCCGGCACAATGCCCGCGTTCCGCGCGGTATCCACCGCCGACTTCGCCCAACTGCTCGACGCTTCCGCTGCCGCAGCTGCCGTTACAAGCATAGCCGCAGATAAAATCGCTGCAATCGTTCGTTTCATAGAAAATCCTCCTTTTAATTCAGCGGTCAATGATGTATTTTCTTTGTTCCCGGTATCGCGCGCTGTTTTCTGATCGCTGCATTGTATTTGACGTTGGTATCTGCAAAAGGTTCCCAGATTTATCGGGTAATGTCAAAAAAATCATTGACGGTGCAGGTCTGCAGAATACCGTCCGGCGTGTAGCATTCATCCCGCAGGACGCGCTGCTGCTCGTCATACCATATTTTCTCGGTTACGCCATCCTCGCTGACGCAGACTGCGGTGTGCTCGGCGTCGTCATACGTCCACTCGTTGTTCTGCATCATTTCGTAATTCGGATCATGCACATTGTTTTCCATGCGCAGTATGGAACCGCGTGCATCCTTCACCGTGATCCATGTACCGGTCAGCACACCCTCAAAAACCGTACTGGTTCTGGTCGTTTCTCCGGTTTTGGGATTGTATTCCGACACTGTCTGTGACTGCATGTTGCCTGCCGTGTCGTAACTCCGCTCCAGATACGGTTCTTTCTCGTCTCCGCGATAGGTGTAAGTCTCTATTCCGTCCTCATCCTCCGTGCGAACGATACGACCCTGCTCGTCATACTCTGTGTAAGAAACCGTTTTCACACCGCAGGTTGTGAAATACCATGTCATTTTGCTGCCATTGTAAACCTTGCGTTCACTGGAACTCACACCGAACGGACGCTTGCAATTCAGTGACCAGATCTCGCGGTTCTGCGCATCGTAGCCGGTGATTCTGAGATAGGACCATTCCTTCTCATCCGGTATCACGCGCGTTGTCTTTTGCTGTTCAATCCGAGCAGCAGGCTGCATATACGCCAGAAGTGTCCAGTTTTCCGCTGTCGGACGGATATACCGCAGTCCGTTCAGCGATAAGCCGCCGAAAACAGCACCGCAGCAGACCGCAGTGCTCGCCGCCAGCATTCCGGCTCGTTTAAGAATGTTCAGCTTCACCCAAACACCTCCTCAGCGGGTTACATCGGTGTATGTTGTTGTAATCTCACGCGGAAAAACATCCTCCGAAAAGCTATATGCATTTTTTATCCAGCGTCCCTGTTCGTCATACCAGTATTTCTCGGTCGTGCCCGATTCACCATTCACGCAGGTGGCTGTGCGTGCGGCATCATCATACATCCATCGGTTGACATAAGTTTCTGTCCCGCCGTCCGCGTCGGTAATCTCCCGCTTGATGGTATTGCCGTGCGCATCCTCGGTAAAACGTACCCTCATCTGAAAAGTGCCGTCCTCCTCATACCACATACATAATGTGATCGTATTTCCGGTACTGCTGTCTGTTTCTGTGGTTTTCTGCAGAAGCTGAACATTCTGACCGTTATAGGATTTCTCCAGATAAGGCTTGGTCTCGTTTCCGTGATAAAAAAAGTTCGTCACAGCCTCCCCCGGGATTTCCTCCCGAATGAGCCGTCCCTGTTCATCATACTGCCAGACCACAGCCGGCTGACCCTCTCCCCAATTATACTGCGCTTCGGTGTTGCCGGTGTACACATGGCGGCTGCTGCCGACCGAGGTCAGCCTGCCGAATGTCGTACTCGACCAAATCTCACGATTCTGTGCATCATAACCGGTAATGGTATAGCTGGGTGCAGAAGAATCCTGAAAATCCATGACGGACTGTTCGATTCTTGCCGCCGGTTCGACCCACGGCAGCAGCCACCAGTTGTCCGCCGTTGGCCTCATGTAACGCAGTCCATTCATCGCCAGCGCCCCGAAAACACCAGCTGTACAGGCAGCAGTTGCCGCTGTCAACATTCCCACACGTTTCAACAGATCTTTTTTCATTATGATCCCGCCCTTCTCTATCCAATTGTCCTGCCTGTCTTATTGATTTCAGTATAGCATAAATTTTTCCGAAAGGATATATCTCTTTGTATTTTGAAACAGAAATGTATCATGCGGCGGCAAAATCGTTTGTCCGCGTCTGGTTGTCGGTGATGCGAGAGCGCACTGTACTCCCCTACGATTGCGCGTGTGCAGATGAATTTACAGGTGCCGTCCGCTACCATCAGACTAAAGAGTTGTGCGACACTGTTATCCCCCAATAGACCTTTAGGCAAAATATATCGTGCAGGGCGGGGTGACCTTACCCCGCCCTGCAATATAGCAGACACAATTCGCGTATGTTACGAAATAAACGCAAAAAAATCCCGCAGAGAAAACCTCTGCGGGATTTATTATGCTATTTCAGCAAGCGTTTTGCGCGATCTTACGCCTCGGGAGCGTACAGATCCTGCAGGCGCTTCAGGTGAGCGTAACGCTTGGTAGACTCTACCTCGGAACGCTCGAACAGGCCCTCTGCACGATCCGGGAATGCACGGGTCAGTGCGGAGTAACGAGCCTCGTTCATCATGAACTTGCGGTAATCCTCGGTCTTGGGCTCCTTGGACTCCAGAATGAACGGGTTCTTGCCCTCGTCAGCCAGCTGCGGGTTGAAGCGGAACAGGTTCCAGTAACCGCAGTCAACAGCCTTCTTCATCTCAGCCTGGCAGTTGGTCATGCCGCCCTTGATGGAGTGCATCTCACACGGAGCATAGCCGATTACCAGCGACGGGCCCGGATAAGCCTCAGCCTCAGCGATGGCCTTCAGGGTCTGAGCCGGGTTAGCGCCCATAGCTACCTGTGCAACGTAAACGTAGCCGTAGCTCATAGCGATCTCAGCAAGGCTCTTCTTCTTGGTGGTCTTACCGGAAGCTGCGAACTGTGCAACAGCGCCGATGTTGGTAGCCTTGGAAGCCTGTCCGCCGGTGTTGGAGTAAACCTCGGTATCGAATACCATAACGTTTACGTCCTTGCCGGATGCCAGAACGTGATCCAGACCGCCGAAGCCGATATCGTATGCCCAGCCGTCGCCGCCGAAGATCCAAACGGACTTCTTAGCGAGGTATTCCTTGTGAGCCAGAACATCCTTGCAGTCCGGGCAGCCTGCTGCTGCGCCCTTTTCGAGCTCTGCAACCAGTGCCTTTGCCGGCTCAGCGTTAGCAGCGCCGTTGTCCTTGGTATCCATGAAGGTGTTGACAGCGTTCTTGAAGTCGTCGGTAGCGTTCTCAGAGCCAGCCATAACCTCGAGCTTGGAGATCAGGCGCTCGCGGAGAGCTTCCTGGCCGTAGTACATGCCAAGGCCGTGCTCTGCGTTATCCTCGAACAGGGAGTTAGCCCATGCCGGACCGTGGCCGTTTGCATCAACGGTGTACGGGGAGGTAGCAGCCGGGCCGCCCCAAATGGACGAACAGCCGGTAGCGTTGGAGATGTACATACGATCGCCGCAAACCTGAGTGATCAGGCGGGCGTAAGAGGTCTCTGCACAGCCTGCGCAGGAACCGGAGAACTCAAGCAGCGGCTTCTTGAACTGCGAATCCTTAACGGAGTTCGTGGAGATCATGTCGGCCTTCTCGGAAACCTTTGCTACGCAGTAATCGAATGCATCCTGCTGAGCAGCCTCGTCAGCCTGCGGAACCATAGTCAGGGACTTGGTCGGGCAAACGCCGATACATACGCCGCAGCCCATGCAGTCGAGCGGAGATACAGCCATGGTGTACTTGTAAACGCCCTTGCCCTTGCCGGCCTTGATGTCAACCAGCTTGGTGGAAGCCGGTGCTGCAGCAGCCTCTTCCTCAGTCAGAGCGAACGGACGAATGGTAGCGTGCGGGCAGACGTAAGCACACTGGTTACACTGAACACAGGTAGCCTCGTTCCACTGCGGAACGGTAACTGCTACGCCGCGCTTCTCGTAAGCAGCTGCGCCGTGCTCGAAGGAGCCGTCAACATGCTCGCCTGCGAATGCGGATACCGGCAGGGAGTCGCCGTCCATGCGGCCGATCGGCTCCATAACGTCCTTGACCATCTTGACAACTTCCGGACGGCCCTGCAGATCGCGGGTATCAGCCTCGTCCTGTGCGTCAGCCCAGTCAGCCGGTACGTCGATCTTCTTGAATGCGGTAGCGCCGATGTCGATAGCCTTGTGGTTCATATCAACGATGTCCTGGCCCTTCTTCAGGTAGGACTTGGTAGCAGCGTCCTTCATGAACTGGATAGCCTGCTCGCTCGGCATTACCTTAGCCAGTGCGAAGAATGCAGACTGCAGGATGGTGTTGGTGCGCTTGCCCATGCCGATCTCGATAGCGAGGTCGATTGCGTTGATGGTGTAAAGCTGAACGTCGTTCTTAGCAATGTAGCGCTTCTCGGAAGCTGCCAGATGCTTGCTCAGCTCCTCCGGAGTCCACTGGCAGTTGATGAGGAATACGCCGCCCGGCTTAACGTCACGCACGATCGGGAAGTGCTTGGTGATGTAGGACGGGTTGTGGCAGGCTACGAAGTCAGCCTTGTTGATGTAGTAAGGAGAACGGATCGGCTTGTCGCCAAAACGCAGATGCGAAACGGTTACGCCGCCGGTCTTCTTGGAGTCGTACTGGAAGTAAGCCTGTACGAACTTGTCGGTGTGGTCGCCGATGATCTTGATGGAGTTCTTGTTCGCACCAACGGTACCGTCGCCGCCGAGACCCCAGAACTTGCACTCGGTCGTGCCTTCTGCTGCGGTGTTCGGTGCCGGCTTCTCCTCGAGGGACAGGTAGGTAACGTCGTCGTTGATGCCCAGAGTGAACATCTTCTTCGGCTCTGCCTTAGCAAGCTCCTCGTATACAGCGAATACGGAGGACGGGGGCGTATCCTTGGAACCCAGACCGTAACGGCCGCCGGTTACTACCTTATCGGTGATGCCTGCATCAGCCAGAGCGGTAACAACGTCCATGTAAAGCGGCTCGCCCTGGGAGCCCGGCTCCTTGGTGCGGTCGAGGACTGCGATCTTCTTAGCGGTCTCCGGGATAGCTGTGATCAGCTTGTCAGCACGGAACGGACGGTACAGACGAACCTTAACCAGGCCGACCTTCTCGCCGTGTGCGTTCAGGTAATCGATAACTTCCTCTGCAACGTCGCAGATGGAGCCCATAGCGATGATAACGCGGTCAGCGTCAGCAGCGCCGTAGTAGTTGAACAGCTGGTAGTTGGTGCCGAGCTTGGCATTTACCTTGCCCATGTACTCCTCAACGATGCCCGGAACAGCTTCATAGAACTTGTTGGAAGCCTCGCGGTGCTGGAAGAATACGTCGCCGTTCTCGTGAGAGCCGCGCATCATAGCGTGCTCCGGGTTCAGTGCGCGCTTGCGGAATGCTTCAACAGCATCCATGTCGCACATTTCCTTCAGATCCTCGTAATCCCAAACCTGGATCTTCTGGATCTCGTGGGAGGTACGGAAGCCGTCGAAGAAGTTGATGAACGGAACACGGGACTTAATGGTAGCCAGATGTGCTACTGCAGACAGGTCCATGACCTCCTGCGGGTTGGTCTCAGCCAGCATAGCGAAACCAGTCTGGCGGCAAGCCATAACGTCGGAATGATCACCGAAGATGTTCAGTGCATGAGATGCAACGGTACGAGCGGAAACGTGGAATACACACGGAAGCAGCTCGCCTGCGATCTTGTACATATTCGGGATCATCAGAAGAAGACCCTGAGAAGCGGTGTAGGTGGTGGTCAGCGCACCTGCTGCCAGAGAGCCGTGTACGGTACCCGCCGCACCTGCCTCGGACTGCATTTCGATTACCTTAACGGTAGTACCGAAAATGTTCTTCTGACCTGCGGCAGCCCACTGGTCAACGCTGTCTGCCATGGGGCTGGACGGGGTGATCGGATAGATACCCGCAACTTCGGTAAACGCGTACGATACGTGCGCGGCCGCAGTGTTGCCGTCCATGGACTTCATCTTTCTTGCCATGTTGATGTCCTCCTATAAAAAATTATAATTCTCAATCGGAATTAAAAGCCCTCGTTTTGGTGTATTTTAACCTAAACTAAGCCTTACCTGCCCCTCCATTGTAGCACTCACGCACAAAGTTGTAAACAGTAAATGTACTATTTTCCGCACTATTTTTCAAATTTTGATAAGATGTTTCATATTATGAAACGCATACAAACTTTTTATCATGGAATTTCTGTGTTTTTTCCGTGTTTTTTATTGCGTAATCTGATGACACATAGTATAGTATTAGATGTATAGTTATCTGGTTATGTCATAAGTATCGGAGGGATCGGCATGGTATCTCGCGTATTCTCCGCAGGACTGAGCGGCATTGACGGCTACATTGTCACCGTCGAGTGCTTCCTCTCCGGCGGACTTCCCCGGCTGGATGTCGTCGGTCTGCCGACCGGCGCGGTATCCGAAGCCGGAGAGCGCGTCCGTGCCGCCGCAAAGGCCTGTGCCTTTGACTGGCCCGTATCCCGACTGACCGTCAACCTCGCACCTGCCGACACCAAAAAGGCAGGAACAGCATACGATCTGCCCCTTCTGCTTTCCATTCTGGCGGCAGCGGGCGAGATCGACGCACCGCCCGACAACGCTCTCTTCTTCGGAGAGCTTTCCCTCACCGGAGAGCTGCGGCCTGTCTGCGGTGCGCTTTCCATGGCACTTGCTGCGCGTGATGCCGGTTTCAAAACCGTGTTCGTTCCCACGATGAACGCCGCCGAAGCATCCTATGCTTCCGGTGTGACGGTGTTTCCGATCCGTACATTAAATGAGCTTCTCGGACATTTGAACGGCAGAAAGCCGCTCACGCCGTGTGCTCCTCCGCCCAGGCCCGAACCGCAGGACAATGCGCTGGATTTTGCGCATGTGCTCGGTCAGCACGCGGTCAAACGCGCGCTTGAGATCGCGGCTGCAGGCGGACACAACGTGCTTCTTTCCGGACCACCCGGTTCGGGCAAGAGCATGGCTGCAAAACGCTTTTCCACCATCCTGCCGCCGCTGTCCGACAGCGAACGGCTGGAGGTTATCCGTGTCTGGTCCGCCATCGGCAGAGGACAGGAGGCGGTCGAGCGTGCCGAACGGCCGTTCCGTGCACCGCACCATAATTCCTCGGCCAACGCGATGGCAGGCGGTTCGGGTGCCGCAGGCCGGCTGCCCGTCCCCGGCGAGATCACGCTCGCGCACCGCGGTGTGCTGTTTCTGGATGAATTTCCGGAATTCCGACGCGATGTGCTTGAAACCCTGCGCCAGCCGCTTGAGGACGGCAGAGTTACCATCTCGCGTGTCGCCGGTCAGGTGACGTATCCGGCACGTTTTCAGCTCATTGCCGCGATGAATCCCTGCAAATGCGGCTGGTACGGCACGGAACGCTGCACCTGCACCAAGGCTGCCGTTCAGCAGTATCTGCACCGTCTGTCCGGTCCGCTGCTCGACCGAATCGACCTGCAGGTTGCTGTGCAGCCGGTTGAATACGCCGCGCTTGCTGCACGAGGTCAGACCAGCGAGGAACACTCTGCCGACATTCGTGCCCGTGTGCTCGCCGCGCGCGAGCGGCAGTATGCCCGGCAGGGCTCTGACGTATGCAATGCCGCGATTCCGCCGCCGCAGCTTGCCGAGCACTGCCCGCTGAGTGCGGATGCGTCTCGTATGTTTGCGGCCGCATTTCAGCGACTGGGGTTGACCGCCCGTGCGCATGACCGCGTACTGCGTGTTGCCCGCACGATCGCCGATCTGGCAGACAGCAGTGTCATCGAGGCTGAGCATCTCGCCGAGGCTCTGCAGTACCGTTCACTCGACAGAGCCGCGGGTTCTTAACAGCTTGTGGAAAAGTCTGTGGACTATGTGTATAAATTTACAATTACTGTAATTTTGTCTGAATTCGACCATTTCGTTTTATTTAAGGCAATACCGCATAATTGAACAAGAGTGATTTGCGAGTAAATTTTGCGTACTGACGAGGCGCAGTTTTGCGGTAATACTTGATGTATTACCGTGAAACTGCAACAAAGTCAGGGCACAAAATTTCCGCAAAGCACCGCCGCTTTAATTGTGCGGTGTTGCCTTAACATACTGGTTTGTTTTATCCGCAAACCAACAACCAGTCAGGAGGAAAAATTCAATGTCTCATCCTATCGCTCGCCGTGCCGGTATGCTTGCGCTGACTGCCGCAATGCTCATGCCAAGCGCGGGAGCATTATCCGATGTGTCCAGCTGGGCGCAGGAAGGCGTTGCCGCTGCGCAGAATGCCGGTCTGGCACCTTCGTCCCTGGCCAACAGTGCCGCTTCCGGCTCTATCACCCGCGCAGAGTTCTGTGCCGTTGCGCTGAACGCCTACAAGGCTGTCAGCGGCAAGGCTGTCTATGTTTCGGGCAAAAAGCCGTTCGAGGACTGCTCGGACCCCAATGTCACCGCAGCTTACCTGCTCGGCATTGTAAACGGTCGCACCAACGGCAACTTTGATCCGGATGCCAAGATCAGCCGTGAGGAAATGTGCACCATACTCGACAACATCCTCGCCGCTGCCGATATCGAAGCAACCGAGATCGCAGGTGATGCCTGTATCGAGGATTACCCCGATGTAAGCATGATCAGCGATTACGCAATGCAGCCGGTCGTTATCATGGTCGATCATTCGGTCATCAACGGCATCACCGATACCAGCACGGACACCACCATTCTGGCTCCGTCCGGCACCACCACCCGTGAGCAGGCGCTGATCATGGCAAACCGCTTCTGCACCGCCTTCAAGCCGGATAAGACGCCGATTGCAGCGGTTGACGGCTCCGCTAACCTGCCGACCACCGCCGGTTCTTCCACCTCTGCCGCAACCACCATCACCGGTCTGCCGAAGACCGAGGCTGAGAAGATGACCTACGTTTACGGCGCAGGCAACGGCAAGTACCAGTCCGCAGCTGAGGCTGAGGCTCACATGGTAGAGATCGTGGTTCCGGTATGGCATCTGCAGTCCAACGGCACCAAGGTGGCCTCCAAGGCTTATCTGCAGGTAAACGCTTCGCTGGCTTCCATCTATCAGGCAATCTTCGAGGAGATCTTCAACGGCTCCGAGAAGTTCCCGATCTATGATGTAGGCTGCTACTCGTGGCGCACCGGCGAGCACTCGCAGGGCACCGCAGTTGATATCAACCCGGACGAGAACATGGAAGCTACCATCAACTCGGACGGTTCCCTGTCTCCGACCTGCGGCACCCACTGGACGCCGTATATTGATCCGTACTCCATCCCCGAGGGCGGCGATGTTTACAATGCCTTCACCAAGTACGGCTTTACCTGGGGCGGCAACGGCTGGCGCACCAAGCGCGACTACATGCACTTCAGCTACTTCGGCCGCTAAGCACTACATACGAAATGGCAAAAGAAGGGACGGCTTATCGTTAGCCGCCCCTTATCTTTTGTGAAATTTGTGTAACTTTACAGGAATTTAATTTGCATTTTTAGAATAACATGCTATAATAATATATAGAGTACATTAGTAAGGAGGCATGACATCATGAGAAGACTTTCTATTCCGCAGAAGCCCGACCGTCCGGACATCGACGATCTGATCTTTGGTGATGACCATAAGACGCAGAGCGAAAAGTAACCGCACTTTTTGATCGGTTCCACGCAGGGCTTGCAGAGAAACAGCAGCCGCGTGGTTTTTTTATACCTGTTTTTGAAAGGAAACATATAAAAATGGAATCATCCAGTCCCGCGTCACGGACAAAAACGTAACACCCGAAGCATTTTTAATGCCTCGGGTGTTTTATTTTGGTCGTTTCGATGGCGGTAACGGTGTCGGTATATCGGTCAATCCAAGCAAATATTCCAGATTGACCTGATAGAAACGAGAAAGTAGAATCAGAATCTCCAACGGAAATTCACGCACACCGTTTTCATAATTGCTGTATGTGTTCTGCGCTACCTTTAGATATGCGGCAATTTCACGCTGTTTGATATCCCTGTCTTCGCGCAATTCTTTTATGCGGTTGTGCTCCATATGACCACCTCGCATTTACCTTAACTTATCTCGAAACATGATATTGACTTTTATCTCGTTTCGAGATATAGTGTATGTAAGGTGGTGGAATATATACGACGGGAGGAAAAAGTATGTGGTATGATTTTGAAGCTGCATTTGAGAGTAAGAAATCTGAAGCAGAGGAAATGCTGCACGACGAAGATAAGCTACTGGAATTCATCAGCAAAGTCTTGAAAAAGCTGGATACAATTCCAGTTGTAGGCTCGTTGCTGGGAGATATTCCGCTGTTGTGCATGATCGTTGTCGATTATGTTAAAGGAGAGTATACCGAAATTCCGTTAGCAAGCGTGATTGGCATTATTGCAGCATTGATTTATTTTTTCAGTCCGGTTGATTTGATTCCGGATTGTATTCCGGGGATTGGGTTGTTGGACGATGCGGCAGTTATTGGAATTGCGATTAAGGCAGTGGATAATGATTTGCAAGCCTATAGAGAGTGGAAAGGAATGTAATTATGGCAACAAGAAAAACAAGAAGTGATTGCACAGTAGGAGCGTTTGAAAAGAAGCATGGTTTACCGTCCGGAGCGATTCGTAATCCAAACGGCAAAGATGCAAGAGCGGATAAGAAAATAGGAAATCTGCGCAAAGATTTTGCAAATGCCAAAAAGAATAAGAAATAATAAAAACCACCACGTTTCCGTGGTGGTTTTTATTATGCAATTTACGGCCGTTTCCTCTTAACCCACTCCTACCTCCTCACTCCTAACTTCTACCTTACACAATCTCTTCATTCTCAACTCTCCACCCAAAATATCAATTTTAATTACATTAAATAGGTAAAATAAAACCCCACCCTGCCGATGCAGTCCAATTAGTAACCTGCACGACTCATGCAGGTGGGTCCTCTGTTTGATACCTCTGCGCTTCCAACTTCCGTGTATACCCGGGAGGCCTGCTGCTCAGTATCAAAACTTTCCGAAGTCCCGTACTAAAAATGTGGGTTAAAAAAGGACTGCTGTCGAACAGGGCAGGATCTTACCGAAATAAAATGCTTTGCTTCCGATAACGAAGCTGCGCTGTTTATTCTTATTTTATGCCATCGGCCGGAGAATTACTCCTCCTCTGCCTCGGCGCGTTCCATAACGATGTTGAACACTGCATCTGCGATCTCGTCATCCTCGACCGCCTCGAGCAGCTCTTCGCCGTTCTCCTCAACGATCTGCATGATAACGACCTCTGCATCCTCCTCGATGGAGATCTCTGCAGGGATAAACGCCAGATAGGTCACGCCATTATATTCCACGGTGTCGATATGCTCAAACTCGACCTCGTTGCCGTCCTCGTCGATCAGGGTTACAAAATCATTGCCGTATTCCTCGCTCATGGGTCCGGCACCTCCTTAAATTCATAGTAAAGGGGAGCAATCAGGTGTTTCCTGTCCCTTGTATTAAGCATAACAAATTATGACGTATTTGTAAAGCCTTATGTTGTGCATTCAGCACTACGCTTTACACGATCATAGTATGTCTGTTGCTGTAATAATCATACCAGTTAAAAAACATGAAATAAAGCCTTGACTTTGCAAATTAATTCTGGTATAGTAGTTGAGGTAACAAGGAAGAAGGCATGTCCTCACCCGCAGCGAAGCAAACGGGTCAATAAAGCACAGAAGCCGCTTTGCGCGCTCTGCGATTTTATTTGGAGGACGGTCTGAATGATCAGTCCTTTTTCTTTTTGTCTTAAACCGATTTCGTTTGGAGGTGCTTACCAATCAGCAGCATGGAACATCAAATCAATGAAGAGATCCGCGACAAGGAAGTTCGTCTGATCGGTGACGACGGCGAACAGCTCGGCATTCTGCCTATTCAGCAGGCACAGGATATCGCCGTAGAAAAGGGCATGGATCTGGTCAAAATCGCGCCGCAGGCTAAGCCGCCTGTCTGCAAGATCATGGATTACGGTAAATTCCGCTTCGAGCAGGCAAAGCGCGAGAAGGAAGCGCGAAAGAATCAGCGTGTCGTGGAGATCAAAGAGATTCGCCTGACGCCTAATATCGACATCGGCGACCTGAACACCAAGGTAAAGAACGCTTGCCGCTTCCTGCAGGACGGCAACAAGGTCAAGGTTTCGGTTCGCTTCCGTGGCCGTGAGGTCACGCACGCGTCGCTTGGTCAGGATCTGCTCCATCGCTTCGCGGAGCTGTGCTCGGAGTGCAGCACGGTAGAAAAGCAGCCCAAGCTCGAAGGCCGCCAGATGCTGATGTTTCTGGCGCCCGCAAAGGACAAGTAAAACCAACGCGCAGATATAGCGCAAATTCAGAGAGGAGCAAAACCTTATGCCTAAGATCAAAACGCACAGCGGTGCAAAAAAGAGATTTTCCGTTACCAAGAACGGTAAGTTCAAGCGCGGTCACGTTGGCAAGCGCCACCTGCTCAACGGCCATGGCAAGACCACTAAGCTGAAGCGCCACCTCCGCAAGGAAGGCTTCGCAGATTCTACCAACGTAGCACAGCTGAAGCGTCTGCTGCCGTACAAGTAAGTTAGAAAACAACATCTTTCATATAGGAGGCAAACACAATGGCAAGAGTTAAGGGCGCAATGATGACCCGTAAAAGAAGAAAGAAGATCCTGAAGCGTGCTAAGGGTTACTGGGGTTCCAAGTCTACCCACTACCGTGTAGCCAACCAGGCTGTAATGAAGAGCCTGAAGTACGCTTACATCGGCCGTAAGCACAAGAAGCGTGACTTCCGTCGTCTGTGGATCACCCGCATCTCTGCAGCTTGCAAGACCTGCGATATCAACTACAGCCGTTTCATGAACGGTCTGAAGAAGGCTGGTATCGACCTGAACCGCAAGATGCTGGCTGACCTGGCTGTAAACGACCAGGCTGCATTCGCTGCACTGGCTGAGAAGGCTAAGGCTGCACTTTAATTGCATAACAAAAACGAGTCTGTGAAAGCAGGCTCGTTTTTTGCATTCAGCGTTCCGCTCGGGACGCTGTTTTCATATTCCGCGTTCCTCTGCCCTATACTGTGATGGTAAGGAGTGTGATGAAATGGGTCCGTCCATTTACTTAGGGGTACAAGGCTACGGCTGCGCCTGTGCCGAGGATAAAGATCGGTTTGCGCATCGGTTTCGGCAGGCCGACAGCGTATGCTGCTATGCCGTGTGCGATAAAGGCCGATACGCCATCCAAAATCGCCTGCAGGAAGGTCATGCGTATCATTTGACCATCCGGCAGGGAACGGTAATACAGGCCATTCTCAGCCGTCCGGACGCACAAGGCGTAATCCATGCCGTCAGCGGCAATTCCATCACAGTAGACGGCATGCACCTTCCCTGCCGCGCTGTGTTTGAAATCCGCACACGAGCCGGCGGCGCTGTCGTTCTGCCGTGCTTTCTCACTGGCCGGATCGTCGGAAGTTATGCACAGGTGTTCGGCGGTGCTGCGTATATCCGGCCTGCTCCGCGGATGTACCATCCGCCGGTTCACGGCATTCCCGGTCGGCGCACGATGCAGAACCTGCTCCGAACCGCCTTGATGCCCGTCGGCACCGCGCTGTACGTCTACGGCGGCGGCTGGAACTGGCAGGATACCGGCTCCGGCAATACCGCCATGCACATTGGCCTGCCGCAAAGCTGGATTGACTTCTTCGACTGTCAGAACGCCTGCTATACCTACCGCAGTGACAGCAATCCCGCGCACAGCTACTACCCGACCGGCGGCTGGAACCAGTACGGCTATGCCGGTCTGGATTGCTCGGGCTATCTCGGCTGGACGCTGTACAATACCCTACATACCGAGAGTGCGTCTGTCTCCGACTGTGACGGCTATGTCGCGCCCGCCGCCGAGTTTGCCCATACGCTTGCCCAAAGAGCCTGGGGTACCCTTTCCCGTCAGGACTGCGGCAACGGCCTGCAGGAGCCGTCCTCGCTCCATCCCGGCGATATCTTCAGCATGGACGGTCATATGTGGCTGTGCATCGGTCCCTGCCGAGACGGCAGCATTGTCATCGCGCACTCTACGCCCTCGCCCAGTAAAACCGATTGTAAAGGCGGCGGCGTGCAGCTCAGCGCGCTCAATCCCGCGAGTGATGCGGATAAGAACTGTCAGGCGTATCGGCTTGCAGAACGCTTTATGCAGCGGTATCCGCGCTGGAGTGCAAGGTATCAGGTGCATCTGCTGCCCTATTCGGTTTATGGGAAGCTGTCTGAGAATCCGCATACAGGATTGTTTCGGTGGAATGATTTTCTTTCAGATAAAGAAGGTGTTCAGGAACAGTTTGCGGAGGAGATTCTGCAAATTGAGAATTGAAAATGGAGAATTACGCGACACTGTTATCCCCCAGGGCCCTCTCTTGCCCTTCGGGTAATTCACCTTGTGTCGCGCCTGCGTAGAGTAGCCGGTATGTGTAGCAGTACGGAATCCGGCACTGCGCAGAGGTAAAGAAATGGGAGCACACTGTGCTCCCCTGCGGTAATAAAAATCCTCTGCTGTTCCCTTTTTTCGAAGCGGTCGCCGGTCTCTGATCTGCGCCAGACTAACAAACAAAAGGAAGTGGGAGTTAAGAGGGTAGAAACCTTGGTGTCTACCCTCTTGCCCCGCCGCAGGGTGCAGCGACTTCCCGCCAAAGATTGGCGCCCATTCCTCAATCTTCAGCGAACAGAAAAAGCAAAAAATCCACTTGCTTTCGCAAGTGGACTAACTGGAGCGGCTGACGAGGCTCGAACTCGCTACCTCCACCTTGGCAAGGTGGCGCTCTACCAGATGAGCTACAGCCGCATATGTGATTTTGAGAAGAAAAGGTGGAGCGGCTGACGAGGCTCGAACTCGCTACCTCCACCTTGGCAAGGTGGCGCTCTACCAGATGAGCTACAGCCGCATATTCCTTTCATCTCGCTTTTGGCTTATCGCCTCAAAGCAAGATTTATTATATCAGGTGATGTGCCCTCTGTCAACACTTTTCTTTCTTTTTTTCGCAAATTTTTCCGAAATACAGAAAACCGACGGCACACACCGTCGGTTTTCTCTTTCTCTTTTCCTTTTCAGCTTCTCAGTGCACCCAGACCTCTTCGTGCTCGCCGCGGCGCGGACGATTGAGCAGATGCTTGATCGCCTCCTGTGCAGGCATGCCGCCGTACAGCACGGCATACATCGCTTCGGTAATCGGCATAGACACGCCCTGCTGCTGTGCAAGGTGATAGCCCGCCTCGGTCGCGTAATAGCCCTCGACCGTTGCACCGACCTCCTTCATCGCCTCCTGCGCAGTCGCGCCCTTGCCGATCAGGATACCGGCACGGCGGTTGCGCGAGTGCATGGAGCAGCAGGTTACGATCAGATCGCCCACACCGGACAGGCCCGCAAATGTCTCCTGCTTGGCGCCCAGCTTGACGCCCAGACGCGCAATCTCGGTCAGACCACGGGTCATAAATGCCGCCTTGGAGTTGTCGCCCAGACCCAGACCATCCGAAATACCGGCGCCGAGCGCAATAATGTTCTTGAACGCACCGCCCAGCTCACAGCCGATAATGTCGGACGAGGTGTACACGCGGAAATTGGTATCGTTCATGAACGCCGCCTGCGTCAGCTCAGCCGCCGCACGACTCTCCGAAGCGGCTACGATAGCCGTCGGAATGCCGCGTGCAACCTCCTCGGCGTGCGTCGGACCGGTCAGTGCAACGACCGGATTGCTGCCGTTCATCGCGTTCGAGATGGTCTCGGAGAACCGACAGTAGCCGTGCTTGGAGTCCAGACCCTTGCCGACATTGACGATAACCGTATGCGGCGGCACGATCTTCGCCAGCTGCTCCGCCGTGCTCGCTACCGCGAAGGACGGCACCGCCAGCACGACCAGATCCGCCTTGGCAGTGCCGGACATGTCAGTCGTAATCTCAATGCCCTCCGGAATGACAACACCCGGCAGCAGCTTCTCGTTGCAGCGCTCGCGGTGCAGCAGGTCACACTCCTCCTGCAGATAGGTCCACGAGGTTACTTCATGTCCGTTCTGGTGCAGCAGCATCGCCAGTGCGATGCCCCAGCCACCGGTACCCAGTACAAAAACCTTCATGTTACTTCTCCTCTCCGTCAGGCGATGCTTCGATCGTCTTTTTGCTCTTAAAAGAGAATTTATTTTCCGTGCCGTGCAGGATGCGTCCGATATTCGAGCGATGCATGAAAACGACTGCCGCCGCCATGCCGAACGCCATCGCCGTCAGCACCGGATCGCGATAGAACAGCCATGTCGTGATCGGAAAGCTGACCGCGCCGAGGATCGAACCGAGCGAGATCCACTTTGTCAGCACGACCGACAGAATGAACAGTGCGAATGCAATGGCGAACACGCGCCAGTCAAAAAACGCGAGCATAACCGTGCCGACCAGTACGCCTTTACCGCCCTTAAAGCCGAAATACAGCGGAAACATGTGGCCGAGGATAACAAAAATACCCGCTGTCAGCTTGCCGACCGGACCGCCGAGCGCCCAACCGACCGAAACCGCTGCCGCACCTTTGGCAATGTCGCCGAGCAGAACGAACAGCGTCTTTTTCGCACCCATCGTGCGGTACGCGTTCGTCAGACCGGCGTTGCCGCTGCCGTAGTTGCGGATATCCTTGCCGAGCGTCACCTTGCTGACAATGATCGCAAAGCTGAGCGAGCCGAACAGATACGCGCACACGGCAATGATCGCAAAATGCGTAAGTGTCATGTTGCCCTCTCCTTACTGCGACTTGTCGCTGCGCTCGCGGATGACCATGCGTACCGGCGTACCGGTCAGACCGAACACCTCACGGATCTGGTTTTCCAGATAACGCTGATAGGAGAAATGGAACAGACGCGCGTCATTGCAGAAGCAGACGAATGTCGGCGGGCAGGTAGAGGCCTGCGTCATGTAGAAGATACGCAGACGGCGGCCCTTGTCCGTAGGCGGCTGCACGCGTGCGGTTGCCTCCGCGAGAATGGCGTTGAGTCGGCCGGTCGGAATGCGCATATGGTTCTGCTCATATACCTCATGGATGAGCGAGAACAGCTTGTCCACGCGCTGACCGGTCTGCGCGGAAATGAACAGCACCGGTGCATACGGCATGTATGCCAGACCCTCACGGACACGCAGCGTGTACTCCTTCATGGTGGAGCCGTCCTTTTCAACCAGATCCCACTTGTTTACCACGATGATGCACGCCTTACCGGCGTTGTGCGCCTCTCCGGCCACCTTGGTGTCCTGCTCGGTAACACCTTCGGTCGCGTCAATCATGATAACGCATACATCGGCGCGCTCTACCGCCAGCAACGAACGCATAACCGAGAATTTCTCGATCTTCTCGTCCACCTTGCTCTTCTTACGGATACCGGCGGTGTCGATGAACGTAAACTTGCCGTGGGCGTTGTCCACATCGGCGTCTACGCTGTCGCGGGTCGTACCGGCAATATTGGAAACAATAACACGTTCCTCGCCGAGCACGCGGTTGAGCAGACTGGACTTGCCGACGTTCGGCTTGCCGATGAGGGCCACACGAATGCGGTCCGCGTCCTCCTCTTCCTCGTCTGCCGGCGGGAAGTATTCGTAAGCCGCATCCAGCAGCTCACCGACACCATAGCCATGCAGCGCAGAAATACCGTACGGCTCGCCCAAACCGAGGTTGTAGAACTCATAAAACTCCGCCGGAGGATCACCCGGCTTGTCGCACTTGTTGACAGCCAGCACGAGCGGCTTGCCCGAGCGCAGCAGCATGGACGCAACGTCCTGATCGGCGGCAGTAATGCCGGTGCGCAGATCGGTGATCAGGATAATGACATCCGCATGCGAGATCGCGGTCTCTGCCTGAAAGCGCATGAACTGCAGAATCTCGTTATCGTTCGACGGCTCAATGCCGCCGGTGTCGATGACAGTGAAATCACGACCGCGCCAGTCGCTGTCAGCGTACAGACGGTCGCGGGTAACGCCCGGCGTATCCTCAACGATGGAAAGCCGCTTGCCCGCCAAGCGGTTGAACAGCTGCGACTTGCCGACGTTCGGACGGCCGACGATCGCAACAATAGGCTTTGCCATAAATTTCCCCTCCTTTAAGGTCAGTTTAAGACATTTGCAAACAAATTGCAAGCAAGAAATTCGTTAAAACCGCGCGTCAGCGCGCATTCAATAGAATTTCCGCAGAAAATTCACAAAAAGCCGCAGCATATATGTGGCTTTTGATACAAGAAAGCAAATCAGTATGCCCGCAAGGACGCGCTGATTTGCGCCCGGAACATATCCGAGCCGTGCTCGGTACGTCCCTCTCGATGCAAAGGCGAGCCTTTTCATCGAAACCTGAAAAAAAATGGAGAAAGCTATCCGGCCTTCTCCATTTTTCCTGTTCTGTTTTAAGGCTTACGCTTCCTTAACGGACTTAACCTCACGACCGTTGTAATAGCCGCAGGCCTTGCACATTCTGTGCGCCAGCTTCATCTCGCCGCACTTCGGGCACTTAGCCATGCCGGGCAGAGAGAGCTTCCAGTGGGAGTTACGACGCTTGTCGCGGCGTGCCTTAGAAATTTTACCCTTAGGTACTGCCATGTTGGATACACCTCCTACTCTATCGTCTTATTTTTCAATACGAACTCATTCGCCCTTGTCGGAATCGAGCAGGGCGCGCAGCGCGGCAAATCGCGGATCGATCTGCTTTTTATCGCAATCGCAGTCGGTCACATTGCGGTCGGCGCCGCAGTGCGGACAGAGGCCTTTGCAGTCCTCTTTGCACAGATAGGTCATCTGTACCTGCAGGATCAATGCCGGCACCAATACGTCCGCAGGATCCACGCTGTCGCTGGTCAGCACAAAAAGATCGTCCTCTTCCTCCGCCTCGGGGTCATCCGAGAGCATCATGTCAGCCTCGGCTGAGAGCGGAATCTCGAGCGGTTTCAGGCAGCGTGCGCATTCGGTGGAATAGATCGTTTCGATCGAACCCGCCAGTCTCACAACACCGCTTTCATTGGAAACCACGCCTTTGATGTGGACAGGGCTTTGAAACGGCTTCGCGCCATAGAGCTTTTCGTCCGTCAGGTCGATCGTTTCATCGAACGGAATCGACGCATGTGCAGACGTGTTCAGCTTTTTTAAGTCAATCTTCATGTCAACCTCACATGGTACTAAGATAGTATACTACAAACAATCGGTCTTTGTCAACCAAAAAATCTACAAAACACGGTATTTTTCCGAACTGTCCGCCCGCACTTTTCTTTTTTCGGAAAATGCGGTATACTGGTTTCACCCAAACGGGCAAATCAACGGAAAAGGATACCCTGCCTTGAGAGAATATTATATCACAAAAAACGACAGCGGACAACGTCTGAATAAATTTTTAGAGAAAGCTGTGCCGCTTTTATCCGGCGGCATGATGCATAAATACCTGCGGTTAAAGCGCATCAAGGTCAATAACAAGCGCACTGAAGCTGCCTACAAGCTCGCCGAGGGCGATTCCGTGCAGCTTTACCTCAACGACGAATATTTTGACGCGCCCAAGGAGGAAGAAGCCTTCCGCCGCATCAAAACACCGCGCGTGCGCGTCGTGTACGAGGACGAGCACATCCTGCTGGCGGATAAGGCGCCGGGCATGGTCGTTCACGCAGATGAGCACGGCGACACGGATACGCTCATCGCACACATTCAGGCGTACCTGTTTCAGTCCGGTGCGTGGAATCCGGATGATGCCGCGTCATTTGCACCAGCCCTGTGCAACCGTATCGACCGCAACACCGGCGGCATCGTCATCGCGGCAAAGACCGCTGAAGCGCTGCGCATATTAAATGATAAGATCAAGGACCGCGAAATGGAAAAGCGGTATCTGTGCATCGTGCACGGCAGACCCAAGCCGCCCGAGGGACTGATCGAGAATTATCTCCGCCGTGATGAAAAGCGCAAGCAGGTCACGCTGCACAGGACCCGCGTGCCGGGTGCCAAGACCGCACGCACGCGCTACCGCACGCTCACGTCGCACGACAGACTGTCGCTCGTGGAGTGTGAACTGCTGACCGGCCGTACGCACCAGATCCGCGCACATATGGCGTCCATCGGCTGCCCGCTGCTCGGTGACGGCAAATACGGCACGAACGAACTCAACCGTCCCTACGGCGAGACCGGTCAGGCGCTCTATGCCTATTCCCTCACCTTCCGATTCGCGCAGGACGCGGGAGCCTTGCAGTACCTCAACGGGAAAACCTTTAAGGTTAAAGATATTCCGTTCGTGAAGAAGTATTTTCCGAATTTTAAGCCGTGAGTAATGGAAAACGGAGAATGAACACAACGGTTTCATTCCGCAAAAAGAAAACGCTGAGCCGTGGCTCAGCGTTTTCCTTTATGCGATTTAGTTATCGTCCTGCAGAGCATCAAAGCCTTCTGCGCCGGTACGAACCTTTACAACGTTCTCCACATCGTAAACGAAGATCTTGCCGTCACCGATATGACCGGTGTACAGAACCTTCTTGACCGTTTCAACAACAGTTTCAACCGGAACCTTGGATACAACAACCTCCATCTTCATCTTGGGCAGCAGGGTTACGTCAACCTCAGCGCCGCGGTAATACTCGGGAGCGCCCTTCTGTACGCCGCAGCCGACTACGTTGGTCACAGTCATGCCGGATACGCCGATGGATGCCAGTGCTTCCTTCAGAACCTCAAACTTGGACTGCTTTGCAATGATAACGATCTTGCTCAGCTTGTGGCCGCCGGCAGCAGCCGTGCCCTCTGTGGTAACCTTGGTCACCGGAACAGCCTTCTCGACCGCTACCGGGATGGTGTCCTTGATCTTTGCAGCAGTTTCGCCAGCCTTGGTGCCCAGAACAGTAGGAACGACCGGCATAAAGTCTGCGTATGCGGAGGACAGACCGTGCTCCGGCTTATCCAGACCCATGATCTCCTCAGCCTCGCTTACGCGCAGGCCGATGGTGTGCTTGATAACATTGAATACGATGGTCATGGTGATCGCAACCCAAGCGATGACTGCGACTACGCCGAGAACCTGAATGCCGAAGAAGTGGAAGCCGCCGCCGTAGAATACGCCGAGGGGCTCAACCTCAGTGCCATTATAGTAAGCGAACAGGCCGGTAAGGATGGTGCCCAGTGCGCCGTTGATGCAGTGCACGCCGACAGCGCCGACCGGATCATCGACCTTGAGCTTCTGATCGACAAATTCGATACCGAATACAACGGCAAAGCCTGCGCAGATACCGATGATAACCGAACCGAACGGAGTAACCACATCGCAGCCTGCGGTGATGGCTACCAGACCTGCCAGAGAGCCGTTCAGCGTCATAGAAACGTCCGGCTTCTTGTAGCGGATCCAGGTGATGCACATAACGGTAACTGTTGCAACAGCAGCTGCCATGTTGGTGGTTACAAATACACGGGCTTCAACCTCAGCACCGCCGCCCGACAGTGCAACGGTAGAGCCGCCGTTGAAGCCGAACCAGCAGAACCACAGGATAAAGCAGCCGAGAGCGCCGAGCGTCAGGGAGTGGCCCGGGATAGCGCGTGCCTTGCCGTCCTTGGTGTACTTACCGATACGGGGGCCGAGGATGGCTGCACCGATCAGAGCGGCAACGCCGCCGACCATATGTACCGCCGTGGAGCCTGCGAAATCATGGAAGCCAAGCTCTGCGAGCCAGCCGCCGCCCCAGATCCAGTGACCGGAAACCGGGTAAATGACCGCAGAAATAATCATCGAGTAAATGCAGTATGCAGAGAATTTGGTGCGCTCTGCCATCGAACCGGAAACGATGGTCGCGGCAGTCGCACAGAATACGGTCTGGAAGATCAGAGTCGTCCAGTTGTAGCCCTCACCGACAACGCCGTCAGCGAAGAAATCAAAGCCTCCAAAGAACGGGCTTGCCGCGCCGAACATGATGCCGAAGCCGAGGATCCAGAAGATCGGCGTGCCGAGCGAGAAGTCCATCAGGTTCTTCATAATGATGTTGCCGGCATTCTTTGCTCTGGTGAAGCCGGTCTCAACCATTGCGAAGCCGGCCTGCATGAAGAATACCAGCGCCGCCGCAACAAGCGTCCAGCCTACGTCCATCGACGTAGCAAGTTCCATGATATCCATTTTTAATAACCCCCTTGGAAATAGAAATGGCGTATATCTCCCCCGCTCCCGAAGGAACAGTGGAAATACACGCCATTGTGTATAGAAATATATTTTCTAACAAATGTAATTGATGTCTGCTCTATTAAACGTAGAACAGAATGTCGGAGTAGGTCGGGAACGGCCAGAACTTCTTGCCTACCAGACCCTCCAGCTTATCAGCCGGTACGCGAACCGCATCCATTGCGGAGATGACAACATCGTGGTAGTAATGTGCTGCCTTCTGGCTATCATCGGTCGGAACGGCTGCAACAGCCTCGTCGAGTGCTGCGCTCTTGGTGTACAGCTCCTCGGTCAGCTCGGAAACCTTGCCCAGCAGACCGACCTCCATGCCGCCGGTAACGCCTGCTGCCTTCTTGGCATTAACGGTACCTGCCAGCTCGTTCTCAAATGCGATGCACGCCGGAGTGATCTCCTCGCGTACCATATCGCTCATGGTCATAGCCTCGATGTGCAGGATCTTGTTGTACTCCTCAAGCTGGGTCTCCATACGGGAATGGATCTCCTCGGCGGTGTAAACGTTGTGCTTTGCGAACAGGTCGAGGTTCTTCTGGTCAACGTAATGCGGGAATGCGTCCGCTGCGCTCTTGAAGTTGAGCAGACCGCGCTTCTCCGCCTCTGCTACCCAGGAATCATCGTAGCCGTTGCCGTTGAAGATGATGCGCTTGTGCGCCTTGATCTCGCGCTTTACGAGTGCCATCAGCGCCTTCTCGAAGTCCTCGGCGCCCTCCAGCTCGTCAGCGAACTGGCGGAGCTCCTCAGCAACTGCGGTGTTCAGCATAACGTTTGCACACGCGATGTTGACGGCCGAGCCCAGCGAACGGAACTCGAACTTGTTGCCGGTGAAGGCGAACGGAGAGGTACGGTTGCGGTCGGTGGTGTCCTTCGGGATAGCCGGCAGAACCGCAGCGCCCAGATCCATCTTGGTCTTGTAAACGTCGGTGTAGTCCTCGCCGGACTCGATGGAATCCAGAATAGCCTGCAGCTCGTCGCCGATGAACATGGAGATGATCGCCGGAGGCGCCTCGTTCGCGCCCAGACGGTGATCGTTGCCGGCAGAAGCGACGGAAATGCGGAGCAGATCCTGATATTCGTCAACCGCCTTGATAACGGCGGTCAGGAACAGGATGAACTGGCTGTTTTCGCTCGGGTTCTTGCCCGGCTCGAGCAGGTTCTCGCCTGCATCGGTGGAAATCGACCAGTTGTTGTGCTTGCCGGAGCCGTTTACGCCTTCAAACGGCTTCTCATGCAGCAGGCAGGTGAAGCCGTGCTTCTGTGCAACCGTACGCATAACCTCCATGGTCAGCTGGTTGTGGTCGGTCGCAATGTTGGTGGTGGAGAAGATCGGCGCCATCTCGTGCTGGCACGGTGCAACCTCGTTATGCTTGGTCTTGGAGAGGATACCCAGCTTCCACAGTTCCTCGTCAAGATCCTTCATAAAGGCAGCTACACGCGGACGGAGTGCACCAAAGTAGTGATCGTCCATCTCCTGACCCTTCGGGGGCATTGCGCCGAACAGAGTGCGGCCGGTGAAGATCAGGTCCTTGCGCTTCGTGTAATCCTTGCGGTCGATCAGGAAGTACTCCTGCTCAGGGCCTACGGTGGTGGTTACACGCTTAACATCCTTGCCGAACAGCTTGAGGATGCGGCACGCCTGCGTGCTGATGGCATCCATCGAGCGCAGCAGCGGCGTTTTCTTATCGAGGATCTGACCGGTGTAGGAGCAGAATGCGGTCGGAATGTAAAGGGAACCATCCTTTACAAATGCGTAGCTGGTCGGGTCCCATGCGGTGTAGCCGCGTGCCTCGAAGGTTGCGCGCAGACCGCCGGACGGGAAGGACGATGCGTCCGGTTCGCCCTTGATCAGCTCCTTGCCGGAGAACTCCATCATCACATGACCGTCGTCGGTCGGCGTGATGAACGAGTCGTGCTTCTCGGCGGTGATGCCGGTCATCGGCTGGAACCAGTGCGTGTAATGGGTTGCACCCTTGCTGATCGCCCAGTCCTTCATTGCCGTTGCAACAACAGCAGCAACATCAGCGTCGATCGCGGTGCCCTCGCGCATGGTCTTCTTCAGCTTCTTGTAAACGTCCTTGGGAAGACGTTCTTTCATCACAGTGTCGTTAAACACCATGCTGCCGAACAGCTCGGGAACATTCGTAATGCTCATGAATGGTTCGCTCCTTACATATGTTAATTTTAATAGCAAACAAACTGAATAAAACAAAACAGGCGCTGCGGGTCGTGTGCCCACAGCGCCTTTGCTGTTTACACTTTGCATTATAGCCGTCCTGCCTTGCTTTGTCAAGGGAGATTATGGTGTTTTTTTCATTTCCGGAAGATTTGCTACAACATACTTAATTTTCGCTTGTCCGCACTGTCACTTCCTGTGCAAAATGTGAAAATTCACTTTTTTATGTTCTTTGCGCTTGACGATTCCCGGTTCCCTGCTATAAAATATGAAGCGAACAAAGGTGTTCGCCATAGCTGAGGATTTCAGGCTTTTGATCCTCTGCTGCGGCGAGCACCTTTTTATTTTGTTAAGCAGCCGGTACATATCGCCTTCTATCTGAAAGCACCCGCCGAAGCCTGCTTCTCTGAATCCGTAATTTCAGCGCAACATATAAGGAGGAAGCACCATGTTACAAAAAGAAGGGCAAGTCCGCATCCCCGCAGGCTGCGCGATCTCCGGTATCTTCCACAAGGACGGCACCCGTGAGAACGGCACCCGCATTATCGACTCTATCCGCACCATGCATGATCGTTCCAACGGCCTGGGCGGCGGCTTCGCCGGCTACGGCATCTACCCTGAATACGCCGACTACTATGCGTTCCATGTATTCTATGATACGCAGGCAGCCAAGGAAGAGTGCGAGCGCGAGATCGAGCGTCACTTTGACATTGTAAACCTGTCCAAGATCCCGACCCGACGTCATCCGCGCATCACGGATGCCCCGATGATCTGGCGCTACTTCGTCACGCCCCTGCCGACCAAGCTGGCAGCCAGCCAGCTCGAGGAGCGTGAGTTCACCTCCCGCTTTGTCATCCGCATCAATCACACGCTGAACGGCGCCTACATCTTCTCCTCCGGCAAGAACATGGGCGTTTTCAAGGCAAACGGCTTTCCCGAGGACGTCGGCGAGTACTACATGCTGGAAAACTACGAGTCCTACTCCTGGACCTGCCATGGCCGTTATCCGACCAACACACCGGGCTGGTGGGGCGGCGCGCACCCGTTTGCACTGCTCGACACCACGGTCGTTCACAACGGCGAGATTTCCTCTTATGATGCAAACCGCCGCTTCATCGAGATGTTCGGCTACTCCTGCGATCTGCTGACCGACACCGAGGTTATCACCTACATTATTGATTACCTTGGCCGCAAGCTGGGCATGACGTACAGCGAGATTGCAAATGTCATTGCGGCTCCGTTCTGGTCCACCATTGAAAAGCAGGAGCCGAAGGAGCGCGAGCGTCTCACCTATCTGCGCAATGCCTTCGCTTCCCTGATGGTCACCGGTCCGTTCTCCATTCTGGTCGGCTACACCGGCGGCCTGATGGCACTCAACGACCGACTCAAGCTGCGCAGCATGGTTGTCGGTGAAAAGGACGACACCGTATACATCGCCTCCGAGGAATGCGCCATCCGTGTCATCCAGCCTGAGCTGGATAAGCTGTGGGCGCCTAAGGGCGGCGAGCCGGTCATCGTTAATCTGAAGAACGGAGGGAACCAGTAATGGCTATCGATTTTTTATATCCGCAGTATGAGGTCGTCCGCAACAACGACCGCTGCATCAACTGCCGCGCCTGTGAGCGTCAGTGCGCGAACGAAGTACACTTTTGGGACGCCGACAACAACCGCATGCAGGCGGACGAGTCCAAGTGCGTAGCCTGCCACCGCTGCGTGGCGCTGTGCCCGACCCGTGCCCTTAAAATCGTAAAGACCGACCACACGTTCCGCGAGAACGCCAACTGGACCGGCAAGGCCATCTCCGAGGTTTACCGTCAGGCAGGCTCGGGCGGCGTGCTGCTGTCCTCGATGGGCAACCCGGACCCGCACCCCATCTACTGGGATAAAATCCTCATCAACGCTTCGCAGGTTACCAATCCGTCCATCGACCCGCTGCGCGAGCCGATGGAGACCAAGACCTTCCTCGGCAAAAAGCCGGGCAAGATCGAGCGCGACGAGAACGGCAATCTGGTTCCCAATCTGGCGCCGCAGCTGGAGCTCAACCTGCCGATCATGTTCTCCGCAATGAGCTACGGCTCGATCTCCTACAACGCACATGCCGCACTCGCACGCGCTGCAAGCGCGCTCGGCACCTACTATAATACCGGTGAGGGCGGTCTGCATCAGGACTTCTACCAGTACGGCCCGCACACCATCGTGCAGGTTGCATCCGGCCGTTTCGGCGTACATAAGGATTACCTCGAAGCCGGTGCTGCCATCGAGATCAAGATGGGTCAGGGCGCAAAGCCGGGTATCGGCGGCCATCTGCCCGGACTCAAGGTCGGCCCGGATATCTCCAAGACCCGTATGATCCCGGAGGGCACGGACGCGATTTCTCCGGCTCCGCATCATGATATCTACTCCATCGAGGACCTGCGTCAGCTGGTTTACTCGCTGAAGGAGGCTACCGAATATAAGAAGCCGGTTATGGTCAAAATTGCAGCCGTAAATAATGTAGCAGCAGTCGCTTCCGGCGTAGCCCGCTCGGGTGCAGACATCATCTGCATCGACGGCTACCGCGGCGGCACCGGCGCGGCTCCGACCCGCATCCGCGATAACGTCGGCATCCCGATCGAGCTGGCGCTCGCCGCTGTCGATCAGCGTCTGCGCGATGAGGGCATCCGTGATGAGGTTTCGGTCGTTGTCGGCGGCTCCATCCGCAACTCCGCCGATCTGCTCAAGGCTATCGCGCTCGGCGCGGACGCATGCTACATCGGCACCGCGGCTCTGCTGGCAATGGGCTGCCACCTGTGCCGCACCTGCCAGACCGGCAAGTGCAACTGGGGCATTGCAACCCAGCGTCCGGAGCTGGTCAAGCGCCTGAATCCGGATATCGGCTCCCAGCGTCTCATCAACCTGCTCACTGCATGGGATCACGAGCTCAAGGAAATGATGGGCGGCATGGGCATCAACTCCATCGAGGCACTGCGCGGCAACCGTCTTATGCTGCGCGGCATCGGCCTGACCGACCGTGAGCTGAACATCCTCGGCATCAAGCACGCAGGCGAATAAGCACAGGAGGTGCGCGAAAATGACAACTGTACAGGCAGGACTTACCTATTATAAACAAGTAAACGAGCAGATCCGCGCAGCGCAGGACAGCGAGATCACGGTTGAGAACGTGATCGGCCAGCGCTACATCGGCTGCGGCTCCACCGACCGCAAGATTACCGTGCACGGCACGGCAGGCAACGGTCTCGGCCAGTATCTGAACGGCTCCACCATTGAGGTCTTCGGCAACGCGCAGGAGGCCGTTGGCGACACCATGAACGCCGGTGAGATCGTTGTGCACGGCAGCGTGGGCGATGCCTGCGGCTACGCGATGCGCGGCGGCAAGATCTATATCAAGGGCGACTGCGGCTACCGCGCCGGCATCCACATGAAAGCCTACCAGCAGCACTTCCCTGTTATGGTAGTCGGCGGCAAGGCAGGTTCGTTCCTCGGCGAGTATCTCGCCGGCGGTCTCATTCTTGTGCTCGGCATCGGTCAGAACGGCGCGTATCCGGTCAACAATTTCTGCGGCACCGGTATGCACGGCGGCAAAATTGTGTTAAGATGTGATAAAGCACCGACCGATCTGCCGCGTCAGGTCCTCGTGAGCGAGGTCTCCGAGGACGATATGACCGAATTTGCACCGTATATTAAGGAATACGCGCAGCTGTTCGGTGCAGACGCGGAGAATCTGCTTTCGCAGAAGTATTTCGTCCTCACGCCGAACCCGGAGGCAGGGTATAAGCAGCTTTATACCTTTGAGGCTTGATTTTGCTCTCAGAGTGAAAAACTCCTGCAAGGCAGGAGTTGGAAATGAGGAGATGGGAGTTACCTGATAGGTGTAACTCGCAGGTGCCGTCCGTAACAACACGCAAACGAATTGTGCGACACTGTTCTGTCGCACCTGCGTTGATTTAACCGTATGTGTAGCAGAACGATATCTGACACTGTGTATGGGTTTCGACAGGGGAGTACACTGTGCTCCCCTGCGGTAGAAAAAATCCTCTGCCGTTCCCCTTTTCGGAGCGGTCGCCGCTCTCTGATTTTCGCCAGACTATGAAATAAAGGAAACTGGAGTCCCAAGAGGATAGAAACCTTGGTGTCTATCCTTTTGATGCCCCAGCCAAGGTTTGGCACCCATTCCGCATTCTTTAGCAAAAAATTTATTCCTCAAGATACATTATGAAAAAGGAGGCTTGCCCTATGGACACTACCATGAGCGAAGTCGTACAATTTATTCAGGAAAACGACGTAAAGTTCATTCGTCTTGCGTTTTGCGATATTTTCGGCAACCAGAAGAACATCGCCATCATGCCGACCGAGCTGGAACGCGCCTTCGAGCAGGGCATTCACTTCAACGCGGCGGCACTGCGCGGCTTCCTCAACGTGGATGCCTCCGACCTGCTGCTGTTCCCCGATCCGGCAACGCTTTCCGTTCTGCCGTGGCGTCCGGCTCAGGGCCGCGTGGTGCGCTTTTACTGCGACATCCGCTATCCGGACGGCACGCCGTTCGAGGGCGACGGCCGTCATTTGCTGCGCGAGGCTAACCGCCGTGCGCGCCGCGCAGGCTACTCGCTGACCATGGGCACGGCAAGCGAGTTTTACCTGTTCGAGCTGGATGAAAACGGCCATCCAACCACCATTCCGCACGATCACGGCGAGTATTTCGATGTAGCGCCGCTCGACAAGGCGGAAAACGTGCGCCGCCAGATCTGCCTGACGCTTGAGGAGATGAACATCCAGCCGGAGTCCTCGCACCACGAGCAGGGTCCCGGTCAGAACGAGGTTGACTTCCGCTACGCCGAAGCCCTTGAAGCGGCAGACAATTTCGTCACCTTCAAGTGGGTCGTCAAGTCCATGGCGTCCTCAAGCGGCCTGTTTGCGTCCTTCCTGCCCAAGCCGCTCCCGCATGCGCCGGGCAGCGGACTGCATCTGTCTGTTTCGATAAACAAAAACGGCAAGAACCTGTTCCAGCCCTCGTTTGAAGAATCTGCCGAGGGCCAGAGCTTTGTGGCGGGCATTCTGCAGCGTGCCGCCGAGATGACCATCTTCTGTAATCCGCTCACCAACTCGTTCCAGCGTCTGGGTGAGTTTGAAGCGCCGAAGTACATCACATGGTCGCACCAGAACCGCTGTCCGCTCATCACCGTGCCGCTGACCGGTGATCACTCCGCCAACCGCATGAAGCTGCGTGCGTTCGACGGCTGCATTAACCCGTACATCGTATTTGCCCTGCTCATCCACGCCGGTCTTGACGGTATCGAGCAGGGACTGCCCCTGCCGCCCGCCTGCGACGAAAACCTGTTCACCGCTTCCAATGAAGTGCGTACCAGATACGAAGCACTGCCCGGCGCCCTGTGCGACGCGATCCGCATCGCCAAGGACAGCGACTTCATCACCAAGTACCTGCCCGAAAAGGCACGCACGGCCTTTTTCGCCGCCAAGCAGGCCGAGCACGACCGCATCGTACTTGCCGACGACCGCACGGCTGCCGAACGCTCCCTCTATTTCGAACGCTACTAAACCCACATAATATCGTTTGAAAGGAGGAGCACACCGCATGGAACGCATTCTTCTCGTTTCTGCAACCGCCAAATCCCGCACCATGCTTTCTCAGTTTTTAACGTCCTGCGGCGTACAGGCTCAGCTTGCACCTGCTTCCTCCGGTGCGGAGGCCCGGCGCATGCTGGTAGACGGCTCGTTTGATCTAATCCTCGTTAACACGCCGCTGCCCGATGAATTCGGGCATGATATGGCGCAGCAGGCTGCAAATGATACGCTTTCCGGCGTGATCCTGCTCGCTAAGGCCGAGATTGCGGACAGTGTTGCCGAAAAGGTCGAGGACGACGGCGTGTTCGTCGTACCCAAGCCACTCTCGCGCGTGCTGTTCATGCAGGCACTCCGCATGACGCGCGCCGCGCGCAGCCGTCTGACCGGCCTGCAGAGCGAAAACCGCCGTCTGCAAAAGCGCATTGAGGATATCCGTCAGATAGACCGCGCCAAGTGTCTGCTCATCGAGTGCTGCGGCATGACCGAGCCGGAGGCGCATTCCTACATCGAACAGCAGGCTATGAACCAGCGCCGCTCCAAGCGAGACATCGCCGAGGACATCATCGGCGGAAAAACGCCGTGATTTGTGCGATACCGCTTAAAAACATCTCATATCTCACGCGAAAATTTTTTCGGTTTTTTCGATTTTATAGAGAAATTCCCGACAGATTATGATATACTAAATGGTGTATGAGCAGAGAAGCTCTGTCTTTCCCTGCCTATATGCCATTTTGTTATTTTCTAAGGAGGGAATCCGTGTGAAGCTGGCTTTCACCAAGATGCACGGCTGCGGCAACAATTATATCTATTTTAATTGCTTCGACCAGACTGTGCCCGATCCCGAGTCGCTTTCGATCAAGCTCAGTGAACCGCACTTCGGTATCGGCGGCGACGGCATTATCCTTATTTCTCCTTCCGACAAGGCGGATGCGCAGATGCGTATCTTCAACGCCGATGGCTCGGAGGGAAAAATGTGCGGCAACGGCATCCGCTGCGTGGGCAAGTACCTGTACGACAACGACATGACCGATGGCCGCACCACCATCACCATTGACACGCTTTCCGGCGTAAAAACGCTTGAGCTGACCGTCAAGGACGGCAAAATGCAGTCCGCCCGCGTGGACATGGGTGCAGCCATTCTTGCTCCGCGGGAGATTCCCGTTGATATGGACGGCGAGAATGTCATCAGCGCACCCATCGTTGTGGATGAAAAGGTCTACCACATGACCTGCGTTTCCATGGGCAACCCGCACTGCGTTATTTTCCAGAAGGAGGATGTGGACGACCTCGACCTTACGCGCATCGGACCCAAGTTCGAGCATCATCCGCTGTTTCCGGAGCGTGTCAACACCGAGTTTGTCAACGTCCTGCCGGACGGCAGCCTGAAAATGCGCGTCTGGGAGCGCGGCTCCGGTGAGACATGGGCGTGCGGCACCGGTTCCTGTGCAACCGGCGTGGCAGCATGTCTGAACGGCTTTGCAAACAAAAACGAGGATATCGTCGTGCACCTGCGCGGCGGCGACCTCACCATTCGCTATACAGATGAAACCGTGTTCATGACGGGCGCGGCAACGACCGTATTCAAGGGGGAAATTGAGATATGACAAAGTACATCTTCGTGACCGGCGGCGTAGTTTCCGGTCTGGGCAAGGGCATTACTGCCGCATCTCTCGGCCGTCTGCTGAAAAGCCGCGGCCTGAAAATTGCAGCGCAGAAGCTCGATCCCTACATCAACGTAGATCCGGGCACGATGAGCCCGTTCCAGCACGGCGAGGTTTACGTTACCGACGACGGCGCAGAGACCGACCTCGACCTCGGCCACTACGAGCGCTTCATCGACGAGGACCTGAACAAGTTCTCCAACCTGACCACCGGCAAGGTATACTGGAATGTTCTGAACAAGGAGCGCGCCGGCGAGTACCTCGGTGAGACCGTGCAGGTTATTCCGCACATCACCAACGAGATCAAGTCCTTCATCTACTCGGTAGGCAAAAAGACCTCGGCTGACGTTGTTATCACCGAGATTGGCGGCACCACCGGCGATATTGAGTCCCAGCCGTTCCTCGAGGCCATCCGTCAGGTAGCGGCCGAGGTCGGCCGCCGCAACTGCCTGTTCATCCATGTAACGCTCGTCCCGTTCATCTCCGGCTCCAATGAGCCGAAGTCCAAGCCGACCCAGCATTCGGTTAAGGAGCTGCGCGGTCTGGGCATCTCTCCGGACATCATCGTAGCCCGCGTTGACCAGCCGATGGACGACGACATCAAGCGCAAGATCTCCATGTTCTGCACCGTGCCGGAGGACTGCGTAATCGAAAACCGCACCCTGCCGGTACTGTATCAGGCGCCGATGATGCTCGAGGAGAGCCACCTGTCCGACATCGTCTGCCGCGAGCTGTCCATCGGCGCGGGCAAGGGCGATATGACCGAGTGGCAGGAAATGCTCGAGCGTATCGCAGCCCGCAAGGACCATGTGAAGATCGCGCTGGTCGGCAAGTACGTCAAGCTGCACGACGCATACCTTTCGGTTGCAGAGGCACTGCAGCACGGCGGCTACGAGACCGGCTGCTTCGTCGATATCGACTGGGTAGACTCCGAGGAGATCAACGACTCCACCGTGGACAAGCTGCTCGGTGAGGTTGACGGCATCATCCTGCCGGGCGGCTTCGGCGCACGCGGCGTGGAAGGCATGATTTGTGCGGCAAACTATGCGCGCACGCAGGGTATCCCCTACTTCGGCATCTGCCTCGGCATGCAGATCGCGGTTATGAGCTACGCACGCAACGTGCTCGGCTACGCGGATGCAAACTCCAGCGAGTTTGACCCGGATTCCACCCATCCGGTCATCGACCTGATGGAGAGCCAGCAGGGCATCTCCAAGAAGGGCGGCACGATGCGTCTGGGCGCTTATCCGTGCAAGATCCGTCCGAATACCATTATGGCAACGGCGTACGGCGAGGAAATGATTTCCGAGCGTCACCGCCACCGTTACGAGTTCAACAACAATTTCCGCGAGGAGATTGAAAATAAGGGCATGCAGATCACGGGCACCTCGCCGACCGGCGAGCTTGTGGAGACCGTTGAGATCCCGAACCATCCGTTCTATATCGGCGTACAGTTCCACCCCGAGTTCAAGTCCCGTCCCAACCGCGCTCATCCCCTGTTCAAGGCGTTCGTCGCGGCATCTCTGAAAAGGAGCCAGAACAACAATGCAGACTAACAAGAACTACGACAATCTCGAGCAGAGCTATCTGTTCTCCACCATCGCACGCAAGGTGCGTGAGTACTCCGAAGCACATCCGGAGGCTGATATCATCCGTCTGGGCATCGGCGACGTAACCCGTCCGCTGGTACCGGCTGTTATCGACGCACTGCACGCAGCCGTTGAGGATCAGGCCAAGCAGGAGACCTTCCACGGCTACGGCGATGAGCAGGGCTACGGCTTCCTGCACGAAGCACTGGTCGGCTACTACAAGACCCACGGCGTAGAGCTCGCCACCAATGAGATCTTCATCTCGGACGGCGCAAAGAGCGACCTCGGCAACATCCTCGACATTTTCGGTACCGACAACACTGTTCTGGTTCCGGACCCGGTTTACCCGGTTTACGTTGATACCAACGTTATGGCGGGCCGCAAGATCGTATTCGCTGACGCAAACGAGGCAAACGGCTTCCTGCCGCTGCCGGACGAGTCCGTTCAGTGCGACATCATCTATATCTGCTCTCCGAACAACCCGACCGGCGCTGCTTACGACCGCGCAGGTCTGAAGGCTTGGGTAGATTACGCAAACAAGCAGAACGCCGTTATCCTGTATGACGCAGCTTACGAGTGCTTCATCGAGGATGAGACTCTGCCGCGCTCCATTTACGAGATCGAAGGCGCTAAGTCCTGTGCGATCGAGTTCTGCTCCTTCTCCAAGATGGCAGGCTTCACCGGCACCCGCTGCGGCTGGACCGTTGTTCCGACCGCTCTGCTGGACGGCAAGCTGAACAAGATGTGGCTGCGCCGTCAGACCACCAAGTTCAACGGCGTTCCGTATATTGTACAGCGCGGCGCTGCTGCCTGCTTCACCGAGGAAGGCATGAAGCAGATCAAGGAGACCCTCGGCTACTACAAGCAGAACGCTAAGGTTCTGGCTGAGACCCTTGATGAGCTGGGTATCTGGTACACCGGCGGCAAGAGCAGCCCGTACCTGTGGCTCAAGTGCCCGAACGGCATGGATTCCTGGACCTTCTTCGACTACCTGCTTGAGAATGCCAACGTCGTTGGTACGCCGGGTGCAGGCTTCGGCAAGAACGGCGACAGCTTCTTCCGTCTGACCGCATTCGGCGATCAGGCACGCACCAAGGAAGCTGCTGAGCGTCTGAAAAAGCTGCTCCAGAAGTAAGTTTCCGCAATATCGCATAATCAAAGAGCTGTCCCGCGCGGACAGCTCTTTTTGCATAGTTGAGGTGATTCGATGGGCATTCTTTATGGTCACAGGTGTGTTTTATGCGGCGCAGATTTTCCGGTGACGACCAGCCGCACGCTGCAGCTTTGTCCGGACTGTGCCGCTGCAGTCCGGCGGGAATACCGCTGCAATGAGGTCATCTCCATCGCCGGAGCGGACGGTACGATCGCTCCTCTGTATTACCGCGGCACCGTGCAAAATGCCATGAAGCGGTTCAAGTTCAACGGCGCCGCCTACTGCGCGGATTGGTTTGCGGCGCAAATGTCCGTGGCTCTCACGTCACAGCTGGAGGAATGGCAGCCTGATTTGATTACCTATATGCCGATTGGATTCCTGCACTACCGCAAGCGCGGGTACAATCAGGCGGAGCTGCTGGCAAAGCTCATCGCAAAGCCGCTTTCCCTGCCGTGCGAGGCAACACTGCGCAAGCGATGGTTTGTCGGCAAGCAATCCGCGCAGAAGAATTACGCTGCACGGCAGAGCAACGCAAAAGATGCCGTTCTGCCGAAGGGCAGCGTGGATTTGACCGGAAAATCCGTCGTGCTGGTCGATGATATTATCACCACCGGTGCAACGGCGGCTGCCGCCGTCAAGGCTCTGCGGGAGATGGGCGCAAGCCGCGTTTACGTCCTTGCCGCGACATTTACACCGAGGAAATAACAAAAAAGACCGCTTTCGCGGTCTTTTTTGTTATTGGAAAAACTCACTGCTGTACACTCTGCCGTAATTGTCGGTAATCTCGGCTTTCAGCTGGTACTGATCCAATCCACCTTCCAGATCACGCCAGTCAACCTGTGTATAATAATAAACGTCTCCACCGACTCCTGTTTCTATATTCTCGATCTTCTTCTCTTTGATTTGCTTGCCGTTCTGATACAGCAATATACGACCACTGACCGGTGTCACACTGTCATCGCCGCAGTAAATATACGTTGCCACATTGCCACTGGCTGATGTGGTCTTACCATTAAAGCTAAAGCTACCGTTCTCCCACCACGCACGCACTTCGAGAGAAAAACGCTGCTTCAGGTCATACTCAGAGGCAACCATAATATTACGGATTTCTCCGTCCGTACTTGTCAGCGTCAAATAAACAGAAAACGTATCCACCAGCGGCACGCTGATTTCGCCGCTGTAACCGTTCTTGTTTTCTGCGTCGCACTCCCACGACTGATCGCCGCTGCGGACAACAAACTTTGCGGTTTCGCCGTCCCGCATTTCTTTCGGCACGGCGCTCACTGTCACAAGAAGGTTATCCGCGTTCTGCGGATCTACGGTCACGTTCTCCGACCAGTCGGCTAAATCGTTGTTCTCAGCGCTCGTATTATCCGGATAGTAAATCGTACTCGGCCCGCTCTGCATCCGCAGCTGGTCAATCTGGTTCTGCATGACAATCACGCGCCACAGGCTGACCGCGCTGCATACCACGCTGACGCACAGCAGTCCCGCCGCTGCAATCGCTGCGATTTTCCATTTGCGGTTTACGTTCTTCACCGGCCGGTTTCCATTCTCCGCCGTGTCCTCCGTCTTGGGAACAAGCTCCGCATCCGGACGCAGCAGCGTATCCACCGGCACGCCGAACAGCCTGCTCAGTTCCATTAAGTTATCCATCGTGGGCACTGCCTGATCAGCCTCCCACTTGCTGACCGCCTGACGACTGAGACCCAGCTTTTCGCCGAGCGCCTCTTGACTCATGCCCTGCTCTTTTCGCAGTACCGCGATTTTCTCACCTGTTGTCATCTCTGCCACCTGCCTTTCTTTTCTGTCTCCAGTGTGCCTGAAATGCCGCAAAAGCGCCACCAACCCATCGTTTCTTTTTGTCAACCGACGGTTGCGTACGTCTTTCCGGTTGCAAAAAAGTCCCGAAATGTGTATTTCGGGACTTTTTGATATGCCGTATCGGTTAGGCGTTGAAGAACTCCTCGTGGATAGCCTTAACAGCCTTCTCGCTGTCCTCCTCGTTGATGAGGACGGAGATCTTGATCTCAGAGGTGGAGATCATGCGGATGTTGATGCCGGCGCTTGCCAGAGCCTCGAACATCTTGGAAGCAACGCCGGTAGCGGAAGCCATGCCTGCGCCAACAATGGAAACCTTTGCGACCTTGGTGTTGATGGAAATATCCTCGTAGCCGAGCATCTCCTTCGCGTCGCGCAGGATCTTCTCGACGCGCTCTGCATCGTCCTGACGGATGGTGAACGAGATGGACTTCTTGTTATCGCGGCCGACGGACTGGAGGATGATGTCGATGTTGACATTGTGCTTCGCCATCAGCGAGAATACCTTGAATGCAGTGCCCGGCGTATCGTCCAGATTGATGATTGCTACACGCGCGCAGTTATTATCACGGGCAACACCCGAAACCAGCAGTTTTTCCATATTAGAACCCTCCTTGACTTTGGTACCCGGATTGCGGGTAAAGCTCGAAACGACCTCAAGATCGACATTATACTTCTTTGCCATCTCAACCGAACGGTTGTGCAGCACCTGTGCACCCAGAGATGCCAGCTCCAGCATCTCATCATAGGTGATGGCGTCCAGCTTCTTGGCATCCTTTACGATGCGCGGATCGGCAGTGTAAACGCCGTCTACGTCGGTGTAGATCTGGCAGAGATCCGCGCCGAGCGTTGCTGCAATGGCAACTGCGGTGGTGTCCGAGCCGCCGCGGCCGAGCGTGGTCACGTCGCCCATCTTGTTGATGCCCTGGAAGCCTGCAACAATAACGATGCGGCCGTTATCCAGTTCTGCCTTGAGGCGCTCGCCTGCGATACGCTTGATGCGGGCATCCGAGTAATTGCTGTTGGTTTCCAGACCGATCTGCCAGCCGGTCAGGGATACGACCGGAAAGCCCAGCTTCTGGATGGCCATCGCCAGCAGAGACATGGAGATCATCTCGCCGGTGTTGAGCAGAACGTCCATCTCGCGCTTGGAAGGACGGTCGTTCAGCTCGGCAGCCTTTACGATCAGATCATCCGTGGTATCGCCCTGCGCGGATACAACTACAACAACCTGATTGCCTGCCTGTGCGGTCTTGGTAACAATGTCCGCAACATTCTTCAGTCGCTCGGTGTTGGCAACCGAAGTGCCGCCGAACTTTTGCACAATAAGACTCATACTAACTATGTTTCCTCCTTATATACACGGACGAGAGCACTCATCCGTCCCCTATTACAGTCGTTTTACGGTCGCACCAACCTCATCACAGCGCAGCTGCACGGCTTTCCAGTGCGGATAGTGCTTTTCGCACAGCTCCTGTGCACGGGTGATGTAGTCGCGGTCGCCCTTGTAGACGATAGCCACGATGGACGGGCCTGCGCCGGAAATGAACGCGCCGAGCGCGCCCAGCTTCTTGGCCTCACGCACGATGTCCTCGCCGTTTTCGATCAGACCGAAACGGTACGGCTGGTGCAGACAGTCACCGGTTGCCGCGTCAAGGTTTTCCAGCTTTCCGGTGGTCAGGCTGCCCGCGAGCAGCGCTGCGCGCGCCAGATTGTAAACCGCATCGTGATGGTCGATGGTCTTTGGCAGCGCCGCACGCGCCTTTTCGGTGGACAGCTGGAAATCCGGAATGAATACCACGAAGTCGATCGCGCCGTGAACCGGCACACGCACGTGATGCACATGGCCGTTTTCGAGCAGCGCCACGCAGAAGCCGCCGAGAATCGCCGGTGTGGAGTTATCCGGGTGACCCTCGATGGTAGCCGCCAGATCAATGACCGCGTTGCGGTCGAGCGGCTCACCGAGCAGCATGTTTGCACCCATGATACCCGCAACCGTGCACGCCGAGGACGAACCCAGACCGCGAGTCTGCGGGATAGCGCAGTCCTCAACGATGGTCAAACCGGAAAGCGGCTTGCCGCACTCGTCGTAGACGCGCTTCGCACACTGATAGATCAGGTTGCTCTCGTCCTGCGGAACATACTGACCGTTTTTATCCGAAATATCAATATGATCGTTCTCTGCGAGGTCGATCACGTTGTACAGCTCGAGCGCAATGCCGATGCTGTCATAGCCCGAGCCCATATTGGCGCTCGTAGCAGGAACGGTTACACGAACCATTGTATTTTCTCTCCTTTACAGAATACGCATTGCCGCACGAACTTCACCGCGTGCGTTCAGCTTTTCGGCTGCGGCGTTCATCTCTGCGGTGGACAGCTTGCGGGTCTGAACCACGAATACGCCCTCAGCAGGCTCGGTCAGACTCTCAACCGGCAGCAGCTCCTCAACATCCTTCTGTGCACCCTTGAAGCGAACGTACCATGCACTCTGCAGGGTATCCAGCGGACGGAGCAGGTGCTTGGAGCCATCGCCCCAGAAGATACGGCGGCGTTTGTCCTTGTGCTCGATGCTGTCCAGCATATCGGCAACAACAGCGGAAGCAGTAGCCAGCTTGCCGGCGCCCTTGCCGTAGAACATAACCTCACCGGTCGCATTGCCGTCGATCATGATGGCGTTGAATACGTCCTCAACAGCGGCCAGCGGGCTTTCCTTGTGGATGAGATGCGGTGCAACATAAGCGTAAGCGGTGCCGTCCTCGCAGCGGACCGAGCGGCCCAGCAGCTTGATAACGCAGCCCAGCTTGTCGGCGTTTGCTACGTCCTCGAGGGTGATCTTAGTGATGCCCTCGCAGGAAACCTGATCCGGATCGAACTTATCGCCGTAAGCAAGGTCGGACAGAATGCAGATCTTGCGGCAGGCGTCGTGACCCTCGATATCAGCGGTCGGGTCCTTCTCGGCATAGCCGTTGAGCTGTGCCTGCTTGAGCGCATCCGCAAAGGTAACGCCGTTGTGGATCATCTGGGTGAGAATGTAGTTGGTCGTGCCGTTCAGAATGCCGCAGATTTCGTTAAACTCGTTGGCAGCCAGGCACTGCAGCATCGGACGGATGACCGGAATGCCGCCGCCGACGGAGGCCTCGAACATATAGTTTACGCCGTGCTCCTCGGCAATCTTGAGCAGCTCCTCACCCTTGGTAGCAACCAGCTCCTTGTTGGAGGTGCATACGCTCTTGCCAGCCTCGAGGCAGCGCTTGGTGAACTGGTACGCAGCGCCTACGCCGCCCATCACCTCGGCAACGACTGTTACCTCGGGGTCGTTCTCGATGACAGAGAAATCGGTTACAAATTTATTGCCATACGGCAGAGAGGAGAAGTCGCGCAGGTCGAGGACATACTTTACCTCAACCGGCTCGCCAACGGTCTTGGCGATCTTTTCGGCGTTCATGTCAAAAACCTCGTATACGCCCGAACCGACAGTGCCGTGTCCCATGATTGCTACTTTAATCATATGCTGATTTCCTTTCATCAGTTAAATTAGCGTTCTGTATACCGCCGGACGGTCATTCAGATGCCAGAATTTCCACTTTGCTGACGCCTTCCATTGCTTCTGCACGGTGCACAAGCTCTTCGGATGAGTATTTCATCTCACCGGTGCGGGCCGAAATAGTGACCGACGCCATTCCTCTCATCGGAATGGACTGGTTCACCGTCAGCAGGTTTGCACCCGAGCGTGCCATCAGTCCGAGAATGCTCGACAGAACACCCGGCTGATCGTGCAGCATGAAATGGTAGGTGACGATACGGTCGGTGGTTGCCTCAAAGAAAGGGCGAACGCCGTCCTTATATTTGTAATACGCACTGCGCGACAGACCGGCGATCTTTGCCGCTTCGCTTGCCGTAGCCGCCTTGCCCGAAGCGATGGCTTCATTCGCTTCGATCACGCGCTGAAATACCTCCGGCAGCAGGGTGCGCTCCACGAGATAATACTTTGGTTTTATCATGCGATGTCTGTCCTCCCCAAAAAGACACTTGTCTTTTTCACGCTCATTTATCATACCATATCCATCCACCGAGCGCAAGAGAATAACTGATAAATTTCCCTAAATTCCGACGAGTGTTTTGTTACTTCTGTCAAAAGCTCCCGCTTTTCCTGTGAAAAGTGTAAGTGGCTTTTTGCTTTATTTTGTGTTATACTATGTTTACATCTGTAAACAATCGGAGAGTTTTATTATGCATCAGAAAAACGAAAACGGAACCTTTACCTCAAAAATCGGCTTTGTGCTGGCGGCGGTCGGCTCTGCGGTCGGCATGGGCAACATCTGGATGTTCCCTTACCGCACCGGTCAATACGGCGGCGCGGCTTTTTTAATCCCCTACCTGCTGTTTATCGCACTGTTCGGCTATGTCGGCCTGTCCGGCGAGTTCGCCTTCGGCCGTATGACCGGCACAGGTCCGATCGGCTCGTATGAATTTGCGATGAAGTCCCGCGGCAAAAGGGGCGGCGCCATCCTCGGTACGATTCCGCTACTCGGCTCGCTCGGTATCGCCATCGGCTACGCCATCATCGTCGGCTGGGTGCTGCGGAGCGCGTTCGGTGCACTGACCGGCTCGCTGATGAGCACCGAACCGGAGCAGTTCTTCACGGAAATGAGCAGCACGAATTTTTCCAGTGTGCCGTGGCACACCCTGGTTATCCTGCTGACGGCGGCTGTGCTGATCTTCGGCGTGTCCGGCGGCATTGAAAAGATCAACAAGGTGATGATGCCCGCATTCTTCATTCTGTTCATCATTATTGCTGTCCGCGTAGCCTTCCTGCCGAATGCGATCGAAGGCTACAAATACCTGCTCGTACCGCAGTGGGAATACCTGTTCAACCCGCGCACATGGATCATGGCGATGGGTCAGGCGTTCTTCTCGCTGTCGATCACCGGCTCGGGCATGATCATTTACGGCTCTTACCTGCCGAGAAATGAGGATGTTGTACATTCGTCGTGCATGACCGCTTTGCTCGACACCTGCGCCGCTATGCTGGCCGGCTTCGCCATCCTGCCGAGCGTGTTCGCGTTCGGTCTGGACCCGGCCTCCGGCCCCAAGCTGCTGTTCATCACCCTGCCGCGTGTATTCCAGCAGATGCCGTTCGGCCGTCTGTTCGCGTTCTTCTTCTTTATTTCCGTGCTGTTCGCGGGCATTACCTCGCTGGCGAACATGCTGGAAGCAGTCTCTGAGGCCGCGCAGACGCGCCTCAAGCTGAGCCGAAAGGCCGCTGTCCTGCTGTCGTGCGGCGCCGCATTGGCGGTTGGCCTGTTTATCGAGCGCGATACGCTCATGGGTACGCTGATGGACGTTATCACCATTTACGTCGTGCCGATCGGTGCAATCCTCGGTGCGGTTATGGCGTACTGGGTGCTCGGCATCGACAAGATGGAGCAGGAGCTGATGAACGGCCGCAGCAAGCCGCTCAGCCGCGCCTTTGCGCCGCTTGCGAAGTATGTGTATATCTTCCTTGCCGCACTCGTTGTATTCTTCAGCTTTATTATCCCGGGCGGTATTGGGTAAATCTGTGCTATAAAAAAGGACTTCCTGCGGGAAGTCCTTTTTTCATGCAGGAATGCAGAATGGAAAATGAACGTAAAGATTGCATTTTCCGAACCATTTGCAAACGTGTACCCGCAGGGGCGGCCATTGGCCGCCCAGAATCGAGGTATGCCATCGCACTTCATTCTCCATTTTCAATTCTCAATTACGATTCTTCATCGAGGAAGAAAATCTCCTCAACCGGCCGTTCCAGCAGCCGCGCGGTTTTAATCGCCAGCTCGAGGGTCGGGTCGTATTTATCGTTCTCCATCGCCACGATGGTCTGCCGCGATACCCCGAGCAGCTTTGCCATGTCCTCCTGCCGCAAGCCGCGTGCCTTGCGGAGTTCTTTAATATTGTTCTTCATCTTCAGTGCCAGAACTTCCATATCAAATCTGCGAATATCACGACCGGAATGAAAATACGCTTTACAATATCCCCGGCAAGTGCACGTTGGGACGGCGGATTTTCCTCGTCATCTTTTGTGGCACGGTAGGTTGCGATCGCTCTGTAAACACCCTCGAACACCATGCACACGAACCACAGAATTGCAAACTCGCTCACATTTTTGCCGAATGCAATGATATCCACCAACATCACCACGAACAGTCCGACCGTCATCAAGCGATAGGCGATAATCGCACCATTGCGTGTGATTGTGTTCTGCATTTCGTCCTGCTCCCAGCCGTTGGCCTTCGCGGAAGCGCGTGCACGAGCGGTTTTTCCGGCCTGTCCCCAGTCCTCCCAGAGCATAAAAGCCAGCCAGATTGCCGCAAAAACGACCATTACGACCACGCCTATACCGGTTTCGGTTGTAAACATAGGTGCACCTCCCTACATCCAGAAAACCTTCACCACAATCCACAGATACATCAGATTATTGAACACACTATGTCCTATCTGTTTCCACATTTGCGTTTTATCCTCATCGCCCGCCATATTGCGAATGGTTTTGATGATAATAAACAGCACCTCAGCAACAATGGACACGATTGCCAGGACACTGAGTTCAATCGAGCGATAATCACGGAAAAAGCGGCTGTAACCAAGATAAATGATAACACCGGCCTGCAGCACACGGTAGCCAATCAAGCGGCCCTTCACATTGACGGCGTGCGCCATCTCATCGATATTCCATTCCCAGTCCTTCATGATTTTTCTCGCTCGCGGCGATTGTCCTTCTTCTACCCAGTCGTGCCACAGGCTCGCTGCAAGAATGACCAGCGGCAGCACAATCGCAACCACAACAACCTGCACCTTCTGTGTCATATCGTACATATCCCAGCTCATAAGCGCACCTCCTACCAGTTTTGCGTTAGAACCGTCATTCCGATGGCCAATCCGATCAGCACCGCGCAGAACGTCAGCTTTGCGATAAGGAAAACCAGTCTCGGCGGATGCTCCTCGTCGTCCTTTGCTTTGCGGAACGTCTGCACAAGCATAATAGCCGCCTCCGCCATGCCGGACACGACCAGCAGCGCACACAACTCCATTGCCGCCTGCCCTTTTATCAGCAGCCGATAATACAGGCACGCCAGGATTCCCGCCTGCGTCACTCGGTATGCGACCGCCTGTGCCTGTGTGCTGATGGCGTGCTCCATCTCATCGGTCCTGCTGCCGAGTGCTTTGGCGGCTTTGCGGGCCTTTTTCGATCCTCCGGCATCCATCCAGTCTCTTACCAGCCATGCCGCCAGCAGGAGCACCGGCAGGCCGATGCAGACCCACAATACCTGCATTTTCTCGGCTGATGTGTACAAATCCCACCGCATAAAAGCACCTCCTGCCCTTGATGCCATTCGCTAAAATGTAAAGTTCTCTTTACATCTTCAAGATAACAGGCAGACAGCAAAATGTCAAGAGTATTTGACATTTCAGGTAAGGAAAAACCCCACAGAATTTTCTGTGGGGTTTTGTGAATGTTTACTGATCCTGCTTATCCGGGTCGAGATCCTTTTCGGCTTCTTCGACCTTGGCAAGCTCCTCTGCGGATTCCGCAGGCTTGCTTACCTTGGCGTGCAGCTCCTGCTGCAGCTCGGTCATCAGATCCTCGCCGACGATCTTATCCGGAACGATTTCGCCGTTGTAGACCTTAACAAAGGTCTCGCCGTCCATCGTTTCGTTACGGATGAGATACTCAGCAACGCGCTTCATCTCGTCCATGTGCTCGCTCAGCAGCTTTTCACAGGCGTGATATGCGTGCTCGATAATGCGGTGAATCTCGTCGTCGATCTCCGCCGCCTTAACCTCGGAATAGCCCTTGCCGGCTGCCAGATCGCGGCCGAGGAACACCTCACCGTTATCCGAACCGTAGTCGATCGGGCCGATACGCTCGCTCATGCCGTAGCTGGTGACCATGGCGCGTGCCATCTGGGTTGCCTGCTTGATGTCGCCATAAGCACCGGTGGAGATATCCTCCATCGTCAGCTGCTCGGCCACGCGGCCGCCCAGGCAAACGATGATGTACTCCTCCATATACTTCTTGGTGCGGTAGGCCTGATCCTCCTCAGGCAGCGGCATGGTGAAGCCGCCCGCACCGGACGAGCGCGGGATGATGGTAACATGGTGTACCGGATCCTGCGTCGGCAGAACGTGGAAGCAGATCGCGTGACCGGCCTCGTGGTACGCGGTCAGGCGCTTGTCGTGCTCATTGATGATGTGGCTCTTCTTCTCCACGCCCATAACGACCTTGAGCAGCGACTCCTCGATCTCCTCCTGCGAGATCAGCTTCTTGTTGCGGCGTGCCGCAAGCAGCGCTGCCTCATTGAGCAGGTTTTCGAGGTCTGCACCGGTGAAACCGGCGGTCGTCTTGGCAATTTCAGAGAACTTGACATCCGGGTCGAACTGCTTGTTGCGGGCATGTACCTTGAGCACAGCCTCACGACCCTTGACATCCGGTGCGCCGACATAGACCTGACGGTCAAAACGGCCCGGACGCAGCAGTGCGTTATCCAGAATATCCTTGCGGTTGGTGGCTGCGATGACGATAACGCCCTCGTTTGCACCAAAGCCGTCCATCTCAACGAGCAGCTGGTTCAGAGTCTGCTCGCGCTCGTCATGACCGCCGCCGAGACCTGCGCCGCGCTGACGGCCTACTGCATCGATCTCGTCGATGAACACGATAGCCGGCGCGTTCTTCTTGGCCTGCTCGAACAGGTCGCGCACACGCGATGCGCCGACACCGACGTACAGCTCAACGAAGTCCGAACCCGAAATAGACAGGAACGGTACGCCCGCCTCGCCTGCAACCGCACGCGCGATCAGGGTTTTACCGGTGCCCGGAGGGCCGACCAACAGCACGCCCTTCGGAATACGCGCGCCGATCTGCACGAACTTCTGCGGATTCTTGAGGAACTCGACGATTTCCTGCAGCTCTGCCTTTTCCTCGTCCGCGCCTGCCACATCATTGAAGGTGACCTTGCGCTTATCGTCCTGCGCCAGCTTTGCACGGGCCTTGCCGAACTGCATCGGACCTGCTCCGCCGCCGGACTGCTTGTTCATCATAAAGTACCAGAACGCGATCAGCAGCACGATCAGGATCACATACGGCAGGAACTGTGCCCACCACGGAATGGTCGCCGTGCGGTAATCGACCTTGGTCAGCGTGCCATCCCGCATCTGCTGCTGAATGGTCTCTCCCAGATCGTTATAGAACACGCTTCTGTAGTCGCCCAGATCGTAGGTGTACGTCCGGTTTTCCTTTTTCAGATGCATGGTCAGCGTGGTGTCGTCCACGTCGTACTGGTCAACATCGCCATCCATAAAATAGTTGTAGATCTGATTATAGGACAGCGTTTCTGTCTGCTGTGTCTGGCTGACCACATAGCTGACACCTGCCAACAGGCACACCAGTATGATCAGGTAAAGGCCGAAGCCTTTCATTTTGCCTTTCAAATCGGTTTAACACCTCTTCCCTAAATTACTCGCCGCCGTAAACATACGGCTTAAGTACACCGATATACGGCAGATTGCGATACTTTTCCGCGTAGTCGAGACCGTAGCCGACTACGAACTCGTCCGGAATCTCAAAGCCGAGGTAATCCACATCGACGTTGATCTTGCGGCGCTCCGGCTTGGAGAGCAGCGTGCACAGGCGGATGGAGTTCGCGCCGCGTGCTGCCAGAATCTGCATGAGATAGTGCAGCGTTACGCCGGAATCCAGAATATCCTCCACGATCAGCAGGTCGCGGCCGTCGATCGGCTGTGCGATATCCTTGATGATCTGCACCTCGCCGGAGGTCTTGGTGCCCTTGCCGTAGCTGGATACGACCATGAAATCCACGTTGCACGGCGTATCAATGGCACGGGTCAGGTCGGCCATGAACACATAGGAGCCCTTGAGCACACTGACGATTAGCGGGTTCTTATCGCGGTAATCCTCCGTGATACGCGCACCCAGCTCTGCTACCTTTTCGTGAAGCTGCTCCTCGGTAAAGTAAACTTCCTTGATGTCATCTCGCATATTATAAGCCATTTTTTGATAACCCCTTTACTGTAATCTGCAGTGTATTTGCGTTATTTTTGGCTGTTCTGCTGCAGTCCGCACCGATATCCTGCACCGCGATCACGCCGTTTTTATCCGCGATAACGGCCATCGCATTCCGCATATAGCGCGGAATCTTTCGGTCGATCATCAGCTTTTTGAGCGATCTGCTGCCGCCGTTTTCGGTCAGCCGCAGAGTGTCTCCGGTGCGTCGTGTGCGAACACACAGCGATTCAAAATCTATTGTACCACAATCCAGACAAAAAGTATTGAATGTTTTGTAAAAAACTTCGGATTTTTCTAATTTCTTTGCAGTCAGCCTTACCGTGTCCTTCCAGATCATCCCTGCGAATGGTACGGTAAACGGGATTTCCGGCCGCTCGACCGCGGTTTCAGCCTTGGGAATGATGCGCAGAACGTCATATTCACGTCTTGCGAAACAGCCGTTCGGCAAATCGGTTTCCGCAGACGGAGACGCGGTTTCCAACAGATGCTCGAGCGCTGAAATGTGCTTTGCGGTTACGTCTTTGAGCGGCATATCCGCGTTTTCGAGCAGTAGACGCAATGCTCGGCTGCGAACCGCCGATGCGGCCTCCCGCAGAGGCTGAATCTTCCATGCGCCGTTCCCGACTGCACAAAGTTGTACACAGGTCTGTGCATAACTCTGCAGGCAAGTCTCGTCCTGCCGAAGCTGACGTGAAAGCCGTGCTGCCGCCTGCACCGCCTGCGGATTCAATTCCCGCAGAATGGGAACGACCTCTTGACGGAGGCGGTTGCGCGTATAAGCTGTGTCCGCATTGGTGCTGTCAGTCACGAAATCCTGTTCGCGCTCGCGCAGAAAGGCTTCGATTTCCCGCCGCTCAACCTCGATGAGAGGCCGAATGATGCGTCCGCGCACCGGCGGAATGCCCGTGAGACCTTTCGCACCTGTGCCGCGCACCAAATGGAACAGCATGGTCTCCAGATTGTCGTCCGCATTATGCGCCACCGCGATTTTGGCTCCGTGTGCGGCATGCTCCAGCCGTGCATAGCGAATACGCCGCGCGGTCTCCTCTACCGCGGAATCGCCTGCGGCAGCGGCTATGTCCACGCGCTCGACCGTCAGTTTCACGCCGAGCTTCTCACACAGCCTGCGGCAGAAGGCTTCGTCCCGGTCGGACTCTGCACCGCGCAGACAGTGGTTGAGGTGAAACGCCCGCACAGGATACCCCAGCTCGCGCAGACTCAGCAGAAGCGCTACGGAATCCGCACCGCCGGACAGGGCGACAAGCACATTTTCGCCGGTTTCGAGCATCGTATAGTCGGAAATCGTTCGTTTTACCGTATCCAGCATGGCTTACTCCTCGTGAATGCGGTCCGGGTTGGAGAAGGTCGTGTACTGACCGACCCACTGCAGCTCAATGGTGCCGGTCGCACCGTGACGGTTTTTCGCAATGATAATTTCTGCGATATTTTTGTTCTCGCTCTCGTCATCGTAATAATCATCGCGGTAGATAAACATAACGATGTCAGCGTCCTGCTCGATCGCGCCGGACTCTCGCAGGTCGGACAGCATCGGGCGCTTATCCGAGCGCTGCTCGGACGCACGCGACAGCTGCGACAGACACACGACCGGAACATTGAGTTCCTTCGCCATAATTTTCAGCGAACGTGAAATCTCTGCGACCTCCTGCACACGATTATCCATGTGACGGCCGCCGACGTGCATCAGCTGCAGATAGTCGATGACGATCAGACCGAGTTCGTCACCCAGTCTGCGGCATTTCGCCTTGATCTCCGCAACCGTGATGGCCGGATTGTCGTCCACATAGATATTCAGTCCTGCCAGTACGCCGGACGCACGCGCGATCTTTACCCAATCGTCACCGTCCAGATTACCGGTTTTCAGCTTCTGCGACTCAATGAGCGCCTCACTTGACAGGAAACGGCTGGCCAGCTGTTCCTTGCCCATCTCAAGCTGGAACACGCACACGCCGGTGCCCTTTTTGTCGCCGCGCTCCTTATTCTTAACACTTGCCTTAGCCGCATTGAGCGCCACATTGAGCGCAAACGCGGTCTTGCCCATGCCGGGTCGTGCCGCAATGAGAATCAGGTCGGATTTATTGAGACCGGTCAGCGCCGTGTCCAGCGCGTGGAAGCCGGTGGACATGCCGGGAATTTCACTGTCCGACCGGGCACGCTCGTCCAGTTCGGTATACAGATCAGCGATAACCTCAGAAAGCCGTGACAGACCCTTAATTTCACGTCCCTGACGGATGCTGTAAATACGCTGCTCCGCCAGCTCGGCAATGCCGGAGGCTTCACCGTGGGCTTCGAGGGCGTTCTGCTGAATCTCGCTGCCCGCATCCGCCAGCTGGCGCAGCAGGCTCTTGTCACGCACGATGCGGACGTACTCGTTGACGTTCCGCGCACCCGGCGTGACCTCCATCAGCTGAAAGAGATACGCGCGGCCGCCGGCCTCGTCGTAGTAGCCCATGCGCGTGAGCATATCCAGAACGGTTACCGGGTCAATACGCTGTGCGCCGTTGAACATCGAGTAGATAGTCTCAAAGATGCGCTTGTTTTCTTCCGCGTAAAAATCATCGGCGCGCACCTGCTCGATGACCTCGGGAATGCAGTTCGGATCGACCAACATCGCGCCTAAAAGCGACTGCTCCGCAGTCAGATCCTGCGGCACCTGCCGCATCAAAAGTTCGTCGGGCACTTACTTACCTCCCTCCGCTAACAAATTGAGAATGGAAAATAGAGAATTGAGAATGAGGAACAAAAAATGACAACGCAGGCATCGCCTGCGTCAATCAAATCCTGCTTTGCTTGCAAAGCGCAACCTCAGATGCAGCCGTACCGAATGGTACGGCGAGCATCTCGGTCCCGCCGCAGCGACCGTGCGTTCCACGCACGGCATGAAATAGGACACGGCATTGCCGTGTCCGTAAAAAGTCGCGACATGCGCGTGACTTTTTACACCCCGACCCAGCGCTCTTGGAGCGCGTCCGGGGGTATCGCCGGTCGGTTTCTCCGGAACCGACCGGCGTATATAGGGGGTATTGGATACCCCCTATAGATGCAGATTACGCCTCGACTACCTGCACCAGAATCTCGCCTGCGATATCCTGATACAGCTTTGCCTTTACGCGGTGTACACCGAAGGTCTTGATCGGCTCCTCGAGCACGATCTTCTGCTTCGGTACGTTCAGACCGTACTGCTTGTTCAGCTCCTCAGCGATTTCCTTGGAGGTAACAGCGCCGAACAGACGGCCGCCCGTGCCGCCCTTGGCCGGAACCTTTACCGGGCTCTCCTTGAGCTTCTCGGCTGCCTCGCGGGCTGCCTGCTGCTCGAGTGCGATCTTGCGTGCGTGTGCCTCATCCTGCGCCTTCTTGACGTTCAGGTTATCCGCGGTTGCCGGCTCTGCCAGACCGCGCGGCATCAGGAAGTTGCGGCCGTAGCCCTCGCTGACCTCGATCAGCTCGCCCTTTTTGCCCTTGCCCTTAACGTCGGCCTTGAGAATTACTTTCATGGTGATTACTCCTTTTGTGTTTGCTATATCGAATGCGGCGAACAGCTTCGCCTGCTTTTCGGTCTAATTACGGCTGTCGTGAAACGCCTTTTCCGACAGACTGTTATTTGTTTTCGTCCTGTTTCTCGGTCCGCTGATCGTCGAAGTAGCCGCGAATGGCATCCGTGATCAGCTTGTCGGCCTCCTCCGGCGTGGTGTTTTTTAGCTGTGCACCGGCCGCCGAATGGTTGCCGCCGCCGCCGAGTCTCTCCATCAGCAGCTGCACATTGACGTGGCCTGCCGCACGAGCGGAAACCGCCATATCATCGCCGCTGCGGAACGCAACAACGCTTGCATGTGTGCCGATGATGGACAGCAGCTCGTCTGCTGCCTGTGCGGCCGCAATACGGTCTACCTCCTCGCCGGTGATAGCGAAGATAACGCCCTGACCGCAGTTGCGCGCGGACGAGATCAGCTTCTGACGTTCCATATACTGGTCAAAGCTGGACTGGAACAGGCGCTTGACATCGCTCGACTCCGCACCTGCGCGGCGCAGATACGCTGCCGCCTCAAATGTGCGGACGCCGGTGCGCGTTGCAAAGCCCTTGGTATCCAGATAAATACCTGCCAGCATGGCTTCCGCCTCGCAGGTGAGGATGCCGCTGGTCGGCACAAGATACTGCAGCAGCTCGCTGACCAGCTCGGATGCGGACGACGCATACGGCTCGTGCAGGGATACGACTGCGTTCTCGATATAATCTGCCGCACGGCGGTGATGATCAATGACTGCGATCTTGTTGATGGATTCGAGCAGCGCCGCGCTCTCCACATAGCCGGGACGGTTTACGTCCACCACGATAAGCAGCGTGTTGAAATCGCACGCGATCATCGCATCCTCGGCGCTGATGAACACGCCCTTGTACTCAGACTGGGTTTCCAGCCGTTCGATCAGGTCATTTGCCATGGTGTGCTGACGGTCCACAACAATGTGCACCGGTCTGCCCTTGACACGCGCGGCACAGACCATACCGGCAGCAGCGCCGATGGCGTCCATATCGCTGTTCTTGTGGCCCATGACCAGCACCTGAGACGAGTCGCGGATCAGCTGGCTGAGTGCGTTGGCAACCACGCGGCTCTTGACCTTGGTGCGCTTCTCGACTTCCTCGCTCAATCCGCCGAAGAAGGCAAAGTTAAATTTATTCTTGATAACCGCCTGGTCGCCGCCGCGGGACAGCGCCATGTCGACAGCGAGTCCGGCAAACTGATAGCTTTCTGCAAGCGTTTCGCCGTCGCGTCCGATACCGATGGACAGGGTAGCTACAACGCCCTCGTGGTTCTCAATTTCGCGCACCTCCTGCAGAACAGAGAACTTGCGCGCGACCAGCTTGTCCAGCTCGGCGTTTTCGATCACGAAGATATACTTGTCGCGGTCATACTTGCGCAGTACGGCGCTTGAGTCCTTCACCCAGGCAAACAGACGTTTGTCAATGCCCGCCAGAATGTTGGATTTTTCCGAGTCGGTGGTGTTCTTGACCAGCTCCTCGTAGTTGTCGATCGCGATAACCGCGATAGCCGGACGGGTAGTCTCAGCCGCATCCCGCAGACGGACAAACTCGGTGCAGTCGATAAAATGCAGCATCATCAGCTGTCCCGCACCGCTCTGCACCATACTGCCGAATACATGGTACTGCCGCTTGCCGATGCCAAGCTCTCCCGGGAACGCGGTCTGCCCCTTGATGAGCCAGCCGGTCTCAAACGTCGGTGCGATCTCGCCCATGCGAACGCCGCTTACCGCAGTCCCCCGACCGCTGATTTCCGCAAATGCGTCATTCGCCCATACGATCTCGCCCGTGGTAGCCAGCGCAACAGCTGTCGGCAGCGGCGAGCGCGTCACCGCCGGACGGATCTCTCCGCCGTCTACCTCGATGTTGTTCATCAGCTCCTGCACCTGCCGCCGCCGTGCCGCATTCATGCGCAGCGAAACAATCCGCAGGATGATGCACACCACAATACCTGCCGCACCGTACACGCGGGAGAAATAAAGTCCCACGACTGCAAACAGGAAAAACAGCACATAAAAAATTACGCTGTTGGGAGCCAGCATATTCTGTAATCTCTTTTTCAAACCCCTGCCTCCTTTTTGGGACGCAAATATTCAACCTAATTATAGCAAGCCATTGTAGAAATTTCAACACTAAATGCAAACCGGTTTTGTATCTTTTCGCCGTCCGCTTGCAATTTCTGCGGCTTCATGGTACAGTAACCGTAGATTCGCAATCAGGAGGATATCATTATGCAATTTTCGTTTGCACACAACAATTTTAATGTCCGCGATCTGGACCGCTCGCTTTCTTTTTATAAGGAGGCTCTCGGTCTGACCGAATCCAGCCGCATCAACGCACCGGACGGCAGCTTCATTATTGTATACCTGACCGATGGCGTAACGCCGCATCTGCTCGAGCTGACGTGGCTGCGCGACTGGGACAAGCCGTACAACCTCGGTGACAACGAGTTCCACCTGGCCTTCCGCGTGGATGATTTCGATGCCGCGCACGCAAAGCACAAGGAAATGGACTGCATCTGCTTTGAAAATCCGGCAATGGGCATCTATTTCATCTCCGACCCGGACGGCTACTGGCTGGAAGTCATTCCCGCAAAGTAAACAGAAAACGCTTGGAGCTGCTGCTTTGAGCGTTTTTTTCATTCTCTTAACAGGATTATTCTGTTCATTTTTCGATAACGGGTGTATACTATTGAAGTTATCTCCTGACGAAAGGACTGTATCATTTGAATCCTTACCTTGATCTATATCTCACATGTGCACGGATTGGCGTATGCACGTTCGGCGGCGGCTATGCCATGCTGCCGATTCTGCAGCGCGAGGTCGTTGAAAACCGTCACTGGGCAACTGAGGACGAGCTGATGGACTACTACGCCATCGGCCAGTGCACCCCGGGCGTTATCGCGGTGAACACCGCCACGTTCATCGGCTGCAAGACGCACGGCATTCTCGGCGGCATTGCCGCCACGGCGGGCATGATCACGCCATCGCTGATTATTATCACGATTATCGCCGCATTTATCCAGCAGTTTGCGCATCTGGCTGTCGTGCAGCACGCGTTTGCCGGAATCCGCATCGCGGTCTGCGCGCTCGTGCTGCAGTCCGTGTGGAAAATGGCGAAAAAGGGCGTTGTTGACGTGCCGACCAGCGTTATCCTGCTCGTTACGTTCGCGGCTGTCGCCTTCTTCGGCGTATCGCCGGTTGTGATGGTCATTGTGGCCGCTATTGCCGGTATCGCTATCGGCATGATCAGGAGGAGACGCGCATGATCTTCCTTCAGCTGTTTTACGAATTTTTCAAGGCGGGTCTGTTCGCCATCGGCGGCGGACTGGCGACCCTACCCTTCCTCAAGCAGATTTCGCTGCGGTATCCGTGGTTCACGCCGAACGATCTGATGGACATGATCGCAGTCTCCGAATCCACACCCGGTCCGATGGGTGTCAACTCGGCAACGTATGCAGGCTTCCACGCGGCCGGCATTCCCGGTGCCCTCATGGCAACCTGCTCGCTTGTGCTGCCGTCGGTCATCATCATCATTCTGGTATCGCGTGCGCTTGATAAGTTCCGCGACTCTCCACTGGTCAAGAACGGCTTTTACGGTCTGCGTCCGGCGTCCGCGGGTCTGATCTTCGGCGCAATGCTCGAGGTGTTTGTCGCAGCGCTGCTGCATACGGAAAACTGGTCAGGCATCGCAAGTCTCGGCTCGGTCATCAATGTTCCGGCGATAATTATTTTTCTCGTGCTGTCGCTCGGTATCTGGAAGCTCAAAAAGCTGCACCCGATCGTGTTTATCCTGATCGGCGCGGTATGCGGCATTGTGTTTAATCTGTAAGTTTTGATTTGTTATCGTGCAGATTCTCTGTGGAACGGCGGGATGGGGCATCCCGCCCTACCCGATACATTCTGCCAAATGTTTTGTCGCATACACCATAATCACACGACATACCGTAGGGCGGGGTGACCTCACCCCGCCGCTACCCTCCGAATTGCACAAAAAATCCCTTTCTCAGTCGAGAAAGGGATTTTCTTTTTATTTCGTGAGGTATTCCTCAATCAGCTCACACGCATCCTCAATGCAGCCCGGACAGGAGCGCCGTACATTGCCGTCGGCTACGCCCTTGAGGTCGCGGCACAGATACGCGCCGTTCTTCTGCTCAAACTTCTCCTTGAGCATTTTCGTGACCTTATAGGTCTGACCCTTGGTCGTGCCCGGCTGATCCAGTCCTGCGCTATTCTTCATGCCCGCGAGCATGAACGCACCGCTCAGCGCGCCGCACATCTCCATGCAGCCCATGCCAAAGCCGAAGCCTTCCGCCATTTTATAGGCGGTCTCCCTATCCAGACCAGCCAGATCGCAGTACGCGCAGGCCACCGCCTGTGCGCAGTTGTAGCCCTGATTGTGAAAATCCTGTGCCAGTTTTGCCCGTTCTGTCATAACAAATATCTCCTTCTGTTAAAGCAAACCGCGCCTGAAAGACGCGGTGTTGCCTCTTTAATACTGTACCTGCGTGAAATAATACAGGATCGCATTGCGCTGTGCACGCGCCTGCTTCTGCCAGTCCTCATCACTGTCGATGAACTTCTGGTCCTCCTCGTTATCAATGAAGCAGAATTCACTCGTCAGCGCCGGAATATTCAGCGCCGCTGCTGCACGGTTGGTGTAATAATAATCGCCGTGGCTGCCCTCGCGGAACACGATCTGGCGAATCGGAACACCCAGCTTTTCGTACTCGTCGAGCAGCGCCTGCGCCAGAATTTTGGTCGGGCCGCCGTTCTTGTCCGCAATCTGCGCCAGAATTTCCGCTCCGCGTGCAGTGGTGTTGGCTGCATTGTGGTGGATACTAAAGAACAGGTCCGCCGAGGACGCATACTGTTTCATAACAGCGCCGCGCAGCGTCAGCTCGCTGCCTTCCTCAAGGGTATCGCGCACCATGATAACCTTTGCACCGGCTGCCTCAAGGTACTGCTTGAGGTACTGCGCCACATACAGGTTGACATGCTTCTCATCGAGCGAACCACCGTTGTTCCCGCCGACATCGCTGCCGCCGTGACCCGGGTCGATAATGACCGTCATCACGCCATCAATGTGCGAGGTGCGCGGCGGCTGTATCGGATCGTTATCCTCGTCGCCGCTGACGTAGTCGCGCACGCGCGTCAGGTAAGCCGCACTGCAGTAGCGGCCGCTGCCCGAAGCGTTATCCATGATATGTGCCCAGCCGTTGCTGATGCTGTCAACCGCGATTTCCGCACCGTTTTTCAGCACGCCGACCAGCGTACCGGAGGTGCTCGGGCTCGAGCGGACAGACAGCTCGGAGTCCACGGTTACACGGTACACGCCGCTTGTGAACGTCTCGGCGGGCGTATCCGGCGTTGTCGGCTCAGTCGGCGTCGTCGGCTCGTCGGGAGTCGCCGGTGTACTCGGCGTCGAAGGTGTGCTCGGCTTGGAGACAGTCGGCTCGGTCTGCTTATCGACCGCCGCATTGTAATCTCTTACGCGAACCAGATAATCCGCGCTGCAGTAACGGCCGCTGCCGCCTGCGCTGTCCAGCAGATGTGCCCAGCCGTTCGACAGCTTATCCACGATAACCAGAGCATCCTTGGCGTACTCGCCGACTTCGGAATAGGTTTTGCCCGGACCGCTGCGCACGGTCAGCGCCGAATTGACGTTAACGCGGTACACACCGGTCGTGAACGAAGCCGGAATCGGTGCAGGTGTCGGTGTTTTAAGCGAAACCGTGCGGCTGGGTACGTCGTAATTCGCCGTAAAGCCGAGTGCAGCCGCCATATCGGCAATCTTGTAGTAGTTGTTTCCGTTGATGATGTAACCGTCGAACGAAACCTTTTTGCCGTTCACCTTGACGATAGCCGTGGTGGGTTTGCCTGCCGCGCTGGACAGTGCCTTCGTGTTCAGCTCTCCGCCGACCGCGGTGTAGTTCTTGCCGGTCGTCAGGGTGATAACGTTGGTGGACTTCTCCCAGCCTACCTCAAACTCTGCGGTGCTGTTGCGCAGCAGATACGCTACATCGCGCAGCTTGAAATAATTATACTTGTTAATTAAGTACGCCTGCGGATTGGTCACCGCCTTGCCGTTGAGCTGAAACGCGTGCGTGGTCTTTGCCGCGCTGACGACCGCTCTCGCCTGCGGCAGATCCTGTGTCAGATCCCGCTCGGCGGCAGTCTCGGTCGTGATGGCTGTGGTCTCTGTCTCCGCGGCATCCTGCGGCAATTCTGCGGCCGCCGCACCCGCTGTCATATATATCGCCGCACTCAGAAATACCGCGATCATTCGTTTGAAACGCATTCTTGAACCTCCATGCTGTTTCGCCGGTGGGTTGCTTTCCTGCATGCCCGCTGCGGGCATTCTTAATGGTATTTTACCACAAAACATGGCACATTTCAACGAAATATGACGAAACCGGGGCATTGTAATATTACAAATGCCCCGATTATTCCATATAAGTACAATATTTCGTTAAATCTCTTCCATCTGCCTGTTGATGGAATCCTCGCAGGAACGCATGGCGTCCAACGTTTGCTGCCACAACTCCTCGAGCGTCAGTCCGCACAGCTCTGCGCCGCGCTCGATGACCTCACGCGAGCAGCCTGCCGCGAACTTTTTATCCTTGTATTTCTTCTTCAGGCTCTTGAGCTCCATGTCCTGCACGCTCTTGGACGGGCGCATGAGCGCCGCCGCACCGATCAGACCAGTCAGCTCATCGGCTGCATACAGCAGCTTTTCCATCTCGTGCTCCGGCTTGATGTCCACGCAAATCGCCCATCCGTGGCTGCATACCGCATGAATAATGCTCTCATCTGCACCGCCTTCGCGCAGCAGCTCAGATGCCTTGACACAGTGCTGCTCCGGCCACTGCTCGAAATCAATGTCGTGCAGCAGGCCGACAATGCCCCAGAATTCCGGGTCATAGCCGCGCTGCTCCGCAAAACAGCGCATGACGCCCTCAACCGTCAGCGCATGCCGTAAATGGAACGGCTCCGCGTTGTACCTGCGAAGAAGCTCCCATGCTTGTTGTCTGGTCATTTTACAAAATCCTTTCTGGCATTTTCAATGTATGCATAGGGGGAGTGCCCATATCAGTTCTGCAGCCAGCTTGGCTTTTCTCGCATTCTGACGCCTGCGGCGATGCCGAGCGCGGCGAACATGGTTACGATAGACGTACCGCCGTAGGAGAAGAACGGCAGCGTCAGGCCCATGACAGGCAGCAGACCGACATTCATAAAGATATTCATAAAGGTCTGGAACAGCAGCATGCCGCTTACACCGACCGCAATCAGCGCCGAAAACGGCGTGGAGGCGCGGTACGCCACATAAAACAAACGGATGATCAGCGCCATCAGCAGAATGATGATGAGCAGGCAGCCGAGGAAGCCCAGTTCCTCACCTGCGACCGAGAAAATGTAGTCGGTCTGGTTCTCCGGCACATACTGCATCTGGGTCATCGTGCCGTTGGTCCAGCCCTGACCGGTGAACTGCCCCGAGCCGATGGCGATCTTGCCGTAGGTCGCCTGTCGGGACTGCTCCACGTCAATGGACGGGTCAAACAGCACGAGGATGCGCGTTTTCTGGTAATCCTTGAGCACATAATTCCACAGGATCGGCACGCTTGCGATACCGACTCCGGCAGCAATGCCCAGCCACTTGAGCGGCAGACCGGCCGAGAACAGCATGATAACCGCGATCATCAGGTACTGGATCGCCATGCCGGTGTCGCCCGACGAGAGCACGACCGCCCCCATCATTACCAGCGTGTGCAGACCGACCGAAACCAGTCCGCGCCATTCGGTGATATGATCCTGTATTTCGGTCATGTGCGCGGCAATCGTGAAGATGAAGATCAGCTTGCCGAGCTCACCCGGCTGCAGGCTTGTCACGCCCAGATTGAGCCATGCACGCTGGCCGTTGACCTCAGTGCCGAGCGGCGTAAACAGCAGAAACTGCAGCAGAATGTTGCCGATCACGAATATTTTCCATAGGTCGCCCAGATTTTCCAAGTCAATCAGACTGAGCGCAATAAATGCCGCCAGACCGAGAATGATCGCGGCACCCTGTACATACAGGTTTTTCGTCGAGCCGTCCAGTGCCGTCACCGGGTTGAGCGTTGCCGAGTAAATGAGGAACATGCCGTAGATCGAGCAGATCAGTCCCAGCAGCATCAGATACAGGTCGGTGTTTTTGATATAATGCGTAACAGAGTGTACAATGGAACGAGCAGTGTCCATCAAACCCCTCCCTTTCAAAATGGAAAATTGAGAATTGAGCATCGGAAATTAAGGTATCGCCGCAAAGCGGCGGAATTAAGGCAATACCGCATAATTGAACAAGAGTGATTTGCGAGTAAATTTTGCGTACTGACGAGGCACAGTTTTGCGGTAATACTTGATGTATTACCGTAAAACTTCGGCAGCGCGGACGGAACTCGCGCAAGGAACCGAAGCCAAAGTCAGGACACAAAATTTCCGCAAAGCACCGCGGCAGTGCGACCGGAGCCTGCACAAGGAGCCGCCGCTTTAATTGTGCGGTGTTGCCTTAAATTGCAGTGCTTTGCACTGCCACACTCATTTTCCATCCTCAATTACATTTCTATATGATACCACAACACACCCCTCTTTGCGAGTAACAATTTCGGCAAATTTTTCGCGTGCTTGTATGGAAAACCGGACGAAGTATTGATATAATGAATATATTATGTTACCCGCTGCAAAATAGAGGAGGAATTTCATGTTATCCGATATTGAAATCGCACAGGGCTGTCAGATGCGCCCGATCACCGAGGTTGCCGCCGCTGCCGGTCTGGATGCCGATGATCTGGAACTGTACGGCAAGTACAAGGCAAAGCTGTCCGCAGACGTGTGGACCAAGGTGAAGGAAAAGGAAAACGGCAAGCTGGTCCTCGTTACCGCCATCAACCCGACGCCTGCCGGCGAGGGCAAGACCACGACCTCGGTCGGTCTGGGTCAGGCACTGTGCAAACAGGGCAAAAACGCGATTATCGCACTGCGTGAGCCGTCTCTCGGTCCGGTATTCGGCATCAAGGGCGGCGCGGCAGGCGGCGGCTACGCGCAGGTTGTTCCAATGGAGGACATCAATCTGCACTTTACCGGCGATATGCACGCCATCACGGCAGCAAACAACCTGCTGTGCGCCATGCTGGACAACCACATGCAGCAGGGCAATCTGCTGAACATTGATCCGCGCCGTATTGTGTTCACCCGCGTAATGGACATGAACGACCGTGCTCTCCGCAACATCACCATCGGTCTGGGCGGCAAGGTGAACGGTGTGCCGCGCGAGGACCACTTCATGATCACCGTAGCGTCCGAGGTTATGGCTATCCTGTGTCTGGCCGCTGATCTGGACGACCTGAAAAAGCGTTTCGGTGATATTCTGGTGGCATACAGCTACACCGGCAAGCCGATCTACGCACGCGACCTGCATGCAGAGGGCGCCATGACGGCACTGATGAAGGATGCCATCAAGCCCAACCTGATTCAGACGCTCGAGGGCACGCCCTGTCTGATGCACGGCGGTCCGTTCGCCAATATCGCACACGGCTGCAACAGCGTGCAGGCAACCAAGCTGGCACTCAAACTGGGCGATATTGCCATCACGGAGGCAGGCTTCGGTGCTGACCTCGGCGCAGAGAAATTCATGGACATCAAGTGCCGCAAGGCTGGACTGGCTCCGGACTGCATCGTACTGGTTGCGACCGTCCGCGCGCTCAAGTACAACGGCGGTGTAGCCAAGGCTGATCTCAATCAGCCGAACATGGATGCGCTGAAGCACGGTATCTGCAATCTGGATGCACATCTGGATAACATGAAGAAGTTCGGCGTACCGGTCGTTGTTGCCGTCAACGCATTCCCGACCGACACTGACGAGGAGATGGATTTCATCCGCGAGCACTGTGCCGAGCGCGGTGTGCGCGTAGCACTCTCCGAGGTATTTGCCAAGGGCGGCGAAGGCGGTCAGGCGCTGGCCGACGAGGTTCTGGCTGTGCTCGACGAGGGCAAGGCCGACTTCCACATGCTGTATGAGGATTCGCTCCCGCTCGAGGACAAGATCCGCAAGATCGCCAAGGAGATTTACGGTGCACTCGGCGTGACCATCGCGCCTGCCGCAAAGAAGGAGCTGGCAAACATCACCGAGATGGGCTACGGCCACCTGCCGGTCTGCGTTGCAAAGACGCAGTATTCACTCTCCGATGACGCATCGCTGCTCGGCCGTCCGACCGAATTTGTTGTCAACGTACGCACCGCTCGTCTGGCTGCCGGTGCAGGCTTTGTTGTTGTAGAGACCGGCTCGATCATGACCATGCCCGGTCTGCCCAAGGTTCCGGCTGCAGAGAAGATCGACGTAGACAGCAACGGTAAGATCACCGGTCTGTTCTAAGGCAACACCGCACAATTAAAGCTGCGGCGGTATTGCCCTAAATACAATGCAAATGAAGAGTGGAGAGAACACCGGCTGCGGTATGCTCTCCACTTTTCCCTCTTTTTTGCTGTGAAAGTGATATTATGCAAATCAGTCTTATTTTAGCGCAGCAGATTGCCGAGCTGTTTCTCATTCTTCTGATCGGCTGCGTGCTCGTCAAGGCCCGGCTGCTCAAAAGTGCGGACAGCCGCGTGCTGTCGGTCGTGATGGTGTATGCGGTTATGCCATGCGTCATCATCAACGCCTTTCAGGTGGATTACACCCCTGCCGTTGTTACCGGATTGCTGTACGCCTTTGTACTGGCGATTGCGCTGCACGCGCTGCTTCTTCTGCTGGCGCGGCTGCTACGCCGTCCGCTGCGGCTGGATGTGATCGAGCGCACCTGCATCATCTACACGAATGCGGGCATTCTGGTCATTCCGTTGGTGCGAGCGCTGCTCGGCGAGGATTATGTGATCTATTCCTGTGCGTTCCTCGTCGTACAGCAGGTTCTCCTGTGGACGCACTGCCGCAGTCTGCTCTGCGGTACGCGCGGCTTCGAGTGGAAAAAGATCATCGGCAATGTCAATATCATCGCTATTTTGATCGGCGGTGCACTGTTCATCCTGCGGCTGCCGCTGCCCGGTCTGGTGAACGATTTGTTTTCTCAGCTTGGCGCGATGGTCGGCCCGATCGGCATGCTGCTGGCCGGTATCGTTATTGCGGACACGCCGCTCCGCCAGCTGTTTATGCGCCGTCGGCATTATGTTCCTGTGCTGCTGCGGCTGATTATCTGTCCGATTATCACAGTACTGCTGCTTCGCGTCATCGGTGCGGCAAGCTGGATTCCAGATGGACACAGCATTCTGCTGACCGTGTATCTCGCGTGCATCACGCCTGCATGCGCTACGGTTACTTCGATGGCGCAGCTTTATGACCGCGATGCTGAGTATTCCAGCGCACTGTATGTGCTCACAACGCTGTTTTCCATTCTCACCATGCCGCTGATGGTATGGGTGTTTGAGGTGCTCATTTAACAAAAAACCGTGTATTTCAGATGAAATACACGGTTTTCTTTTTGTCAGAAGCCCAGTTTTTCACCGATGAGCACGACCTCACAGCTTTCAAATCCGCTCGGCACGCCCATATGAATGACCATGGCGCGGCAGATACGCTCCGGACTTTTACAGTTGTGACACCTGCCGTCAACCGCACAAGGCGTTTTTTTATTCAGCCGCTTGGCATTGAGCGGAGCGGCAATATTTCTTGCCCGCTCGATGGCGCTCTGCAGGTCGGGACGCAGCTTGTTCACGCCGCACACAAAAATGCAGCGTTTTGGTCCGAACAGCGTGGCCGCCACGCGATTGCACTTGCCGTCGATATTGACGATCTCGCCAGTCTCGCTCAGTCCGTTCGCTGAAGAAAGGTAAATGTCCGGCATCTGGCAGTACACGCCCTTGTCGATCCAATGCCAGTGCGCGTCCGTGCTGTCCGCAAAGTTCTCCGGAAAACCAAGCTGCTTCATCGTCATTGAGCCGCCCATCGACACGGATTTGCCTGCACAGGTGTCTCTCAGGTAGGAAACTGCCTCATCTTTCGTTTCAAAGTAGCGGAAACCAAAGCCGTAATCGGTCAGAGCCTTTTCCGCCTTGCTTACATCGGGCACGCCGTACGCAAACAGCGGCAGCAGATCGCTCGGCTCATATGCGAGCGCGTCCGCACCGGATGCACGCAGTTCCTCCGCCGAGCGGAATCCCCAGGTAACACCGATGGCGGTCAGTCCTGCGTTTACTGCGGTCTGCATATCGGTCGCGCTGTCACCGATGTACAGCGTGGTTTCCTTTTGACCGCCCAGCTCGTCCAACAGTCCGAGCACACTCGTCGGATCCGGCTTGCGTGGGATATTCGGCCGTTCGCCATAGGTAATGTGCACCAGATTGCCGAAATAGTGCTCAATCAGCGCTTTCGCAGCGGAATCGTACTTATTCGACAGCACACCGACCGTCACGCCGTTCTCCTTGAGCGTTTCGAGCACCGAAACAATGCCCTCATACGGATGCGTGCGATTCATCATGTGCTCTCCGTAGAACGCGCGGAAATCCGCCAGACAGGTATCGATCATCTCGTCCGTGCGGCTCTCCTCGGGAATGCTGCGCTCGACCAGCTTGCGCACGCCGTTGCCGATACGGATGCGCGTCTGCTCCATGCTCACCGGCGGAAAGCCATGCTTCTCGACGGCATAGGTCACGCTGTCGCGCAGATCACCGAGCGTGTTGAGCAGCGTACCGTCCAAATCAAAAATGGCCGTTGTAATTTTCATACATATTCGTCCTTTTCTTGTCCATGAAAATAGAATACCGCACCACAGAATCCCGTGATGCGGTATCATTATAGCACATTTTCTTACCCGCGCATATACGTCTTGGTAATTTCACCGAGCATGGACGAAACCGTCGGGTTGAGCGCTTCCGCGCGCACGCGCCAGCGCCAGTTTTTGCCGCCGATGGTGGCAGGCGTATTCATGCGGGAATCCGCACCGAGCGAGAGCAGATCCTGCAGGGTCGTCATAGCGATGTTCGCCGAGGACGCCCATACGCACTTGATGGCACTCCAGCCCATGGCCTCGGCGTGCGAGGTACGCAGATACCGGTATGCAAACTGCTTTTCCGACTCGGAGCAGATGTCCATGATCTGCTCGCACACGGTCTGCGAGTCATGGGTCGAGGTGTAGACGATGCTGTTCGGCTTATAGTTGTGCGGCAGATGCTCGTTGTCGTAATCCGGCGTAAAGCCGAAAATCAGCACGCGCATGCCCGGGAAACCGCTTTCTTCGAGCAGCTTCTTGACCTCATCGGTCTGCACGCCGAGATCCTCCGCGATGAGCGGCACCGGACCGAGCGCCTTCTCGATGGCGTTAAACAGCTCCATGCCGGGACCCTTGCGCCACTTGCCGTTGATGGCGGTCTCCTCGTCCGCGCCGACCTCCCAGTAAGCGGCAAAACCGCGGAAATGGTCGAGACGCACCACGTCGAACAGCGCCATGTTGCTCTTCATGCGCCAGATCCACCACGCGTAGTTTTCCGCCTTGTGCGCCGTCCAGTTGTACACGGGGTTGCCCCACAGCTGACCGGTTGCAGAATAGTAATCAGGCGGTACGCCTGCTACCAGCTTGGGGCTGCGGTCAGGCTTTAGCTTGAACAGCTTGGGGTGTGTCCATACATCGGACGAGTCGGCGGAAACGTAAATCGGGATGTCACCGATGATCTGAATGCCCTTTTCGTTGGCATACTCGCGCAGCGCCGTCCACTGCTTGAAGAAGATATACTGCAGGAAAATCCGGAAATCCACCTCGTCACGCAGTTCTTCCGTCACTTTTTCAAGTGCTGCAGGCTTGCGGTCGCGCACATCCTTGTCCGGCCACATGTAGACCGGCATGTGATGGTATTTCTCCTCCTTGAGCGCCATAAACAGCGCGTAATCCGGCAGCCATTCGCTGTTCTTCTCGGTGAAGGCGGCGATTTTCTCGCGCATTTCCGGTGTCACGCGGCTGTACGCCTTGCGGAACAGCGGCCAGCGGGTATCGGCCAGCTGCTCGAAATCCGCGGCATCCGCCGAAGCGTTGAAGTCGCCCTGACGAACCTCATCCGCGGTGAGCAGACCGTCCTCAACGAGCAGATCCATGTCGATCAGATACGGATTGCCTGCCGCTGCCGAAAAGCACTGGTACGGCGAATCGCCGAAGCCGGTATGACCGAGCGGAAGCACCTGCCAGTAGGTCTGGTGCGCCGCCGCCAGAAAATCTACAAAATCACGGGCGGTCTTGCCCATGGTGCCCACGCCGTGCGGCGAAGGCAGTGAAGTGACGTGCGCAAGCACGCCACTGGAACGCTTAAACATATCCTTCTCTCCCTCTGTCAGTGGATCTGTTGTTATTATAGCACAGATGTAGCATTTAACCAAGAACTATCTGCAAATTTGCATATTTTTTGTGAAAGTTGTGGTCTTTCTGTAAATTTAGCTGAGATAACGGTTGTGTCATACTATATCTCTGTGGTATAATATTATGTCTATTATTGCAGAAGATGTGCCGCAGACCGGAGTATTCTGCGGCAGCTTACTCTTTTTTCGTCCCGTTTGAGGACAGTTTTCCGTACTATAACACTGATGTAAGGGGTTTATCACGCATGAGAATGCGCAAAAAGAAAAACTTGGACGTTCGATTTGCCGCCTGCGCGGACGTTATGGCGTTTGAGCCGAAGGAAAAACGCGGCAAGTGGCGCGCCCTGTTCGGCAACGACAATCCGATCCATCTGGAGATCGGCTGCGGCAAGGGCCGTTTTGCCATCGGCATGGCTGAGCAGCACCCGGATGTGAACTTTATCGCGGTCGAGCGCGAGGAAGGCGCGCTCATTATGGCAGCCGAGCGCTGCCAGCAGCAGCCGCTGCCCAATCTGCGGTTTGTATCCTTCGACGCGGCTGAGCTGCGCGAGGTGTTCGCGCCCGGTGAGGTGGACCGCATTTACCTGAATTTTTCCGATCCGTGGCCGCCTAATCGTCAGCGCAAGCGCCGCCTGACCTGGCGTGCGTATCTGGAAGTATATGACGAAATCCTGCGTCAGCAGGGTGACCTGTGCTTCAAGACCGACAACCAGCGCTTTTTCGAGTGGAGTCTGCAGGAGATCTGCCAGTTTGGCTGGCTGATTCAGAATATCTCGCTCGATCTGCATAACTCGGACTTTGAGGGCAATGTCATGACCGAGTATGAGGAGAAGTTCTCCGCGGAGGGCTACCGGATTTATCGTCTGGAGGCACGCCGCCGTCTGCCGGAATTTCTGAAAAAGTAAACGAAAGAGGAAGGTCTTTACCTTCCTCTTTTGCTTTTTCAAAGTTCCGGTTATCAGTATTGTTTGTTAGTCTCTGCCAGACGGTGGTTGAGCGCTTGCGAAGCGAACGAAATCTTGCCTGCCCGGCAGGAGCACAAGAGGGTAGACACCAAGGTTTCCACCCTCTTGTGAATCACCCCTTTCCTAAGATAGTCTGGCGCAGACCAGAGACCGGCGACCGCTTCGAAAATGGGGAACGGCAGAGGATTTTTTCTTCCGTAGGGGCGCACAGAGTGCGCCCATTTCTCTACCTATTCGCAGTGTCAGATTCCATACTGCTACACATACCATTTCATCTCTGCAAGCGCGACACAAGGTGAATTGCCCGAAGGGCAAGAGAGGAGCCCCTGGGGGATGACAGTGTCGCGCAACTCGTTTGCGCGTTGTTACGGACGGCACCTACGAATTTCACCTATTCGTCAACTCCTACCTCCTACCTTGTGGAATCTCTGCACACGAAAAAAGAGGAAAGCACACGCTTTCCTCTTGCCCGTTACAGCTTATTGTACCCTCTCGGGGTGACGATTGCATCCAGCGGAGTGCCTGCGGCACAGTCCGGGCAGGCTTTGCCGCGCACAAAGTTCTGGTAATGCGGGAAATCCGCGCCGGAGAACAGGCTGACAACCTTTTTTCCGCTCAGCTCGCTGATATTGGAGAACAACGCCGCAAAGCCGGAAACGCGGCCGCCGTAATACTCAACGCACTCCTTCGCCTGCGAGAAGGTCTGACCGGTGGATGCGGAATTGACCAGCACAAGCACATTACGGTGCTCGATCATATGGCGCAGGTTATCCGAGAACACAAACTGACCGTTAACGTTGCTGTCCGGCTCGACAAGATAAATATCCTTGCCGCTGTTGACATTGCCCATGCCCACGCTCGACAGCTCACCGGCGAGATACGCGCCGATGTACTCCGTGCCTTCCATGCACAGCAGTGTATCAATGCTGGTGGACGATAACTGATATGCAATGCTGCGCGCGGCTTCTCTGGACATTGCCATGCTGTGCTTGATCTCGGACATATCAATATAGTAGTTGATGTGCGAATGATTCGTGGCAAAATGCCCCGGTATCGCGTCCGCGTAAAGTCGCTTGTTCACACGGGAGGTAATGCGGATCGACTGCTTCATACAAAAACCACCTTTCTTACAGCGCACCCCTATCGGGGAATATCTGAGAATCTATCTATATTATACCTCAGTCCGGTTCTCGTGGCAAGAAAAAAGGCGCGGCAGCAGCTTTTCAAATTGCACACCATGCATAGGGTCGGTATGCTGCGCGGCAGTGTAGGCGATGCAGTCCTTGACGAACTCGCCGGCGAGCGCACAGGCATCGGCAAGCGCCCTGCCGTTCAGCAGTGCGCCGAGCACGACCGCCGCAAACAGGTCTCCGGTGCCGGGGTAATACTGCGCGATCCTCTCGTGCAGACTGATGGTGCCGCCATCCGCAGACAGACAGCCGGAGCCGACCTTCCCAGGCTCGTAATCCAGGCCGGTCAGCACAACCTGTGCGCCGTAGCGGCTGTGAAGTGCATGCAGCCACTCCTGCGCTTCCGTTTCGTTCTGCGGTGCGGAGGCCGGGTCGCGGTCGAGCAGGATCGCCGCTTCGGTCGTATTCGGCGTGATGATATCCGCAATTTCGCACAGTTCGCGCATACGCGTGCACATTTCAGGTGTATAGGTAGCGTAGACCTCGCCGTTATCGCCCATCACCGGGTCGATGAACGCCGTGCCGTTTTCGGATTTCAGCCGCAGCACAGCATCCCGCACACAGTCGATCTGATCCGCTGAGCCGAGAAAGCCCGCGTACACCGACTCAAACCGTAACCCTAACCGGTCGTACTGGTCAATAACACGCGGCATAACGCCGGTCAGATCGACTGTTTCCCAGCCGGGAATGGCCATGTGCGTGGAAAAATATGCGGTCGGCAGCGGCACGCACTGGTGTCCTGCCGCCGAAATCGCTGCAATGATCGGCACAAGCGACGAACGTCCGAAACCCGACAGATCGTGCAGCGCTAAAACCTTTTTCTGCATGGATTTGCTCTCCTTCTCACTCTATGGCAACACCGTACAATTAAAGCTGCGGCGGTATTGCCCTGTCTGTATTTCAGCATACAATGAAAAGCCTTTTCTGTCAACGCACCTGTCTGCCAGAATTCACATTATGTACTTAAATTTCCCGATCGGTTGTGGTATAATATAGGGTAACAAATTGGCGAAGCTGCTTTCACAAGCAGGGTATGCAATGGTTATGAAAGCAGCTTCCGGATAAAAGGAGATTCTTCATGCTGAAAAAACGCATTCTATCCATCGTGCTGGCGCTGACCATGCTGATGGTACCGGGCGCTTACGCCGCTCAGCCCGCAAAGGACGATATGCGCGGTGTCTGGGTCGCGTCCGTACATAATATTGATTTTCCCTCCGAGCAGGGCATGACCGCCGACCAGCTCAAGGCCGAGGCCGATACCGAGCTGGACAATATTGCCGCAATGGGCCTGAACACGGTCTTCCTGCAGGTGCGGCCTTCCGCAGATGCGCTGTATCCGTCCGAGCTGTTCCCGTGGAGCCGCTATGTCAGCGGCACGACCGGTCAGGCACCGGACGGCAGCTTTGACATCCTCGGCTACTGGGTAACCGCAGCGCACGAGCGCGGTCTGCAGCTGCACGCATGGATTAACCCATACCGCATTACGATTGACGGCGAGGACGAATGGAATGCAATCCCGGATTCCAGTCCGGCCAAGCAGCATCCGGAGTGGGTTGTCAAATACAACGACAACTACTACTTCGATCCCGGTATTCCGGCGGTGCAGCAGCTTGTCGTGGACGGTGCGGCTGAGATCGTCAAGAATTACGACGTGGACGGCATCCATCTGGATGATTATTTCTATCCGGGTACGGATTTTGCCGATGAGGCGACTTACGAGCGCTACGGTCAGGATTTCAGCAAGATCGGTGACTGGAGACGCGACAACGTCAACACACTCATCGCTGCTCTGGATGAGACACTGCATACGCTGGATAAGAACCTCTCGTTCGGTGTCAGTCCCGCCGGTATCTGGGAAAACAAGAGCGCAAACTCCAAGGGCAGCAACACGCAGGGGCAGTCCTCGTTCAGCGAGCTGTACTGCGATTCCCTGCAGTGGATCAACGCCGGTACCGTAGACTATATCTGTCCGCAGCTGTACTGGTCGATCGGCTTTGAGCCTGCTGACTTCCAGACGCTCGTCAAGTGGTGGCAGAAGGCGGTTTCCACCAGCGATGTAGCGCTGTACATCGGCATCGGCGCATACCGTTCGGCGGAAGCGCAGCCCGGTGATACCTGGTACGGCACGGATGAAATCGAGCGTCAGCTTACTCTGCTCGATGACAGCATTGATATTCAGGGCGAGGTATTTTTCAGCTATGCCTCTCTCGAGTCCATCGACGGCTGTCCGGCCTTCCTGACCGCGCACTACGCGGCGGATAAGCCGGTCACCAAGCCGGATGCCGACAATTCCGGCACCATCACCCAGGAGGAAGCACAGCGGCAGGCTACCCTGCTGGATATGCTTTCCCGCTTTATCGTTTCCCTGTTCCGCTGACCGCACATTTTTTCGGAGGTGCATTCCCATGGTCGATCTACTCACCCGTGAATATGAGGTGAATTACAGCCACATTGACAACCGCGGCATTGCCAAGCCGTCCTTCCTGTGGAATATCATGCAGGACGCAGCGACCGTCCACGCAGAAGCGCTGCACATCGGTCCGCTCGATCTGCGGATCGTGTGGGTGCTCTCGCGTATGAAAGCGCGGCTGACACGTCCGCTGCTGCCGTATGAGCGGCTGCGGTGCGAAACGTGGTGTCCGGGCATCAAAGGTGCAAGCTGGTACCGCAGTTTCTCGTTCTTTGTGGATAACAAGCCGGTCGGCGACGCACAGTCCATGTGGGTAACGCTCGACCCGGAGACCCGCCGTATTGTGCGTCCGGGCGCATTTCCCGAAGCCGAGCAGTATCTGCACACCTCCCGCGGAGAGCTGTTTGCGCCGCTGCCCAAGCTGTCGTGCGACAATGTGCGCCTGCATCATGTTCACGAGGTCCGTTATTCGGATCTGGATGTCAACAATCATGTCAACAACGTGCGTGCGGTCGAGCTGATCTCGGACGCGCTCGACCTGTACAAGCAGCCGGGTTTTGTCTCCGAGCTGCAGGTCAACTACACCGCCGAAACCGCCTGCGGCGAATCGCTTTCGCTGCTGACCGGCACGGCGGACAGCGCACGTTACATTCGCGGTGAAGCCGATGGCAAAACCCGCTTCGAGGCGCTTGCCACGCTTTCGCCGCTGCCCGACCCGAAGGAGGGATTGGTATGACACAAGCGATCGAGCAGGCTGTATGCGATATTTTGGGCGCGTGCCAGCCGGTCAAAATCATCCTGTATGCGGAAAAGCGTACGATGGCAACCGACAAGCTCAAGGCATTCAGCCTTTGCATTATCGTGCCGGAAAGCGCCAACTGCCGCACACTGCGCACACACCTGCACCTGGCGATCACGGTTTCCGTGCCCGTCAGTCTGAGCGTTTACACCACCGAGGAATGGGCGGAGCTTTGCACGGACAGTACCTCGTATGCCGCATGGATTGCCCGGAAAGGCAAGGTGATTTATGACCAGGCGACGTAAAGGTGCATCCGACAGCTGTTTTTACTACAAATGGCTGGACAAGGCGCTGTGCGATCTGCAGGCCGCACGTCTGCTGCTGACCTATGGCGGCGATCATTACAACATCGCGTTCCACTGCCAGCAGGCGATTGAAAAGGCGCTGAAAGGCTATCTGCTGTTCCGCACCGGACGGCATTTTGACGGACACAATCTGACGTACCTGTGCCGTCAGGCGATTCAGCTGGACTCGAAGGCGTTCTCCGAATATCTGGACGAGAGTGCAGCGCTCAACGATTTATATATTGAGACGCGGTATCCAACCGACCTGCCGTTTGAGATTGATGAGCTGGAGGTCCGCCGGTATCTGGATATGGCAGAGCGGATGTTTGCCGCGATTCGGCAGCAGCTGTATGAGGGCGGGAGACCGCATGAGATTGTGCAAAGACGATAAATCTGTCTTAAAACGTGAAATTTTCGCTTGCGAAGCGAACGGAATCTTGCCTACCCGGCAGGGGCACAAGAGGGTAGACACCTGCGGTTTCCACCCTCTTGTGAATCACCCCTTTCCCTTAGAAAGCACGGCGAAATTTTCAGAACTGAGACTATAAAGGAACGGCAAAGGATTTTTTCTACCGTAGGGGCGGACCAATGTGTCCGCCCATTTCTTTACCTCTACGCAATGCCAGATTCCTTGCTGCTACACATATCGGCTACTCTCCGCAGGCGCGGCACAAGGTGAATTGCCCGAAGGGCAAGAGAAGGTGCCCTGGGGTGCGACCTCGGCGCACCGTTTGTCAACCATCTGCACATTGCCTAACCGCAGGGGCGGCCAGTGGCCGCCCCTGCAACGCCCAATCATTACAAAACTCCTACCTCCTCACTCCTAACTCCTACCTTGCATAATCTCTCCCATCTTGACACTTGCATACTCCGTCAACTTTTGCTATCATATAAGGATGTAAGGAGTGACTAACCATGAACGCTGCGGAACGACGCACTAAAATCACCCACCTGCTTGCACAGGCGAACGGGCCGTTATCGGCGACCGCGCTGGCTGCGCAATGCGGTGTCAGCCGCCAGATTATTGTAGGCGATGTTGCGCTGCTGCGTGCAGGCGGATTGGCCGTGCTCGCTACGCCGCGCGGATATATTCTGGAGAACACCTCGGCGCCGACCTGTGCGGAGCGGCACATTGTCAGCCACCACGACAACAGCCGCATGCTTGAGGAGTTATACACGGTCGTCGATCTCGGCGGAGCCGTGATTGATGTGACGGTCGAGCACGCTGTATACGGCCAAATCTGTGCACCGCTGCACATTTTCTCGCGGTATGATGCCGACGCGTTTAACGAGAAGATTCAGCAGTCCGGCTCCCGGCCGCTGTCCAACCTGACCGGCGGCATCCACCTGCACACCATCCGCGCCACAGATGAGAAAACGCTCGAGCGCGTAATTCAGGGGCTCAAGGACAAAGGCTTTCTGCTGCTCGAGGATAACTAAAAAACCACCCGAACGAAATCTATCGTTCGGGTGGTTCAGTCTATCAATAAAGTCCGTTTTCGCGATGCTGACGCTGCCGCGCGGCAGCGCGCATGAAATAGAATTTGCTGTGCAAATTCGTAAAAAGTCGGAGCATGTATCTGGCTTTTTACACTTCTGGAGGAAAAAAGTTTCGACCATCGGGAGGAACTTTCGTACGACTTTGGAACGGCCTACGGTCCGTTCCTGCTTGTCGGCGAAACTGTAGTTTCGCGACAGCCTCAACCACCCGAACGATAAATTTCGTTCGGGTGGTTTTCTTTTACTCGTTATCTGCCTGCTGCTTCTTATACATAGCGATCTGCTCTGCGTCCCATACCTCCAGATCACGCACACCGGCGCGTCCCTCGACGTGATGACGGAATTCATGCCGCAGGACTTTTCGCATTTCTTCGGTCAACTCGTCCTCATCCAAGTGGCGGTACGCCCGCTTGAACGAGCCGTAGTACATTACAATATACTTGCCCATCGCCGGATCAATGCGGTACTGCCCCATCACATACAGCGTGCCGTTGCGGTCCTCCGGGTGCAGAAGATACCCGGGTTCCACGACGATACCACCGTTCAGCTCCTCGTAAAACGACTGCGGAATCTCCTCCGCGAGATCGGATAATATTTCTTCAAATCGGTCGATCGAGATCATGCCTGTCTTCCTTTCTGACCTTGCTGCTTGTCTGCCATTACTATATCACAACCTGTTTTTTCAGGCAACCAAACTTTTTATGAACAAGGTGTCTTGACAGGTGTTGTTCTATGTTGTATACTTCTATCTGTTCACAAATAAAGGGATCGGAAAGGAATTGTATCACTTATGACTATGACGAAAAACAAGCTGTACCACATGGTGCTGGCCGGTATTCTTTGTGCCATTGGCATTATTGTCCCGATGTTTATGCCGCGTATCGTACTTGGCCCGATGTCCTTCACGCTGGCAAGCCACGTTGCCGTATTTCTCGGCATGTTCATCTCTCCGGCGGTTGCCGTAGCGGTCTGCATCGGCACAACCATTGGCTTCTTCCTTACCACGCCGGCAATCATTGCACTGCGTGCGGCGTCCCATATCGTGTTCGCGTTCATCGGTGCAGCCTATCTCAAGCGCAATCCGGATATCATCAACCGCCCGGTTGCAAGCACCGTATTCAACTTCATTATTGCACTGCTGCACGCTGCCGCCGAGATGATCATCGTTACGCCGTTCTTTATGTCCGGTGCGCTGTTCACTGCTGAGCAGCTCGCAAACGGTTTTGTTGCAAGCGTTGTTCTGCTGGTTGGTCTCGGCACGGTCATTCACTCCATGCTGGACTACTCTATTTCCATCCTGGTTTGGAAGCCGCTGTGCGTTGCAATGCCGCAGCTGCGTACCTCGCAGGATTAAATCCCCTAAAAGAAAAACCGCCGAAATTTCGGCGGTTTTTTTGTGCTTACTTCACCTCGCAGCCGCCCCATTCAACGACGGTGAAGCCGTCTCTCGCAAACGGCGTGAATGTCTGCGGCTCGATGGTCTGCGGCCTGCCCAGCGGCTTCCACGCCATGAATACGCGGAGAACGCTGTCCGGTGTCGGGTCAATGTCCAGCTTGGCGGTGTCCGTGTAGCGCTCGGACTGGAACGAAATAAGGTTGTACGGGTTATCCTGCATCTTGGGCAGCCAGTACACGATAAATTCGTTGTACTCGCGCGGTGTCAAGCCGATCTCGGCCAGTTTTTCGCGGAGAAAATCCGCCGTGTCCGCTCCGGCGACGCAGAAGCCCTTGGAGAAGTCGTAGTCGGTGTTGTTCTCGCCCTCCCAGAACAGGTAGGAGTATTCGTTTCCGTTCTCATCGTACAGCGTGCCGTCCGGCTCGGCGGTGACGCGCCAGCCGTCCTCATACGCCGGATAGGTCGCGGTCAGCGTGCCCGCGTAGTCCAGCGACACGGAAACCGCTGTCTTCTGTTCGGGATATAGGTAGATGACGGGTTTTTCAGTTAACGGCTCATCTGCCGGCTCAGCGCATCCTGTCAATCCAAGCACCAGCGCCGCTGTGAGTGTTCCTGCAAGCAATCTTTTCATAGCGATTCCTCCTTTGTTCGGTTAGACGAAATCGGGGCGGTTTGGTTCCCTGTTCTGCGGAAATTTACGGTCGTACCCACTCACCGGTCAGCGCATTCTTCTGCAGAACCAGATGGAATCCGTCGGCATCATTAAAATAAACCGCCTTATCCATATCCTCAATCGGCAGGACAACGGTGTATCCCGCACTCATCGTGTTTGCACTGCCGAATGCGTTGTAAAATGTGAGATAATGTTCGCCGTTCTTCGGCTCGTCCTTATAATCCCGGATATCCTCAATCGGCGGAAAGACAGCTGCATGGAGTGTCAGCGTTTTCCCATCCTCGGAAACCGTATAATCGCGCAGTGTGACATTCTGCTGCTCGGTCAATCCCGATCCCACACGAAATAGCAGAAACGGTACAAAAACCGCTGCGAATACAGCAATAATTCTTCGTATTTTCATCGTTTTTCTCCTATCCTTTTATCTGTAAAAATGCGAAAGGCCGTCCGCAAGGGACGACCTTTCCGCACTCTCTCTTTTCTCTTTTCCCTATACAGCAGTTACTTCTTCAGGCGATTGATGTACTCCAGAATAATATCGGTGGAATATTCAACGCCCAGACGGCCTGCGTTAATGCAGAGGTCGTAATGGTCGCACTTGCCCCATACCTTGCCGGTATAGTAATTGTAATAGGTAGAACGCTGCTTATCCATCTTTTCGAGAGCAGCCTCGGGCGTCTTGCCCTCGATGACGTAATCACCGCAGGTCTGAACGCGCTTTACACGGTCCTCAATCGAGCCATGGATGAAGAAATCGAACTTATTCGGGAAGTCACGCAGTACATGGTCTGCACAGCGGCCGACGATAACACACGAGGAATCCTCTGCCATCTCGCGGATGATATTGGACTGAGCCAGATACAGCTGATCGGTCAGGCTCATGCCGTTCAGACCAACCGAACCGAACATCGTCAGCGAGTACAGGAAGCTGTTGGTCGCACGCTTGTCGAGCTGCTCAAACAGTTTTTCGTCAAATCCGGTCTTTTTAGCCGCACGGGTAATAAGTTCCCGGTCATAGAACGGAACGCCCAGACGGAGCGCCAGCTTCTGACCGATCTCACGACCACCGGTACCATATTCACGACCAATAGTAATAATCAAGTTGTTATTCATAACGCACCCTCCTTACCAACCGGAATTATACAAATTGTACAATTCTCTATATCTGTAGTATGAACCATTTATGCGTTTTTGTCAAGTAGGATTCAAAAATTTTTTCATTCTGTAAATTTGATTGGTTTTCGCTTCAAAGCGAACGGGTCTTGCCTGCCCGGCAGGGGCACAAGGTGAATTGCCCGAAAGGCAAGAGAAGGTGCCCCAGGGTACAACTCGGCACACCGTATCTATTTTGACAAAAGAAAACCCGCTCGAAAGCGGGTTTTCTCGTTATCTCTTTACTTATTCTTGATCAGCATCGGTCCGACTTCATTGATATTGCCGGCGCCCATGGTGAGCACCAGATCATTCGGGCCTGCCTCCTTACGGAGATAATCCGCAATCTCGTCAAAGCTGTCAAACGATACCGCGCCCGGCACCTCCCTGGCGATATCCGAGGAATAAATGCCGATGGTATTCTTCTCGCGGGCGGCGTAGATCGGAGCAAGAACCGCCTGATCGCACAGCTTGAGCGCATCTACGAACTCAGGGAACAGCGCCTTGGTGCGGGTATAGGTGTGCGGCTGGAACGCGCACAGGATACGGTCGAAGTGCATTTCCTTCGCGGTGTTCAGCGTGGCCTTCATCTCGCTCGGATGATGCGCGTAATCGTCTACGACGGTTGCGCCGTTCGGCATTTTGCCGACCAGCTGGAAACGGCGGGACGAACCGGTGAACTTGTTCAGACCGCGCTCGGCAGCGTCACCCGGCACACCGAGAAACTCGGCAGCGGCGCAGCACGCCAGAGCGTTCAGCATGTTATGACGACCCGGAACGGACAGTGCCACCTTAGCGTACTCCTTCCCCTCTACCATAACGGTAAAGCGGTAGTAGCCGTTCTCATCGCGCACGTCGGTCGGGTAAACGTCCGAGGTTGCGCTCGTGCCGAAGGTACGGACCTTGCGGTTGATGCCTGCCACACTGCGCATTGCATGCGGGTCATCGCCGTTGACGACAACAAGACCGTTCATCGGGGTCAGCTCGGCAAACTCATGGAACGAGTGGATGATGTCGTTGATATCCTTGAAGAAGTCGAGATGATCCTCCTCTACATTGAGGATAACCGCAACGGTCGGTGCAAAGCGCAGGAACGAGTTGCAGTATTCGCAGCTTTCAGCCACAAAACAGCCCTTGCCGCCGATACGGAGCGTACCGCCGATGGCAGGCAGGTTGCTGCCGACCATAACGGTCGGGTCCATCTGCGCTTCCATGGTCATGAGCGTCATCATCGAGGTGGAAGTTGTCTTGCCGTGCGTGCCGGCCAGACAGACCACGTTGTCATAATCGCGCATGAGGTGTCCCCATGCCTCGGCACGCTCCATGACCGGAATGCCCAGCTCATGGGCGCGGACAATCTCCGGATTTTCGTCATGCACAGCAGCTGTGCGCACGATGAGCGACGCACCCTCGACGTTCTCCGGCTTGTGCTCGTAGGTAATCTTTGCACCCAGAGCCTCCAGCCGTGCGGTAACATCCGTACGCAGACGGTCGGAGCCGGAAATCGGCACACCGCGGCTGAGCAGCAGCTCGCCAAGCGAATTCATGGATACGCCGCCGATGCCGATCAGGTGGATGCGTTCCTTATTTTCAATGTAGGGCTTAATAGACAGAGCCATTTCCCTAAGCCTCCTGTATTTTTGTTTATCAGATTTATTATAGTACAAAATCGCCCGGAATAAAATAGCTAACCGAGAAAAACTCCTGCCGGACCTGAAAAAAAGGAATATATGATACCGGAAATACCGCTGCATATCGCTTATCCGCATACATTTAACTAAAGTGTAGTTTGATTTTTTCACATGTTTACGATAAAATATCTTTAGGCGTGCTGTCCGGTCCGGTCAGCACAAACGCCGCAATATAAGGAGAGGCATTGTATGAGAGTACTGATTTTATCCGTCACCGCCGGATTCGGCCACCATGCCACCGCAAAGGCCATCGGCGACATGCTGGAATCCAAGGGCGCGGAAGTTCACACACTGGATGTTTACGCCTATATCAGCAACCTGATCAAAACCACCATCGACAAGGGCTATCTGTTCTCCTCCAAACACATGCAGACGCTATACCGTCTGGTCTACCAACTGGCCGAGAACAACGGCGCAAGCTATTTTAACTCTGCGCCGAGTATTATCAATATCATCAACGCACTCGGTGCGTCCAAGTTTGCCAAGGTCATCGCAAACCATGTGCCCGATGTTATCATCTGTACGCACGTTTTTGCGGCGCAGATGGTCGATGAACTGAAAAAACGCAAAAAACTCGCCGATATTGAGACCATCGGCATTGTTACCGACTACACGCTCCACCCGTACTGGGAGGATGTGCCGCGCGTGCAGTACATCGTCACCGCGAGTGAACTGCTCACCTACCGCTGTGTGCAGCGCGGCATTCCGGAGGACCGCATCCTGCCGTTCGGCATTCCGGTGCACCCGAAATTCAACGAAAAGCTGTCCCGCGAGGACGCGGCGGCACAGCTCGGCATTGACCCGAAAATGAAAACCATCCTGCTGATGGGCGGCAGCATGGGCCACGCCGACCATGTGAAGAACATCGAAAGCCTGTCGCAGATCGGCACGCCGTTCCAGTTTCTTGTGGTATGCGGCAACAACAAAAAGATGCTCTACCATGTAGAGCAGTTTGCCGCGCATTATCAGGGCAGCTGCAGGATCTATCCCTACGGCTTTGTACACAACGTAGAGGTGATGATGAGCGCGTCCGACTGCATTGTATCCAAGCCGGGCGGTCTTACCGTGTCCGAGGCTCTGGCGAAAAACCTGCCGATGCTGCTGTTCGATCCGATCCCCGGTCACGAGGAGCGCAATGTTGATTTTCTGGTCAACAACGGCATGGCGGCGCTCATTACCAAGCACTTCCCGATCGACGAGGCGGTGTACGAGCTGTTCTGCAATCCGGTGCGGCTGGAGACCGTGCGGAGAACCATGAGCGAGATTGCCCATCCGGATGCCACCGAGCGGCTGGCTGAATTTGTCCTGCGTAAACGATAATACAGTGAAAGGGAGTGCCCGCCTGCGGGTACTCCCTTTCGTGCCGTTAAATTCCTACTGATTTACTCAGTTCTGCGCTGCATCCGACTGCGGCACCAACGGTGTCAGCGGTGTCAGCAGCTTAGTGATCAGGCTGACCATCTCGGTCTTCGGGATGGGCTGCGACTCGGTGATCCACTTTTCGGTCATGCCGATGACGCCGGTCGCAAGAAAGCGTGCAGCATACGCATCCTCGACACTGCGGTACGGCAGCAGCTCCATGCGGCATTCCTCGATAACGCCGATCATCTTTTTGCCGAAACCATCCGGCGCATTGACCTTGATGAGTGCGGTGACGATCTCACGATTCTCCTCCAGATAATCCATCAGACGGCTGAGCACCAGCTTGAGCGTTACCGTCTCACTCGGACGGATGGCTGCGATCATCCCGCGGAAATCCTCGATCATCCCTGTCTCGATCTTATCGCGCAGGTCATACACGTCCCGATAATGCGCATAAAATGTGCCGCGGTTGATATCCGCTTCGCGCACTACGTCGGTCACGGTGATGCTCTGGAAGTCCTTCTGCTGCATCAGCCGCGTCAGTGCCTGCCGCAGCAGCTTTTTCGTTCGTCGGATGCGCTTATCCTCCACTTCTGCCATGGTATCCCACTCCATTCATATTGTTTTTCCGTTCCATTTCCGTAATTTGCATTTTAACGAACACATATAATATTTATGTGCATTATCATTCACTCTTATCATATTTGATTATTGCGTTCGTTATCCTTATGTACTATACTATATCACGAAAAGAAATCCTACACAATATCTATTTCTGAGAAAGATGGTGTTTTCTTTGTGAAACTTAAAGGACATAGCCCTGTTGACCTGATCATTAACAATCGAAAACTGATTGAAAAGATTTATATCGTACTGGTCATCTTCAGTTTGATCTGTGTGCCGATGGTTGGGATCAACTACGATTTAACAAAATACCTGCCGGATTCCTCTCCGTCCGCACAGGCGCTGGACATCATGGAGGACGAATTTACCTATCCCGGCATGGGCCGCGTCATGCTGGAGGATGTGACGCTGTACGAAGCCAAAAATATAAAGGACCGCATCGCGGACGTTGACGGCGTGGATATGGTCATGTGGTGCGATATGGCCACCAATATCTACGGCTCGAGCGAATTCATCAACTACGACAATATCGACGACTACTACAAGGATAACACCGCCTATATGGATGTTATCTTCACCGACAAGGACTCGTCCAACCAGACCCACAAGGCGGTGCATGAGATTGAAAACATCGTCGGCGATAAAGGTCTGGTAGCAGGCTCCGCTGTATCGGATACCAACCTCGGCCCGACCATTAACAAAGAGGTCGCCCGTGTTATGGCACTGGCCGTCGTCATTATTTACATCATTCTGACGATCACGACCACCTCGTGGTTTGAGCCGGTGCTGTTCCTGTCCGTGCTCGGCATTGCAATCCTCATCAACATGGGCACGAACATCATCTTCGGCGAGATTTCGTTCCTGTCCAACGCCGTTGGTGCGGTGCTGCAGCTGGCCTGCTCGATGGACTACTCCATCTTCCTGCTGCACGCCTTCACGCAGGAGCGCGCAACCGGTGCAGAACCCGAACAGGCGATGGCGAACGCCTGGCGAACCGCCTTTTCATCCATCGGTGCTTCCGGCATGACGACCATCGTCGGCTTTGCCGCCATGGCACTGATGAACTTCGGCATCGGCCCGGATATGGGCTTCGTACTGGCAAAGGGCATCGCGCTCAGTCTGCTGACCGTGCTGCTGCTCATGCCGGCGCTCATCCTGCGTTCGCAGAACATCATTGCCAAGACGCAGCACCGTCCGTTTATCCCCAAACAGGGCCGCGGCATCGGTGAATTTGCGTACAAAATCCGTCGCATCGTATTTCTTGTGGTTGTTATCATCATCATTCCGTGCTACATTGCACAGGGTATGGCGAATTTCTCTTACGGCAACGAGGCCGTTGCAAACTCACCCGGTACACCGGTTTACGAGGCCGAGCAGCAGATGAATGCCAAGTTCGGCAAAAGCAACATGATGATCGCGCTTGTCCCGCCCGACAGCAACATCACCGAGAAAAAGATGACCGAGGAGATCGACGACCTGTCCTACGTCAAGTACGCGCTCAGCCTGTCGTCCGTTCTGCCGGAAGGCATTCCCGAGGATTTCCTGCCGGAGAACATCACCAGCCTGATGCACTCGAAAAACTGGGCACGCGTGATCATCAACGTGCGTTCCGCCGGTGAAAGTGACGATGCCTTCAAATTTTCGGACGACATCCGCGCGATCATTGACAAGTATTACCCGAACGAAACGACCTACCTTGTCGGCGTAACGCCGTCCACGCAGGATATTAAGGATATTATTGTACCGGACTACAACCGCGTCAACATCGTTTCCCTGCTGGGTGTAGCACTCGTTATCGCGATCACCTACAAGGCACTGATCCTGCCGATCGTCGTGCTCATCCCGATTGAATGCGCGATCTTCATCAACACCGCTCTGCCGTACATTTACGGTCAGCGAACCATGTACCTCGGCTTTATCATCGTCGGCTGTATCCAGCTGGGCGCGACGGTTGACTATTCAATATTGATGACCGGCAACTATCTGGATGCCCGCTCACAAGGGGATAAAAAGGAAGCCGCCATACGGGCGGTATCGGTCAGCGCCGAATCGGTTATGACCTCCGGCCTGATCGTTATGACGGTTGCCTACGGTCTGTACTTCATGACCTCGGTCGAAGCGATTTCCGGTCTGGGCCAGCTGATCGGCCGCGGTGCACTGATTTCGGTTATTCTGGTCCTGTTCTTCCTGCCGATGTGCCTGATGCTGTTCGACCGCTGGATCGTCAAGTCGGATTACGCAGAAAAGAAGCACGCCAAGATGAACAAGATCCGCGCGACCAAGATCAAGCTTCCGATTCTGAGCGAGCTGCGTCAGCAGCGCGTCAACCTGCAGAACCAGATCCGCGAGAACCGCAAGGCGCGCAACAAGGAACTGCACCTCAAGCTCAAGAACCTGATGAACGGCGAGGGCTTCAAGCTGCCGCAGAACTACACTCCGCCGACGCAGGACCCGTCCAAACAGCAGCAGACCGAAGAATCTGCACACAAGCGCATGATTGGCAAAAAGCTGCGTATGCGTATCCATAACCGCATTGAGATGCGTAAGGAGCAGCTTGAACATCTGGCCCAGCGCCTCGGCAGCGACAAAAACAAACCGAACAACAGCCAGAACGACAACCAGAACGATAATACGGAGGAGAACGACCATGAAAACAGATAAGCTGCGCCGACTGACCGCAGCCTCGCTTGTTCTTGCGTTCACACTGCCGCAGGCGGCACAGGCCGCCGCGCCCACGGTAGAAACCGACGAATCGGTATATATCAACATGGATTACTACGGTGCGCCGACCAATACGCGCATCGTAAAGGGTGTCAGCCTGAACGGCCACACCGAGTTCACCGATTTCGGCAGCTACGCAGATGTGTACAACATGAGCACCTACGACGAGCCGGTCATCAAAGACAATTCGGTGTACTGGAAGCTGTCCGACACCAGCAAGCAGCGCTTCTACTATGAGTGCATTCCGACCGACAAGGTCAATATCCAGATGCCGTGGAACTTTGATGTTTCCTACAAGCTGAACGGCGTTTCGGTCAAGGCGGAGGACTGTGCAGGCGCAAACGGTCTGGTAGAGATCACCATTCACGCGGTGCCGAACAGCTACGCGAGCGACTACTACAAAAACAATATGATGCTCGTCTGCGGCACCGGTATCGACATGAGCAAGGCGCTTTCCATTGATGCACCGGGTGCACAGGTTCAGTCCGTGGGAACCTACAAGCTGGTCGTATTCATGGGTATGCCGGGCGAGGAAAGCACGTTCACCGTGCGTATCGGCTCGGATAACTTTGAGAACATGGGTATGTTCATGTTTATGACGCCGGCTACCCTGTCCTCGCTGGATATCATCTCCGACCTGAAGGACGTCAAGGACCGCCTAAGCGATTCCGGCGACAGCCTGTACTCCGGCATGAGCAGCATGCTCGACACCATGCAGTCCATGCAGAACGGCATGGGTACGATGTCGAGCGGTATTTCGGGCATCAATGCCGTGCGCCAGCAGCTGATCAAGGACCGCGGCACGATTGATCCCAAAACGGATGCCGCGCTGACCGCTCTGGAAAAGCTGACCGGCGAAAGCGATTCGCTGATCCCGGAGCTGAATAACACCAAGGACACGCTCGTTAAGCTGAACGCTACCACGAACAGCATTCTCGATACGCTCGAGGAGTCCGGTGCGGATATCACCGAGTACCAGACGCTGCTGCAGAATATCCGTACCTCGCTGAATAATCTCGAGGATCTCATGGATGATCTGGATGATAAGACCGGTTCGGAGTGGCTGTATATCAGTGAGCTGCAGAGTGATCTTTCCAATATGAAGAAGGATCTGAAGAACATTAAGAGCGATATGAATGATCTGAACGACCGTATCAAGGCTCTGAATGATCTGAACGGTTCTATCAATACCGCAATGACGAACATATTGACGACCTTGGTCAAAAAAGGTGTGATTACTGAGGATATGGCTGCAAGCATAGGTCAACTGCTCAGCGCAATCTCCAGCAGCACCAAGAATCTGTTGGACGCGCTGCAGAGCGCAGCCGGCAACCTGTCGAGTGCCTCCAGCTCGCTGTCCGGCTTCCTCGACACCTCGGATTCCATCCTCGACAATCTCGACGATATCTGCGACGTACTCGACGATTACAAGGGTCTCGGTCAGGACTTCACCACCGAGGGCAAAAAGCTGACCGAACTCGCCAACACCACACTTGGCCGCGTCAACCAGCAGCTGACCGAGATTCCGGCACTGACCGAGTCGCTCAACCAGCTGACCTCGATCACCTCGTCCTCCATCGACAAGGGCACCGAGCTGATCGGCACCACTACCAAAACGCTCACTGCGTCCTACCAGCTGCTCGACACGGTCAACAGCACGCTGCGCTCGGTTCGCAGCGACGCGGATGCCAGCACACAGACCACGCTCGACGGCCTGCTCGATGTGCTCGATAAGGCTTCCCGCTCGAACAGCTCGAATAAGCTGCAGAACGCGACCGATGATATTCATAATGCCATCGACAACGCTAAGACCGACCTTGAGGACGATACCAACATCCTCAATATCGACTCCTCGGCCGACCTGCAGTCTGTCACGAGCAGTATGAACCCGACACCGAGCAGTCTGCAGTTCATCCTGCGCACGCAGGAGATTTCGACCGACGATGACGATGATGCTGTCACCTCGGATCAGGATGCTGCCGACGAAGGCGTTCTTGCGCGTATCGTGAATATCTTCAAGAAGCTCGCAAGCGCGATTTACGGCGTATTTGTTTCGGAAGAGTAACCGCATATAGACCAAAAGGACAGGAAAATTTCCTGTCCTTTTTTCATTATCCACAGGTTGGGGATAATTGCGTAACCGTATGGTGTGAAACCGTTTGTCAAATCCATTTATATCATCGACGTTGATTGGTGCAATTCAAGTAGAAACAGCGGGGTGAGGTCCCCCCGCCGTTCCACAGAGAATCACACAATAACAAATCAAAATTCGCATAAAAAAACGGTTCCGGAGACGGAACCGTTTTTCCTATCCATTTATCAAGCGCGAATCTTCTCGCCCATCTCCGCGCTTGCGTGACTGAGTACCGGAAGCAGCACCGCACCAACGATGATGCCCGCAATGCCCTGCACGATATTCATCGGCACGCCGAGAACAACCGCGGCTGCCGCAGCGCCCATGCTGCTGCCCATCACGACCTCCATGCCGACCTCGTACACAAAGTAGCCCAGAACCATGACGATCTCTGCCGGAATGCCGCACAGAACCACACGGGTAATCGTATTCATGCCCTTGCCTGCCATGCGGTGGTACAGCCAGCCGCCGAGCAGAGCGGTCAGCGCCTTGATGGCAAACGTGCCGGGCACCCATGCCATGTAGCCGCCGATAAGGTCCGCCATCATCGAGCCGATACCGGCTGCCAGTGCACCCAGACCGGGACCGAGCAGAATGCCGCAGATCAGCACCATGCCGTCACCGAGGTGAATGTAACCCTGTGTCGGTGTCGGAATGCGGATGATCATCGTAGCAACTGCCGTCAGTGCCGCCAGCAGTGCTGCCAGCACAAGCTTTCTGATGTTTTTTCCTGTCATATCGCATACCCTCTTTTCCAGTAATTCTGTCTGTAAGCCTATTGTATGCGATATTGTGGCTTTAGGAAAGTGTCAGTTCACGCAAGTTTCACAAGGTCAGTTTCAGGCATTCGCCTTGAAATTATTGATGTAGTAATCGCCGTTTTCGTCGTCCATCACAACGCAGACCAGCTTGCCCTTGGAGACAACCTTGGCCTCATCAACGCCTACGCAGATCCACTTGCGCGGGTCGACCGTGGTCTTGAGCTTAGCCGCTGCGTCTGCGGCCTGCTTTTCATCCGCAAAGCGCAGAACAACGATGGAATGTGCCTGCGAAGTAATCATAGACTCGGAGGCCACGCCTGCCTCAAACTTGATATCATCCGTGCCAAGGTACCAGAACAGGCCGCGGCTCATGCCGTCCTCACCCATGCCGTTGTAGAGCGCCTCCTCAGCAACGCCCATGCCGCCAAACGGATGCGCACCGTAAATCTTGCTCACCAGCGCGGAAAGCTGCTTATCCACCTTGACGGTCTCCGGCTGCTCCGGCTCGCTCACCTCCGGCTTTTTATAACCCCAGACAGCCTCGCCGTACTTCTTCATGAACAGATCGTAATTCTCGTTGTAGCGCTTCTTATACACGCTTTCAATCTGCGGGTCAAAGGTGTACGCCGTACCGTCAATGGTGATCTCGGTCCACGCGTGAACCGATTCACTGCCCTTGGGCGAAACGCCGGTTCCAGGAATCGCCTGTGCGTCAAAGCCGACCTGACGAGCGAGGTAAGTAAAGCCTGCCGCCCACGAGTAGCAGTTGCCCTTGTGGGTCTTAAGCATATCAGTCGCGGAGGTCAGCGCCCAGTCGCTCTTCGAAGTGTCAGCCGCGCCGATGCCGAGGTAACCGAACGTATTCTTCGCGTAATCATACACCGCACGCAGCTTCTGCTGCTGGGTCATGCTGTCCTTGACAACGCTCTTTACTGCCGAAGCCAGCAGCGCGTCCAGTTCGGTCGAGCCGGTGATGTAGTAGCCGTTGTGGTCAAGCTCGAGCGAGCCGATGAACTTGTCATGGTCAAACTGCTTGTCCTCATTGACATGGAACAGCTTGCCGCCAATGTTATGCCAGCCCGGCGTCAAATCGGTGGTCTCCTTATCGAATGAGGTCCACTGTTCGGAGCCGCTCGACTTGTCAAACTTATGGTCGGTGGTTGCCTCAAGCATATCCCAGTATGCCCAGTGCGTGTTCGGCACGTCCGGCATAATACGGATGCCCTCACTCGTATTGATCGTAAACTCGTCCGCCTGACGGCCGAGCACACGGTTGAGGATGGTTACCGTCTCCGCACGGGTAATCGGCGCATTCGGACGGAAATTCGTGCCTGCCGAAATCCAGCCCTGAGCCAGAGCAGTCTGCACCGCGTTGTACGCCCAGCTGGTCTTGGGTACATCGGCGAACGACTTGTCCGTGCCGATATCGGTGTGCGGGAAGCGCGACAGAATCGCTACAAACTCCGCACGGGTAATCTTAGCGTTCGGCTTGAACGTGCCGTCCGTATAACCGTTCACCAGACCGAAACCGGTCATTTGACGAACAGCGTCCGCATACCACGCGGAAACCGAAACGTCATTAAACAGATGGTCCTCATTCTTGACCTTGTTCACCAGCAGAGAGGCCAGCAGCTTGCTCGCCTCTGCACGGGTGATGGATGCATCCGGACGGAAGGTGCCGTCCGTGTAGCCGTTCATATACTGCATGTGCTCTGCGGTATTCAGCTGCGGCTGCGGTGCCGAATTCTGAGCCGCGCACGCGGAAATCGGCAGAGTTGCCGCCATCAAAGCCGCAAGCGCACCTGCGGTCATTCGTTTTTTCATCATACTTCCATACTCTCCTTCAAATCGTTTTCGGGGATAGTATTGAATTAGACGGAATCACTCGTCATTTGGTTCCCTGTTTCGCTCATCTTTTTTACTTTTTTCTTTTTCGGGATCGAGCACAACCGGAATGAGCGCTGCTGCCAGCTTGCCCTTGCCGCGGTGCTTGACGTAGAAGAAGCCGATGATGGAAAACGCGATCGCACCGATGCAGTTGACCTGCAGATCCTTCATCGTGTCGATCAGGCCAATATCCAGATAGCCGCCAAGCTGCTCCGTCCAGTCCTCACCGTTAACGCTGACCGACTCAATCTGCACATGCACCGGCACATTCAGGCCGTCCGGGTTGAGCGACACCGAGTTGACCTCGTGCACGACATAGTCCTTCTGCATGTCCGTGTGCATCACCTGATCGGCGGTGAACTCGAAAAATTCCCACAGCACGCCGACCGTCATGGAGAAGCAAAACGCCACGATAGCCAGGAACAGCGGCGACAGCTTGAAGGTAAACCGTTCGCTTCGGTTAAACAGGTCAACCAGGCAGAAGCCGACCGCCGCGACCAGAAATCCGTTTATCGTGTGCAGCATGGTGTCCCATCCGGGAATGATGGTGTAGAACGAATTGATCTCACCCAGGATCTCGGCGGCATAGATGAAGCAGTAGATGATAGCTTCCATCATCGGCGGGATGTCGATGGCAAGCTGTTTTTCAATCAGCGTCGGCATCGCCAGCAGCACAAGCGACAGCACGCACACGAACATATTCTCATACCGCTGCATGAACGCACAGCGGATGAATGTCAGCACGACCAGAAGCGACAGTACGCCGCGAATGGTCAGTCTGCGGCGTACGCGGCGGCGCTGCTCCGTGACGCGCTGCTGTAATTGTTTTTTATCCATATTTGTTAACTCCTTAAAGTAATTGCGAAAAGCGTAAAAGAGAGAACAACAATCTGTTGTTCTCTCCATTTCTCAACTAACTACCAGATTTCATCGTCCCGCGCGGCAGCGCGTATAAAATAGCATTTGCATTGCAAATGCCAAAAAAGAGGGAGCATATATCACTCTTTTTGACTTTAAGAGGAAGAAAGTTTCTGTATAGGAACTTTCGGACGACTTTGGAACGGCCTGCGGTCCGTTCCTGCTTGTCGGCGGAACCGTGATTCCGCGACAGCTCAGAGAACGTAAACCTGCGTGGTCTCGTACACCTCGTAAACCTTCTTGAGAGAGGCCATCTCGGTGCCGGCCAGACGGGCACATGCACGGCCCATCGCAACAGCGTAGCGTGCCACCTCGTCAAACTTCATGCCCGCGTGCATAGCGTTTGCAATCGCGCCGACCATTGCATCACCGGTACCGACCGCACCTTCGTCGTAGATTTTCGGGGTGGTAGTAACGTACAGCGACTCCGGCTCGTCCTTTGCGGTCAGCAGAGCGCCCTCCTGACCCATGGAAACACAAACAGCCTTTGCGCCCATATCCAGCATCTTGCGTGCGGAATGTACAACGACCTCGGGATCGGCGGACGGCTTGTCGCCTACAGCCTCAGCCAGCTCGAAGATGTTCGGCTTTACAAAGTCCGGCTCGCACCTCAGTGCCTCCTGCAGCAGCTCGCCCTGTGCGTCGATGATCAGCTTGCAGCCGTGCTTCTTGATGGTCTTGCACAGCTTACGGTAGTTCTTCAGCGGGAACTCCGGCGGCGTAGAACCCGACAGAACGAAGATATTGCCCTCGTCCAGATAGTTCTCCATGCGGTCGAGCAAACGCAGGAAATCCGAATCATCCAGCTTGTTGCCCGGCTCATTTACCTCGGTATGGCCGCCCTGCGCATCAATGATCTGCGTATTGACACGGAGTTGTCCCGCAATATCAACAAAATCGTGGTGAATGTCCGCTGCTGTCAGCATGTCCTTCATAATGCGGCCGTTTGTGCCCGCACTGAAGCCAAGCGCAATACTGCTGCCGCCCAACGCCTTGATCGCGCGTGACACGTTGATGCCCTTGCCGCCCGGTTCCAGATGACTGGACACCGCGCGATTAAGCTTGCCCACCTGCAGCGGGTGCTCGATACGCTGCGTACGGTCCAGTGCAGCGTTAAGCGTTATCGTGATAATCATGGGACGCCCCTCCTGAAATATAATTTCCCTCATCGCGGCTTCGCATTTGTCCCGTGCGAATAACCGCGTTCTCATCTATATTACATTTTACAAAATCTTATGAATAAAGTAAATGGTTTTTCTTGATGTTAGCCACATTTAACCGGGTTGTTTTTATACCCAAACTTTATTTGAGCCAGCCGGAGTCTCCGCACCACGGACACTCCCACTGTTTGCCCGTGACTTTTGCTTCCGCGCCGCACATCGGACAGCGCATTTTACCGGTTTTCGGCAGCGGCCTCGGCTTTGGCGGCTCTTTCGGCGGTTCCTGCTGCCGACGGTACAGCCGCACAAAAAAGACTACGCCGAGCAGCAGCACCACGGCGATCGCCGCGAGCTGTTCTTTTGTCATGCTGTCCCTCTTCTCACTTGTGGTACTTGCCGCCTGCCGCGATATTGAGCGCGCGGTAAATCTGCTCGAGCACCATCACTCTTGCTAAATGATGCGGAAACGTCATCGGTGACATGGACAGCCGCAGCGCCGCCTTCTTTTTCACCCGCTCGGACAGGCCGCACGAGCCGCCAATGAGCACGCAGATCTTGCTTGTCCCCGATACGGTCAGCTTGCCGAAATAGTCCGCCAGCTGCTCAGAGGACATCGGCTTGCCTTCCACGCACATCGCAATCACAGACGCGCCGGGCAGCAGCTTGCTCTCGATGAGCGCGGCTTCCTTTTCGAGCGCCTGCGCGATCTCGCCCTCAGAGGGCGTCTGCGGCAAGCGCTGCTCGGGCAGCTCGATGATCTCTAATTTACAATATGCACCGAGGCGCTTGGTATATTCCTTTACAGCGTCTGCCCAGAATTTTTCTCCGAGCTTTCCGACGCAGATCAGCCGGACAGAGAGCATAGCCTTTCCTCCCCAAATGATACCGGATGCTCCATGTGCTCCTTCGGCGCAACGAGCACCTCGCACGCGGGCAGTCCGCGCAGCGCCGACAGCGTTTGCTGCCGCGCCAGCTCCGGCATGTTGTTTTTCTCACTCAGGTGCGCCAGCACAAGCGTTCGCGTGCCGCTTTTCACCAGATCCGCTGCAAACACGGCGCAGTCCGGATTGGACAGGTGCCCGCTCGGTCCGGCAACGCGCATCTTGAGTGAATACGGGTACGGACCGGCCTGCAGCATATGCGGATCGTGGTTGCTCTCCAGCACAACCATTTCGCAGCCGCGCATAAGCTCGGCCGCATCGCGCGGCACAAAGCCGAGGTCGGTGGCAAAGCCGAACCGGCTGCCGCCGTGCTCGAATATGTAGCCCGTGCTCTCAGCTGCGTCATGCGGCGTCGGGAACGGCACAACGTCCACATCCCTGACCCAGAAGCGCTCGCCGCTGTCGAATACGTTCAGACGGTCGGCGTACTCCGGATTCTTTTCCTCGAAAGCCTCGGCTGTGCCGCGAGTGGCGAACACCGGCGCCTTCGCTTTTTTAAGAAACATCGGCAGTCCCTTCACATGGTCGATGTGCTCATGCGTCAGCACCACCGCCGAAATATCCTCCAGCGTGAGCGACAGTGCCTTCAGCGCAGTCGTAATCCTGCGCAGCGACACACCGAGATCGATCAGGATCGCGGTGCCGTCCGCCATATATAAGCCGCAGTTGCCGCTCGAACCGCTGGCGATACTGTAATAATAATGCTCTGCCATGGTACTCCTTCAGCAGTTGTTTTCATCCGTTTGTGTGCTGCAAAAAGGCAGTTCGCGTTAGAATCATCGGTGTGACGTTTCCGCAGTAGAATGCAAACGGGTCCCCGGCAATCTCCGCGCCGAATCCGGTAAGAATGTGCACCGTTGCGTCTCTCGCTTCGAGGAAAATGTTATCCACATCCTGTGCAAAAACATCTTCCAGCACACGTTTCAGCAGAAAAATTCCCTTGTGCTGTCCGCGCAGCCTGTGCGCGACCGTGATACGGCCCATGTGCCACTGCCCGCCCTCACGGTAAATGGCCGCTGTGCCGACGAGTTCGCCGTCCTGCTCCATGCACCACCACTGCGGCTGCTTATCCGCTGGGATGAAGTTCAGCTCCTTCGGAATATCCTGCTCATCCGCAAAAATCTGCGCGGCCAAAGCGAGAACTGCATCCATGTCCGCATCAGACGCACGCCGAACCATACACTCTGCTTTCATTCTGCTCATCTGCCTTATATTCTGCAAAAAAGGCGAAAGGATGCTCCCTCCGCCTTTTTTCCTCATTACAATTAGAAATTACTTGTTCTCGGCGCTTTCCGGAATCTCGGAGCGATACATATCCGCACCCAGAGCAACAAACTTCTCTACGAGCGTCTCATAGCCGCGCTCGATGTTCTGCACCTGCTCGACCTCGGTAACACCCTTGGCTGCCAGACCAGCGATAACCATCGCCGCGCCTGCGCGCAGGTCGTGTGCACGGACCGGAGCACCATTCAGCTCCTTGACGCCCTCAACAACCGCGATCGCGCCATCCACATGAATGTTCGCACCCATGCGGGTCAGCTCCTCGGTATAGCGGTAGCGGCTGCCCCAGATCCCCTCGGTGATGATGCTGGTGCCCTCTGCCAGACACAGCGCCGTTGTCATCTGCGGCTGCATGTCGGTCGGGAAGCCCGGATACGGCAGAGTCTTGATGTTGGTCTTGGTCAGCTTGCCCTCGCGGCGAACGAGCACCGCATCGTCAAACTCGGTGACCTCAACGCTCATCTCGCGCAGCTTTGCGGTGATGCACTCCAGATGACGCGGAATAACATTCTTCACCAGAACCGAACCGCCGCAGGCTGCAACGGCTGCCATGAAGGTGCCCGCCTCGATCTGATCCGGAATGATGGAGTAACTGCCGCCGTGCAGGCTCTCTACACCGCGGATCTTGATCACATCGGTGCCGGCGCCCTTAACATCCGCACCCATTGCATTCAGGAAGTTCGCCAGATCGACAATGTGCGGCTCCTTCGCGCAGTTCTCCATAATCGTCTGACCCTTGGCCAGAACGGCTGCGAGCATGATGTTCATGGTCGCGCCGACCGTAACAACGTCAAAATAAATATGTGCGCCGTGCAGGCCGTCCTCGGGTGCCTCGACCCGGATGTAACCGCCCTTGGGCAGCGTTACCTTTGCGCCCAGAGCTTCAAAACCCTTGATGTGCTGGTCGATCGGACGGACGCCGCCGAAGTTGCAGCCGCCGGGCATTGCTACCTCGGCAAAGCCATACTTGCCGAGCAGCACGCCGAGCAGATAGTAGGATGCGCGCAGCTTGCGCTCCAGCTCGTGCGGCTTGAGACTCGGGTTCTGCGTATTCTGGATTTCCACCGTAGTGGCGTTGATCTGGCGGATCTGCGCGCCCAGCTCACGCATGATCTCCATCTGCAGCGTTACATCAATGATCTTGGGCACGTTTTCAAGACGAACCGGGCCATCTGCCAGCAGAGCCGCCGGAACGATTGCGACCGCTGCATTCTTTGCGCCGGAGATGGTCACCTCACCATTCAGCGTCTTGCCGCCGTTGATTACATACTTTGTCAATCTACCTACTCCTCACTAAGCCTTGGCGCGGAAATCTCCGCGTTTTTCTCCGAATACTGTATCTTATGTCAGCGAATGACTGTCCGTGCCGATCCTCTTTGCAGGCAGCTCCGACAGCGGCTAAACCCATTCGCGTAAAATCTCACTAATACATTTTACCACAATTTCAGATAAAGAAAAGCAGTTTTTCAGTTTTCTTCACCGATAATCGTCTTTTTGTCACAATCCACCAAATATTCGCCTGTTTCGGTGTCAATCTTCCAAGTAGGTGTAAGACGAATACGGCGGCTGCTGTCGGTTTGCATACGATAACCGGCCGTCATCGACTCAATCTTACCGGTTTCGCCGCTTTCTGCGGCAAACTGCAGCAGAGCATCTGCTGCGCTGCAGGTAATGCTGATGCCGTTCGCGGTGGTGTACGGCGTGCCGAAGCTCCACAGTCCGACGAGCGACACCGAGCCGTCTCCGGCAGAAAAGTCCAGTGTCAGCCGCCGATTGTGCACCGGCAGTCCGGCGACCGAGCCGGTCAGCGTAACTACCGTGTCCTCCGCCGTCCAGCCGGCCTGCTCGGCCTGAAAGCCCCACCGGCTGCACAGTCGGCGCGCCTGCTCGAGCGCTTCCGATGCGGAAGTCGGCGCAGATTCAGTCAGCGTATAGTCCGCCTGCACATTGCCGTCCGCCTGCCACTCGAGCGTGCCCCTGTCGCTCTCAAAGCGCACCGTGCCGTCCTCCTGCTCGGTGCGTTCAGCGTGTTCGCCCAGCATGGCGGCTGCGATTTTTTCCTCATCTGCGCGGCTGCGGTCGAGCGACAGCTCGGGCAGCGTGATGTCCTCCGGAAACGAGAACGCCGTATCCAGCTGCATTCCTCTGGCGCTCACCAGCGTGCGCAGATTGGCCTCAAGCTCACTCGTTCTCCGGTGGCTTTGCCAGCCGCGTACCGCCAGATTGCCCAGCAGAAACAGGTTGATCGTAAGCAGTATTGCGATCAGTATATTTTTGACTTTATCCCATTGCAAGCGCTCTCATCTCCCTTCTGCGGTCACTCTGCCGCATTTTTCAGATAGAACCGGCTCGGTACATACTGTCCGTCCTGTGCCCGGTAGGCTGCCATCAGACCGCGTTCCGCGCCGGAGGCTCCGGCTGCCGCCTGTTTTGCGGGCATGACCGTGCGTTTGCCACCGGTCGGCTGAAATTTCTGCAGCCGAATCGTTGCCGTGCGCAGCGCACTGCCATCGAATACGAAGGTTGCAAAGTCCGCGTCACCGAGCACCGGCACGCCGCTGTACATCTGCAGAAAAATCAGTGTGGTCTGCTCGCTGCTGCGCTCCACCGCGTACAGCGACGCATGCGTATCCGTATCGCCCGCTCGCTGCGCCGCATCGAGAATCAGCCGGGCGCAGTCCAGCTGTGCATCCAGCGCCGCCGCATCCGTGATATCGCTTTCGTCATAAGCGCTCACCGTTGCCGAGCCGTCCGTGGACGCGTACTGCACCAGACCGGACGCATTCAGCCGCAGCGTGCTCGTATCATCGAGGAACACGCGGACAGTTCCGTCCTGCTCATTGTAAAAATCCGTGTAGGCCGTGTAGCCGAATGCACCGAGCAAATCCTCCAGTCCGGTGCCGCTCTGTGCGGCAAACAGGTTGATCTGCGCCGGTTTCAGCACCGGAAGCGACAGCGCCTCGCTGTCGAACAGCAGCGTTTCCGGATAGACCGCGTACGCATCTCCCGCAAAGCTGCATGACAGACCGCGGAAGTTCTTCTGTGCCTCCCCGAGCGCATTCTGCGAGACCGCTGCATCCGCAGCATACAGCCTGCCGTCTGCCATGCGGACAAACAGCCGCTGCACACCGGCGGCATACACCAGTGTTTCGACCTGCAGGCGGTCATTATCCTTCCACGAGCCGCCCAGCCAGCCCGCAATAGACTGCATCGGGATCGCACCGTGGTAGCGCAGCAGCGCACAGCTGCCCGACCGCAGAGCCGTGCACAGCTCACTCTCATCAGCCGGCCGCAGCCCCTCACCTGTGAGCGCCTGCGACCACAGCGAACGCGTTGCCGTGATGCCGGCGTCAATATCGGTCAGATTGTACTGCACGCCGTACAGCTTGCCGTCAACGGTCAGCGCCATCTGTGCCGGATCCGCCGCCGAAACACCGGAGGACCGTATCTCATAGCCCACCGCACCGCCTACAAAGCGGTCGTGCAGACGGCGGAGTGCGCTGTCTGCGGGCATTTGCGCAATGTTCAGACCCATCAGCCAGTTTACCGCGCACAGCACGCCCATCAGTCCGCACAGCACCAAAAGCGAGATATTCTTTGCTGTGTTCTTCGCTGAGCGTTTCGCACCTCTCATACCTTATCCTCCCTGCCGTGTGGCTTGAGGTCGGTCGGAAGCGTGATCGTCACGGTCGTGCCCTTGCCGTATTCACTGGTCAGAGCGATCTTGCCCTCGTGCTGCTCAACGATCTCCTTGGCGATCGCCAGACCCAGTCCGGTGCCGCCAGCGGCACGCGAGCGTGCCTTGTCCACGCGGTAGAATCGCTCAAACAGGCGCGGCACATCGTCCGCCGGAATGCCGACACCGTTGTCCTCAACTGTGATGCGCACATGGTTTGCGCCTGCGCGCTTTGCCGCCAGACGGATCCTGCCGCCCGAAGGCGTGTACTTGACCGCGTTGGACAGAATATTGACCACAACCTGCTCGATGCGTTCCCTGTCACCGACCATTGGCGGCAGGTCCGGCTCGGTCTCAATGCGGATCATGTGACCGCTGTCCTCAGCGGTCAGCTTCATGGCATTCGTCACCTTTTTCAGCAGATCGGACACCGAGAACCGCGTCATACGCAGCTCCATCCGTCCGTAATCCAGCTTGGAAAGCGTCAGCAGATCGGTGACAATACGCGCCATGCGCTCGCTCTCGCTCGAAATAACGCCCAGAAACTGCTTTTCCATGTCAAGCGGCAGCTCTCCGGCGGCATCGAGCAGCGTTTCGGTGTACGAGCGGATGTTCGTCAGCGGCGTGCGCAGCTCGTGCGACACGTTTGCCACAAACTCGCGGCGTGCGTCATCCAGACGGCGCTGCTCGGTGACATCGTGAATGACCGCGATGACACCGCCCTCGCCATCCAGTGCGCCGTAAGGCGCCAGCGTGACGGACAGCACGCGCCCAAATCGCGTAATCTCGTTCGTAAGGAAGCTGCGCGAGACGGTTTCGTCCGTGTCCGGCATGTCCAGATCAGCGAACATCTCATCAAAGCTCAGCTTCTGCTCCACACGCACGCCCAGCAGATTTTCGGTTGCCGGATTCATGTGGATGAGCGTGCCGTCGGTCGTAAAGGCGGCTACGCCGTCGGTCATGTGCAGGAACAGCGTGTTCAGCTTGTCGCGCTCTCCCTGTACCTCGCCGACCGTGTTTTTCAAACGGTGCGCCATGTAATTGAACGAACGGGTCAGCTCGCCAATCTCATCCGACGACTGCACGCCGAGGTCCTGATCGAAGTTGCCTTCCGCGATTGACCGCGCACCCTCAGTGATGCGCTCGATCGGTGTGGTGATGGTTTTGCTGAGCAGGAAGGACAGCAGGATCGCCGCCAGCAGGCCGAACATCATCGCCTGCATGACAATCTGGAAGAACCGCCACGACAGGTCGGAAATCTCCCGCTTGTTGTCCGCGATATACACGATGTAGTCCACCGCACCGTCGCCGTTCTTGTCCAGCGGCACCGCAATGTCCATAATGCTGTCGGACACCGCCGAGCGCGTTCCGGTCTCTCCTGCCATTGCGGCAATGACGTTGCTCGTGCGGGTGACGGATACATTCGGGTTGGAGCCGTCAAGAAAGCCGCCCTCACTGTCGAGAATGGCATAGTTGCGGTAATCGTCAATGCCGAGTCGGCTCTTGTGTGCATCTATGATGGTTTTCAGACCATCCGTGCCGGGTTCGGCAGCCGCCTCCTGCATGGAGCGGATAGTGTCGGTCGTGAACACCGCCTGCATCTGCTCATAAAAGCTGTTCAGATAGAAGGTGTTGATACTGTTGATCAAAAACGTGCCGACCACCGCCATAACGGATACGATCAGCAGCACCAGAATCAGCACCAGTTTTCTGTGTAGTGAACGGAACATAGCTTACTCCCCGTCAGCAAAGTAATATCCCATGCCTCTTTTTGTGATGATGTATCTGGGACTTGCCGGTTCATCCTCGATCTTCTCGCGCAGACGGCGGATCGCCACGTCCACCGCACGCAGGTCGCCGTAGTAGTCATAGCCCCAGACCTGCTCCATCAGCTCCTCACGGGAGAAAACCCGTCCCGGAGCAGCGGACAGGAAGCACAGAATGTCAAATTCCCGCGCGGAAAGCTCGAGCGGATGGCCGTTTTTGTACACCATGCCGTTGTCCTTGGATACACGCAGACCGCCGCCGGACGGCGCTTCTGCCTTTTCCCTGTCCTCTCCTGCGTAGGTACGGCGCATGTTCGCCTTGACGCGCGCCATCAGCTCACGCATAGAGAACGGCTTGGTGATATAATCGTCTGCACCCAGCTCGAGACCCATGACCTTGTCGGTCTCTTCCTCACGGGCGGTCAGCATGATGATCGGCGTGTCCTTTTCCGCGCGCACCCGCCTGCAGACCTCGAAGCCGTCCATCTCGGGCAGCATCACGTCCAGCAGAATCAGGTCGGGCGCTTCCTCAAGCGCGCAGCGCAGACCTTCCGCGCCGTCATACGCCGCAAGTGTGTCGTAGCCCTCGCGCTGTAAATTGAATACCAGAATGTCTGAAATGGCCTTTTCGTCCTCAACCACAAGGATTTTTTTCTTATCCAAACCCTTTCCTCCTCTGCACTCTCCAATCTCCACTCTTATCTTAGTAAAGATTCTTCAGCTTTGCTCTATACATAGCCGCCACCGTTTTGGCATCGCGGATCTCGTCCCGCTCGATCATTTTTTCTACCTCTGCGATCGGCAGGCGCACGACCTCGACAAATTCGTCCTCATCCGGCTGCATTTCTCCTTCGGTCAGGTCAAGCGCGGCAAACAGGTAGGTCACCTCGGTCAGAAAGCCGGGAGACGGATAGATCGCGCCGAGCGGCACGATGCGTCCGGCGGTACAGCCGGTCTCCTCCTTCAGCTCGCGGATGCCGCATTCCTCGGCGTCCTCCGGACCGTGGTCCATCTTGCCGGCGGGCATTTCGAGCAGCTCGGTATCGAACGCATAGCGGAACTGCCGCACAAGAATAACGTTGCCGTCCTTGTCGATCGGCAGCACGCCGACACCGCCGACGTGCTCACAGACCTCGCGCGGCGCGGTCTTGCCGTTCGGCAGCGATACCTCGTCCACACGAGCGGTCATGATCCTGCCTCTGAACTTATATTCGCTGGAAAGCTGTTTTTCTGTCATATCCATAGAAAATTCTCCTTAATCGGCTGCATTTACACAGCGCAGGATATAGGCGGTCTCCGGCGGAACGGATACGATCAGACCGTCCGGATCGGCGTACGCGAAGCCCTCGCCGCTGAGCAGGTCGAGCGCATACAGCGCATCAATTTTTGTTTCCACATACTGGTGTCCACGGTTGACCGCGATCACCAGACGCGAGTCTCCGCTCGTGCGCTCATAGCGCAGCAGTGCACCGGCTGTCGTGTCGCTGAACTGCAGGTCGCCGTCCGCAAGCGTCTGTTCCTCGGCACGGATTTCGCACAGCTTACGGTAGAACGCAAGCAGCTCCTGGTTTTCGTGTCCCCACGGGTAGGTCTGGCGGTTGAACGGGTCCTCGAAGCCCTGCTGCCCTGCCTCATCACCGTAGTAAATGGTCGGCGAACCCGGCATGGTGAACTGGATGACCGCCGCCATCCGCAGGCGGCGCAAGGCGATTTCCAGACGGTCCGGCGGCAGCTGATAGTGTGCGCGGCCGTTTCTGTCCATCTTCCACTCGTTCTCGGTTACGCCGAGAAGGGTGAGCGCACGCGCGGTGTCATGCGTACCCACAACGTTCATCAGGTTGTAGAACACGTCCCGCGGGTAGTTTTCGCGGATGCACTCCATGCTCTCCGCGAAATGCTCGGCCGTGCCGCCGTTCAAAAAGCCGAAAATAGCGTCTCGCAGCGGGTAGTTCATAACCGAATCCAGTTCGCCGCCCTGGAAATAGCGTCGGCGCTCGGAGTACGAGATTTTGTTGGACGCATCCTCCCACACCTCACCGATGATGAGCGCATCGGATTTTTCCCTGCGGGCTGCCGCGTTCAGCTTCTGGATGAAGCTGTCCGGCAGCTCGTCGGCAACATCCAGCCGCCAGCCGGACGCACCCAGCCGCAGCCAGCGGCGGACTACGCTGTCCTCGTCCTCGATGATGTAATTCTGATAGCTGCCGTCGGTCTCATTGACCTGCGGGAGCGTGTAGATGCCCCACCACGAGCCGTACTCGTTCGGCCAGTTGTGAAAGTCGAACCAGCTGAAATACGGCGATTCCTTGGACTGGAACGCGCCTACGCTGTCGTAGTGACCGCGAGCGTTGAAATAGCGGCTGTCGTAGCCGGTGTGATTGAACACGCCGTCCAGTACAACGCGCATGCCGCGTCTGGCGGCTTCGCTGCACAGCGCACGGAAGTCCTCTTCACAGCCGAGCAGCGGGTCGATGCGCTTGTAATCGCCGGTATCGTAGCGGTGATTGGAATACGCCTGAAAGATCGGATTGAAATAAATGGTGGTAACGTGCAGGCTCTCCAGATAATCCAGCTTGGCGTATACGCCAAGCAGCGTGCCGCCGAAAAAGTCGTTGTTGAGGATTTCGCCGTGCTCATCCGGCAGATAGACCGGAATATCGTCCCAGTTCTGGTGCAGCACACGCTCGACCACGCCTTCACTCTCCGGCTGCTCGGGTGCCTTGTCGCGGCAGAAGCGGTCCGGAAAAATGTTGTAGGTGATGCCCTCACCGAACCAGCGCGGCGTATGGTACTCGCCGTCGTACACGGTCAGCTGGTACTTATCACCGACCGCCTCGAGCAGCTCCGCCTGACCGCCGTAGCCGCGTGCACAGTAGTGCAGACCATCCGCCAGCTCCACCGAAAAATAATACCAGTACAGACCGGGATGCGGCGGCGTATAGGTTACCGTATACCGATCATGTGAGCCTTGATAGCCGCACCAGTGCAGCGGATGGGACTCGGCCTGACAGCCATCTTCCTCAATCCAAAGGGTAACCTGCAGCGCGCCCTGTGCCCGCTGCGGATAAACAGAAAACTCGACCGCCTGCCCTGCCGGTACCGCGCCATACGGCTTCTTGCATGCAGCGCTGCGGGAGTGAAACATACTATCAGAAATGCGATTCACGCAAGCTCCTCCAAACATATATCCTCTTGCCAAATCATACCTTACCATTATATCAGCAATATTGGCGGTATTACTTTTAGTATAGCACAAAACCGCAGAACGGTAAACAAAAGCTGTCGCACGAAAGAAAAGAAAAACCGGTTCAATACAAACTTTTCAGGCGCAAAGCAAAGAGCTGGCTCCAACGGAGTCAGCTCTTTGGATCCGGTTTTGATTTTAGCCGAGCAGGTTCAGGATTTCTTCCTTCGGCATAGCGCCGACAGCCTTATTGGCAACCTCGCCGTTCTTCATCACGATCAGGGTCGGGATGGAGACAATGCGGAACTGCATGGACAGCTCACCCTGCTCGTCTACATTGATCTTGCCAACCTTGATGTCGTCACGCTCGTTTGCGATCTCGTCCACGATCGGCGAAACCATGCGGCAGGGACCGCACCACGTTGCCCAGAAATCCAGCAGGACCGGCTTGTCCGACTTCAGCACTTCGTTCTCAAAATTTTCCTTCGTAATGGTTACTACTGCCATATTAAACACTCCTTAGTCTTTCAGCGATAATTCATAGTAAAATGCATACTGCTGCATGACACCCGCAAAGCCTTTATAGCGTTTCAGCGGAAACCCTTTCGGATAGTGTGCGTCCAGCATTTGCCGGATATGCGTATCGACCGGAAACGCGTCGATGTGATGCAGCGCAAACAGACAGATACACTCCGCAACCTTGATGCCGACACCGGTCAAGCGCAGCAGTTCGGCCTTGGCGCGGGCGTAATCCATGTGCCGGATAGCTTCCAGATCGACCTCACCGGACGCGACCTGCCGGGCCGCAGCGCAAATGTATTTGGCGCGGTAGCCGAGCCGCACCGGCGCAAGGTCCTCGGGCGTGCACGTCGCCAGACGCTCTGCCGTGGGAATGCTATTGTATACCTGTTCACTCTTATTATAACAGATTTCCCCGAAAAGGGAACACAAATTTTCGACACACTTGGTAATCCGCGCGATATTGTTCTGCTGCGAGATGATAAAGCATAGAATAGTTTCCCACAGATCCTGCCGCAGAATACGCAGTCCACCGCCGTATGCAACGGCGTTCTGCAAATAGATATCACGTTTGGCAACTGCGGCTTTGCAGCGGCCGTAGTCCGCATCCAGATCGAAATACGGCCGCCAGATGGCGTTAAACTCGTCTTCATCGCAGTCGAACCGTACGGTCCGGCCGTTCTGCTGAATATTCAGCAGGTGTGTGCCCGCAATCAAATCGTACGACTTATCCCCAACCCTGTGGAAGCGGAAGCACTGACCGGAGCTTGCGATCTGGTCAATGTCGAAATCGTTCAGTACGCACTCGATCATTGGTGCATAGCCTCATGCTCGCGCACCAGCTCGGTAAACAGGTCGCTCAGCGTCCAGCCGATGTTGTGCTCGGTGACCATGGCTTTGTACGGCACGGAAACACCGTATGCCTTCATTTCACGGAGCAGAATGTCCAGTCTCTTTTCGGTAAAGCCGTCCAGCACCATCATCGGTGCGGAAGGCGCATCTGCAGTCGCGTCAGTCGGCTCAAAGCCCTTGCGGTTCAACAGAAAGCCGACCGTCTGACCGGCAGAGACTGCTTCGACGTTCTTAATCCGCACGCCCATGCGAACGAGCACGGTCTTGAGCGCCGCAGTCTGTTCGCTCGGCTGCGGCTCGAAATATAACACTTTTTCACGGGATGCCGCCATAGTGGAACCCTCCTGTTTTATTCTTATAAGATTGTATACTAATATTATATCATTTCTGTCAAGTCCCCTATTGACAGAAAGTGTGTTCGGTGCTATGCTTATAGTTAGCAATAGCTAACCAATTAAAAAGAGAGGTGCGTATGATACAGCAGACATTGCTTTGGGCGTCCGCAGGCACAGGCTTCACCTTCCTGATGACCACGCTTGGCGCCGCCATGGTATTCTTTATGAAACGGCAGTCCAGCGCTCTGATGCAGCAGATTTTCCTCGGATTCGCGTCCGGTGTGATGATCGCCGCGTCCATCTGGAGTCTGCTCATTCCCGCGATTGACGAGGCCGCGCAGAACGGCCAGCCGGGCTGGATACCCGCTGCAGGCGGCTTTATCCTTGGTTTGTTGCTTATGCTTACGCTGGACGGCTTAATGCCGCACCTGCACAGCGGCGCAGAGCAGGCCGAAGGTCTGCCGTCCTCCTTTCGACGGACAACGCTGCTCGTCCTCGCAGTGACGCTGCACAACATTCCGGAAGGCATGGCGGTTGGTCTGTCATTTGCTCGTGCGGCACAGCATACCGGCAACGCAGGATTGTTTGCAGCGGCAGGCGCGCTTGCCATCGGCATCGGCATTCAGAATTTCCCGGAAGGAGCCGCAGTCGCGCTTCCGCTCCATCAGGAGGGACTCAGCCGCACGCGCTCGTTCGTTTACGGTTCGCTGTCCGGCATTGTCGAACCCATCTTCGGCGTGCTTGTTGTGCTGTGCGCGTCCGCGCTGACACCATTTATGCCGTGGCTGCTGTCCGCCGCCGCAGGCGCGATGCTGTACGTCGTGGTCGAGGAGTTGATTCCCGAGGCACATCTCGGTGAGCATTCGCATCCGGGCACACTTGGTGTGATGGCGGGGTTTCTGGTAATGATGGTGCTGGATACAGCTTTGGGATAATTGAAAATGGAGAATTGAGAATAGAAAATGAAGTTTTCTTTCTCCTTCCCAAAAAACGAAAAGCGTCCCAATGGGACGCTTTTCGTTTTTCAAATAATCCGTGTTTTAACTTTGCCTAATACAGATTATCCTCAATATCTATTATGAATCTGTTTGCAGTAATCAAAATAGACTTGCCGCAATTCCTTCAGATTTTTCTTGCGAATGAGCACCACATCGTCGTTTGTAAGGATAAAGTCCTTATCCACAGCTTTGACGTAGTTCATATTCACAAGGAAGCTCTGGTGGCACCGCAGGAAACACGGAGCCGTCAGTTCCTGCTCAATCTCGCCGAGCTTTTTATATAATGTGTATGTCTTTTGCCCTACCTGATGCAGAATACACTGTGAATTATGGCTTTCCACATACATAATCTCTTCGCGCGGAATGTGCAGCACCTGCGAACGATTCTTGATCGCATATGTATTCTCGACGATATCGGACAGTACGCGGTGCATGGTTCGCTCGAACGTCTTCGGGGTATATGGCTCGAGCAGATAACCGGATGCACCAACTTCAAAGCTGTCCGGTGCAAAATCCAGCGCAGCGGTACAAAATACGATCGTGCCCTTGTAGCCAATCTCACGCAGACGGCGTGCTACGTCAATGCCGAGCGGCGGGTCCATCAGAATATCCAACAGAATAATATCAAACCATCCGCCATCCCCAAGCTCATAATAAAGCGGTTCACCGCTGTCGTACATTTTGTAGGAATAGTCAATCGCATGTGAATTGCAGTAATGACTGAGAAAATCCGCAAGGATATCTCGTTCTAACGCCGAATCATCACAAATTGCGACCCGCAACATGGTTATTGACAGTCCTTTCTCGTCAGTTTTTGTCGAATTTCTTAGCGGTTTCTTAACACATTCTGCCGATTTCACAAGATTCTGTTCCAATTTCACAGAATAGCAAAAACCGCGTGATTCTTCTGATAAAATAAACATGTTCCCAAATGAAGTGGGAACATCAGCAAATATCGACGGAGGAAGCATCATGTTTGTCTACAAAGTAATCAAAAAAAATCACTATTCGCCTGAGACCGGAGCTTATATATCTTTCGGTATCAGTGCTCACGATCCGCAGCACGGACAAACCTGCTTCGTCCCCGATGTGTTCATCGGTGAGCCGGAAGCACGCGCCTTTACAGAACGCTTGAATACGCTTCAGGTGTCGCCCATCCATTTGATTGATGTGATTGAGGACACATTGGGTGTTTAACACGCAGATTACATAAAAATGCCCAGTTCAGAGGCCAGAGAGCGAATTGCCTGCACAATGCCGATGTATTCGGCCGTGACTTCGTATCGCAGTTCCGTGATTTCCTCATCCCGATTGCCGCGCAGCGCTTGCAACAGTGCTGCGCTCTTCTTTTCCAGCCGTATAAAGCCAAAGCTGCGTGCCTGTCCGGTCAGCGTGTGTACCGCTTTGATTGCCGCATCGCGATCGTGCCGACCCAAGGCATCGTTCAATTCCGCGCAGCAAGGCTCGTCCAAAAATCGGATCAGGAATTTCTGTAGCATATTCTCGTTGTAAAAGCGACGGCAGGCTGCTTCAAAATCTCCATCTATCGCTCGATAAAATTTATACAGAGACATATCGACATCTCCCTACAGATATTTTATCATTTCAAAAATCGACTGGCAAGAGATGAAAATAGTTTTCTATCGTCATTTCTCGACAAAGATCGCGTTTTGCAGTAAAAGAAAAACGCCTGATCAAATGATCAGGCGTTTTTATGGAGCTGCTAACCAGATTTGAACTGGTGACCTCATCCTTACCAAGGATGCACTCTACCGACTGAGCTATAGCAGCGAAAGAAAAAACGGCACGATTACGGTACCGTTTTTTGGCGACCCGGATGGGACTTGAACCCACGGCCTCTAGCGTGACAGGCTAGCGCTCTAACCAACTGAGCTACCGGGCCATATTAACTTAATTTGGTGGGCCTTCGGGGACTTGAACCCGGGACCGACCGGTTATGAGCCGGTTGCTCTAACCAACTGAGCTAAAGGCCCATATAGGGAATCGACTTTACCCTGCCGTCACGATAAAGTGACGGCAAAGCATTGTCTGAATGGCTCCTCAAGTTGGACTCGAACCAACGACCCTGCGGTTAACAGCCGCATGCTCTACCAACTGAGCTATTGAGGAATATCGAGCGGATCTGCGATCCGCAGGTGTAGGCGTTGAGTTATCTTCCCGGGCCGTCGCCAGCCAAGTATTGTCACCGTAAACGAGCTTAACTACTGTGTTCGGAATGGGAACAGGTGTACCCTCGTCACCATTAACACCTACTATTTCGTTGCACATTCCTGTGCAGCTTTGTTATTATACCATACCATCAGCCTGCTGTCAACATCTTTCTTGAAGAAATTTGGTGACCCGTGGGAGAATCGAACTCCCGTTTGCGGCGTGAGAGGCCGCCGTCTTAGCCGCTTGACCAACGGGCCATA